>NZ_JANINH010000002.1:0-431754 GCF_024580155.1 Methyloversatilis sp. XJ19-13 | reverse complement strand
ACCGAGGCTGACGGCGGCGGGCAGGTCAACCAAAACCTACCCGGTGGGCAAAATCGTATTTGATCCCTATTGGAAGCGGTAACAGATGAATTCAGGGCGCCCAGGGCGCCCTTTTCTTGTGAGCTTGAAGCGCAGTTCTCTGTATTTATTGCAAAAGTTGCACCGGCCTTGTTGAAAAATGGACGCAGACGCACGGTCTAGCCGCTACGGCCTTTGCCGGAATGTCGGCGCCAGACAGATCAAGGCCGCAAGCCCGCCCAGAATGAAGCGACCCCCTTGCGCAAGAAATGCCTTCCAGGCGAGGATGGGTGAGGTGGCGTCAGGCGCATGAGCGTCCCGATGTAGTTCCCAAAGATAGGCGTCCAGCACCAACGGCGCGTCGATTGCGAAGAGCGCCGCAGCAAGTGGGGCCATCACGAGAAGCCTGAGCGCCCACGCGCGGTAATTTCTTGCTGGCCATCCCAGTACCAGGGTGACCAGGACACTGGGCGCAATCAAAAAAGCGCCAAGCGGTGTGGTCACGACAGCCTCCGCTCGCGGGTTGGCAAAAGTCACCTGCGAGCCGGTGACAATCAGACTGCGAATGCCGGCCTTCATGTAGATCACAGTGTCAGCACCAACGCGGTCAATCCGCAGCACACGAACAACATGATTGTGGTCGATCAGATCGATCACCATGCGAATGGGGCCCAGCAGGTGCGCCATCAGCGCTTCCCCCTGCCATATGGCAAGAATGGCTACCAGGCTTGCTGACGCAACAAGCCGGAGTGCCAGAATCGGTGCGCTCACCGAGACATCACCGATACCATTGTGCAGACGCATCCTCAGGGACCGGCGCCCTGGCCATGACGGTGTGAACGTACATGCCCAGTACAAGCACCAGTGCGAGGGGGCCCACGTAGTTGTGGAGCCAGTCGAACCACGCGGGATCGGTTCGCCAGGCGAAGAACAGTCCGGTGATCCTTGCAACGTTGAGCGACCACGCCAGAAAGAGGCCGGCAACCCAGCCGACGAGCCGCCAGGGCCACGTCAGGGGTGCCACCGCAAAAGCTGCTGTGATCAGCCACAGCAATTCCACGCCGTCGCAGCCTTGAACGAGGTTGATACCGCCCCCGGTGGCCCGGATGCGGGTGCCCTCGGCGATGACATTTGCGTCCGGGACAATCCACCCGACGAACATCGTTGCGACCGATACGTTCAGCGTTTCCATCCAGGTACGCCAGACGGCACTGCCCTCCAGCACTGACCACGTGACCTGGAGCAGCAAGAAAACCGAGCCAAATCCGACGATCCGGAGCCATGGCAAAGAGGGGTTCTGATCCGTCGCCTGAGAGGCGGGGGTCATCTTTCGTGTCGCTCCGTTGAACATTCTTTGGCGTGGCGAAGTGGGGCCGACCGTTCGATCCGGCCAAATGCGTCGAAGCTCTTTGAAGGATCACGAATGACTTCGGATTGCAACGGCACTGACACCCCGTGAACAGTGTCTGAGCGTCGGAATATCCAGTGCTTGGTACCGAACTTCATGCGTGCAAAGCCACTTCAGCCTGCCGGCGACACGACGCTGTGCCGCCGAACCGCGACTCGGGTCAGAGCGGCGCCGAGGGCGGCCAGCGCCCAGCCGGGCAAAGGTACGTCGCCGTCCGGCGAATCAATTCCGCCCGATGACACTGAAAATGCGTAAGTGGCCTGTACTGGGCGATACGCCGCGTTTCCATCAATTGAAAACGAAACCCTGCATTCGCCGGGCTGAACCGCGATGACGTTATTACCTTGAACTGCACAAACCTGAGGCGTAAGGATGGAAAACAAGACCGGCAATCCTGAATCACCAAGAGGGCTTATGCTAATTAAATCACCGGCCCGAAGACTGCCGCCGACGGCAAAAGGAAGTTGCTGAACGAGCCGTTCCGGGAGAACGGTGAAGCTGCGCGTTATCGCTGCTGCAGCGTTGAATTCTTCGTTGCCGGACTGTGTTGCCACGAAAGTGCATTCTCCTGGTTGATCAAATGCAAAACCGGACTCGACCACGCGACAAACAGAAGGAGTGGTCGATTCAACGGAAACCGGCAAACCAGATGAGGCGTTAAGTGAAATGGAAAATCCACCTTCCCCGAAGTAGAAATCGGAGATCGGTGCAAAGTCTATAGTTTGTGCCTGCCTGGGTTGATTCGTGGGGTCATCATGATCCAGTAGCAAGCCCGAAATGATGGGAAGAATAGCAGCAGCAAGTTGCGGTGTTCCTCCGCTGATTGCGGGCGCCGCGTTGTTGAAATTCCGCCATCCGTCGCCATAGTCCGCCGCACACGCATCACCGACGCTTTCAGAAATCGTTTCTGCATATGAATCAAGCCAATTTCCTGCGTCGCCCAAACCACAAGTCTCTGCGTTGTTGGAGTTTGAATTGGCTGCAACAATAACGCCCTCGATATCCGAGTACACGCCGTAGAGAGCTTGCGAGGCGGCGGCGTACTCAAGTACTGTTTGGGCGTTTATCAAGGCATCAATTGCGCTCGCTGCAGTATTTCCGTCGGCTGAGAAATAGCTGTATACCAATTTGCCAACAGCGACGAGGCTTTGAAATGTTTGAATTGATATGCCGCCGCCGCCGCAAGGAACTTGGTAACTCACAGTAGCGCGACCTTCGGACGAAAGATTATCATCAAACCATGCACCCGCTGCGCTTGGATTTCCAGACAATTCCGTTACCCGGTATGCGCAAAATCTATAGTCTGTCTTTGGTGAAATTGAATAAGAATTAGAGTGCCGAACTGTCAGCGTGTCATACCCGCTTGGAACACAGGTTTTTCCAAAAAAGTCAACCTCGGTCCCTAAGCAAACAGTCTCCGTTCTGGTCGGGAAATCTAAATGCAGCTGATCTACAACCTTTTCAGCGCGAGCAATTGATGGTGCGCTTGCCATCAAGGACAGAAAAACGCCAATAATCGATGAGGTGGATCGTGAGGGCAAAGTCTTATGCCTTTTCGTTCCCGGTGCCAAAAATCGAAAATTTCCTCGCATGATCGGAACTCGTTGCGTTAGTTGAGGCCGTCATTTATAACAATACGATACCCGATGCATGCGTCGACAGCCGTGCCCGTCGGTCCAACAGGCTCATAACCAATCGCAACATTTCTGTTTAAGGTAATCGCAAGTAGAACCATTGCTTGCAATTCCTTGAACTCCGATACGCTACCGCCCAATTGGGGCGCGCTCTCGATTATCTTTATTCTATTTTCATCGCAGCGTGAATCTGTGAAACCACCCAGTCGTACCCAGATCTGACCTGGCAAGACTGAATCAACTGAAGTTATCTTTCCAGAGGCGTCCTGTCCAGCTATTGAGATTTGCGTGGCACAAAGACCCAAAAGAAAAACGGCTATTTGCTTATTAAACATATCGAATCTCCAAGAATTAGTTAGTAGGAGGCAAGTCAAAAGATCAGTTGTTCTACATTTCTACTGATTACTATCACTGAACAACAGACAAACGAAATTCGAACTTTCTTGTGTAAGCTGCAATTACGCATTTTTTAATGCGAAGCGAACGAGGGCAGCTCCCAACGTGGCAAGCGCCCATCCGGGAAGCGGCACATCGCCATCGTCATTTCCGGATCCGCCTTGACTTACGCCGATCTGCACATTTTGGGTAACTATATTTGCGGGCAGATACCTCTCATCGCCTGCCTGGGAAGCCTCAACAGTGCAGGTCCCTGTATTGAGCGACACAACTGTGTTCCCGAGTACCGTGCAGATGGATGGCGTAATGCTTTGAAAACTGACAATGAGGCCGGACGTAGCGCTTGCAACAAGCTCACTTTGGGAGCCCGCATTCATCATTGATGGGGCAGTAAAATCAATGTTTTGAATGCTACGCATGGCGAGTACAGAGAAGCTTCTCATGATCGGCGTAGCAGATGCGTAGCTGCTGTTGCCGGATTGACTGGCAGTGAGCTCACAGGTCCCGATAGCGATCAACCTAAGTCCATTGATACCCACCGTGCAAACGTTTGGCGTGCCCGACTCCAGTTCTACAGGAAGGCCGGAACTGGCATGTAGAACAAGCGATGGAGCATTTTCGCCAAGAAAGGAATCAACCAGCGGCGCAAACTCCAGGGTTTGAGGCGTCTTGCCTATGGGGATTTCGTTTTCTGAAAGAAGATTGAGTGCAATATTTACAGCCGCCATTTCCCGTATGCTTGCGCCGTGGCCAAGTGTTGCGTCGCCGACTAGATTTCGAAGCGCGATACAGTCCCACAATGCCGCACTAATGTTTCCTGCGCCGTCTCGGTATGGCCTCGACCAACTTGCAGAATTACCCTGCTCCCACATCCATTCAAAACGGGTGCTTTGCGATGCTTGTTCTGCGGTGGGGCAATATGACGTAATCAGCTCCCTGACGCGTGGGGTGGGGCCCTCGTGTAAGTACTGAAAGAAGGCGTTGTTAGGTTCCTGCGATGCGATGAGTGCGAGTGCATCGCGCGCTCTTGGCGCATCTGCATGATTGATCTTATTTAATATCCAAGCCCTAACAGCGTTCACATGTCGAGGGTAACCCGGTCCATTCAACTGCGCCTCACGATAAACTTTCTCGCCAACTGGAATATTTAGGTAGATGAGTTCGAATGGGAGTACAAAAAAGAGGGGGAATGCGGTAATTTCAACAACAATGTCGTTGTAATTGTTTATGCCGTCAGGTGGTGTCCCTACCAACCAACTGTAAACCGCTGCATCGATATCCCGATCAATGGGGCGCATCGTACACTCGGTTGCAATACAGTAGCGTGGCAATCCTCGATATAGACAGCCGCCAGCAGGGTTTTCTAATAGGCATGGGCGATTGTCAGAAAGCCACCTAAACCAGTTTTGAAGTAAATCCGTGTCGTTTCTCTCTATCGCGTATAGCAAAACGCCTAACTGCATGTCTGGAGAGAAAGCTTTGGCTCCGCCTGAGTCGCCAGTCCCAAGATTGTTTGTTTGAGCTCTGCGAGGTGATCTCCACATTCTGCCATCCGCTGTCCTTGAATTTCGTACCGCATCACATCCAGCAGCTTCACCAGATGCACAGAGAATTCCGTTGAACAGAGTCATGTCGCCATCTTCGCAGTCGCTCAGGTCCTGGTTTTCATCATCCTTTGAAGGAAATGGCGTCCCATCGTACTCTTGAAAAAACTCTCCGCCTTTACTAGAGCAAGTGGTTCCGTTAGCAACAAATGCATTTGCTTTCCAACGATCTTCTGCGTTCGTATTCTCAATCGCGGTAAAAGAAATAAGGGTAGAGACAAGAATCAAACGAATTGGGGCCATCCTCACACCTCGAAAATCTAAGAGAGACACGGCTTTTTGTTATCAAGAGTTCTATTTTCGGCGGAAACGATATTTCATCAAGGATGCAACACCGACTAGGTTCATCGTGCAGTTCTCTTGAAAGGAGTCAGCCGCAAGATTACGAGGATGATGAACTGATAGAGTAAATATATATCGGGCGCCATGTTTCACCTCCGTTCACGCGGCAATAGCTGCGTGATGTCCTTTCGCGTATTTTTTCACTTCACAGGCAAAGGATAAGGTGCGACTTGACGTTCTCCATCACCCATTTGGGAGATGGAGAATGCGTGTCATAGAAGTTTCATCCTAGATAGGGATTAGCCTATGACTCAGTTCTTGGATGTGTTTTTGCTGACGTTAGAAGCAGAGGGAGTGAGAATGAGGTTGCCCCCGTTCGGCGAATGCCCGACTCCCGGCTGATGCGTTTCGCTCCCCAGCCCAGCGATGCCAGTTTGAGCATCGTCTGAACATCCTCAGGCGTCTGCGTCGCCTCCTCCCTTCGGTCCGTTCGGACCCGAGAGACTGTTCGAGAACGTCTTCCGCTTCGACCTCCTTCCACGAAGGGGGTCAATTCCTCGTGTCGTCAGGGGGTCAGTTTGTCGTGTCGCCTGACACGAGCGGGTTCAGCATAGTTGGAGCATCCGGTGAAGCAGGGCGCTTCATCCCTTCAGAGTTTTACTGTTGGCAGCATTGAAAAGAGGCTGTTTTGTCATACAGAGGAAGCACCCTTGCTGAATGTAAGTAACTGTTTCGTTCCCGTTTTATTTATTGCGAGGACAGTTCGGAATACAATAAAACAAATAAATACAGTTGGTTAAGGTTAAATATTTGAGGTCTTTCACATGAGTTCAGACGCGGTATCCGTCCACATGGACGATGGCACTTTCGATGCAGCCGTCACGCGCTTCTATCAGGCGGCCCAAGGGGTACTGACCTGGGGTGAGGCATTCGAGCCGCTGGTCCAGTTCTTTCACGCATGGGGAATTCAGTTTGGGGGGCTCAGCCTGCAGACGGGCGCACTGGCATTCAGCTTCGAGAGCGGGCACGCGCCGCCTGAGGCGGTCTTGCAGTGGATACAGACTTGGCACCACGTCGATCCGCGCTGGCGCTTACTCGGCGAGCTTGAGGTCGGCCAGTGGATGCGTTGCCATGAGCACTTCGACGAAGAGTATGTCGCTAGCAGCAGCTTCTACCAAGACTTCCAGATCCCGTCGGGCGGCCGCTACGTCAGCGCAAGCAAGGTGTTTCAGGACACGGAGCTGGCGGTCATTTTCGGGATTTTTCGCCAGACCGGCTCAACGCCGCTCTCGACCGACGAACTGGCCATCGCGCGAAGGTTGGGCGTGCATTTGGGCAAGGCGGTTGAATTGTGGCGTTCGCAGAAACACCTCGCACGCGAAGCGAGTGCCGGCATGACCGTGATCGACCGCATGCGGCAACCGGTCATTGTGGTCGACGACCAGCGGCGCGTGCTGTTCAGCAACCCCGGCGGACGTCGTCTGCTCGACACTGGCAGCGGACTGGCCGAGCGCGACGGCCTGCTCGCCTGCATAAGGCGCGACGACGATATGCAACTCGTCCTTGCCCTGCGTGCGTTGCGCTTGGCCGGTGAGTCGAGCTATCACGATGCGCTCGAACCGCGTGAAAAAATCATACTGCGCGTAAGCCGAGCCATCGGTCAGCAGCCGCTGATCGCCTATCTGATCGCCGCCCGACCTGAGCGTAGCCTGGGGGCTTTCGGCGCGCGATCGGTCGCGCTGGTGATGCTGCACGACCCTGAAGTACGTGTGCGCCCTGACCCGCTGATTGTCGCCCAGACCTTCGACCTCACACCGGCCGAAGCACGAGTGGCGGTCGCAGTGGCCGAGGGGTACACCCTGAAAGAAATCGCCGACCGCCACCATGTATCGATCGGCACGATACGCACTCAACTCAAACAAGTGTTCGTAAAAGTCGATGTCGAACGTCAGGCTGAACTGGTCGGCCTGCTTGCGGCATTGCCGACGGCGACACTCGATATCTGAACTGAATCCGTCGGAGTGCGGGACAGACCTTGCCCCCAGAAGCCGTATTCCTTGCTGATGAGTGATTCACAATGCAGGTAAGGAGAACAGAAATGACGGCGCCGAGGATCGCGCCCGAGAGACGCGCCATATGTTGGAGTTCGAGCAGGAAGCGGTGGGGCAGATCGAGAGTAAGCAGAGCATCGCTGGGGCGGCCAGGACATTTGGCGTGGTCGATCGACCTTGTCCAACTGGATCAAGGCCAGCCGGCGGGGTAAGTTCGCGGGCGCAGACAGTGCGCAGGTGAGCGTCGGTAGATGGAGATTGCCCGGCTGCGGATGGAATTCGCGCGGGTCAAGATGGAACGCGACATCCCGGGAAAAGCGACGGCGTACTTCGCAAAGGTCGCAAATTGGAGAACGCCCTTGTCCAATAGTACCGGCATGTGTGACCGATCTCCTCAGTGTAATGCCAGGTGCTCCAGGTTAGCGTGGCCGGGTACTACGAGCATCTTGTGAACATTGGAACATGCTGACCAATCCGGCGCTGAACCCGTTCGGCAAGATTCCGGAGTTCAAGTACTGCGCGGTGCGCCTGAAGAAGGGCGGGACGCCGACCCGACTGACGACCTACGGCGGCGGTCAGGCGAAGATGGTAACTGCCTGATCCATCGCGTGTTTGACCAGAACCGGGGCCGAGTGCCCCGGTTTTTTTTGACCCTGCATCGAGTATTGTCATTGACGACAGGTGAGGCTGGCGGCTACCCTGCGCGTGCTTCAGGTGCCCTGACCAGCATTCGCTGCGAGGGGTGAAACGGGAAGTCCGGTGAGTGCCTGCAATCAGGTCGCGATCCCGGCGCTGCCCCCGCAACGGTAAGCGAGTCGTAGCGATCCAATCAGCCACTGTGCGCCATGCATGGGAAGGCGGATCGCACATTTTCCTCGCGAGCCCGGAGACCGGCCTGATGCATTTGACCGATGGCTGCGGTGGGCGGCGGAGGTGCGTATTTCCGTTGCCCGGTCGTTCTTCCGCGCAGGTCGTGCGTCGCTTCCCGCTTGTTTCAGATCATCGGATTTCCGCAATTCGCCGGCGGGTGCTGCCGGCGCTGCAAGGAGGTCTGCATGCGTACCATTCTTCTCACATCCCTCATCGGGCTGGCATTCGCCGGCTCCGCCCAGGCCGGCCCGTTCGCGCCGGCCGCCGGTCAGCCCGGATCAACGGCCATCAGCAAGGACAGTCCGGCTTTCGTCCAGTGGGCGACCGGCTATCGCGACTATCAGCCTGGCCCCAACGTCGATGCGACGTGGAAAACGCCGGAAAAGGGTCTGGGCGTTGCCCAGGGCGGCGCGACCGACATCGTCGTGCTCGGCGACGGCGGCAGCATCACGCTCAGCTTCGGCGGCTACATCACGAACGGTGCAGGGGCCGACTTCGCGGTATTCGAAAACGGCTTCATGGACACCTTCCTCGAACTGGCGTTCGTCGAGGTGTCGTCCAACGGGACCGATTTCTTCCGCTTTCCGAACTTCTCGTTCACGGCCAGCCCGGTCGGCGGCTTCGGCCTGATCGATCCGACCAATATCGACGGTCTGGCCGGCAAGTACCGCGCCGGCTTCGGTACGCCGTTCGATCTCGATGTGCTGAGCGGTGTCGCCGGGCTGGATATCAACAAGGTGCAGTACGTGCGCCTGATTGACGTCGTCGGCAATGGCTCGACCTTCGACAGCTTCCCGGCCGAATACGGCGGGCCGCACCCCATCTATGACCCGTATCCGACCACCGGCAGCAGCGGCTTCGACCTCGACGCCGTCGGCGTCATCCACTACGCGGCACTGCCGGCCGTGCCCGAACCGTCGCAATGGGCCATGTACTGCGCCGCACTCGGCCTGATCGGTCTGGTCGCCCGTCGTCGCGGCTGATGCCGCCCCCGCTCACCACGAAAGATCATTGACATGAACAAGACTCTTCTCGCCTTCGCGCTGGGCGCACTGGCAGCCAGCCACGGCGCGCACGCAGCGACCCCTTCGGTTGCCACGTTCGAAGACGCGCCGCTGGCGTCCGAAAGCCACTTCTTCCCGCAAGTGACGACCACCTTCACCAGTGGAGCCGCCACCTTCAATCACACCTATTCGGACATCGGCGGCGGCTGCTGCCACACGGACTGGGTGTATTCGAACCGCACCGACACGACGACCGGCAACTTCACCAATCAGCACAGCGCAATCACCGGCGGCGGCGTCGATGGATCGGCCCATTACGCGATCGCCAATTTCGGCGCACCGACGATCGGCTTTGCGTCGGCCGTCAGCGTGCAGGGTGCGTACTTCACCAACACGACGTTTGCCGGCCGGACCATGCTCGACGGCGACACCCTGTTCGGTTTTTCGAAGAAGTTCGGCGGCGCCAGCGGCAATGACCCGGACTACCTGAAGCTGACCATCATCGGCAAGGACGGTGGCGGTGCGACCACCGGCAGCGTCGACTTCATGCTGGCCGACTACCGGTTCGCCGACAACACGCAGGACTACGTGGTGACCGACTGGCGCTGGGTCGATCTCGCGGCGCTCGGCACGGTCAGCAGTCTGCAGTTCGCGCTGGTTTCGAGCGACAGCGGGGAATTCGGTATCAACACGCCGGCCTATTTCGCACTCGACAATCTGACCGTCACCGCCGTACCGGAGCCGGAGCAGGTCGCGCTGCTGCTGGCCGGTCTGGCGCTGGTCGGCGCGGTCGCGCGTCGCCGTCGCGGCTGATCGGTCCAGGAATCACCCGCGCGCCCTCCACGGTTCGCGGGTGATGCGCATTGATGCACTGTCTCCGTTTTCTTTTTTTGCTGCCCGTGTTGCCCGGTCTGGCCCTTGCACAGGCTTCGGCGCCGCGCGTGCACGAGCTCGATGAAGTCGTCATCAGTGCGCCGTCGGCAGCCGACACGTTGCGTATGGTGCCGCACAGCGTGTCGGTCATCACCACCGAAGACATCGAGCATTCACCATCGCGCACCGTGGCCGAAGTGCTGGGTCGCGAAGCCAACCTCAACATCCAGAGCTATTTCGGCCGCGACAAGGGTGCCACCGTCGACATGCGCGGCTTCGGCGCCACGGCGGTCAGTAATGTGCTGGTGCTGGTCGATGGCGTCAGGCTGAACGCATCGGATCTGTCAGGCGCCGACCTGTCGTCGGTCGCGTTGTCCCAGGTCGAACGCATCGAAGTGCTGCGTGGCGGTGGCGCGGTGCGCTACGGTGACGGCGCTGTGGGCGGCATCATCCACGTACTGACAAGGCGTCCGCGCAACGGGCCGCTGAAGGGCGAATTCGAGGCGCGCACCGCTTCGTACGACACGCATGAACTGCGCTTCAGCGCGTCCGGCGGCGCGGGGCCCCTGTCTGGCCGCATCGATGTCGGGCGGCTCGACGGCAACGGCTACCGGGACAACGACGAACAGCGCCGGCGCGATACAGCGGCGGAACTGCGCATCATGCCGGACGGAGCGCTGTCCTTCATGGACGTGCTGCTGCGCGTGTCGCGCCACACCGATGAATACAAGCTGCCCGGTCCGGTGCCGCGCGAACGCTTCCTGTCCGGCAGTGCTGCGCTGCGTCGTTCGAGCACGGCGTCGCCGCTGGATGGCGGCAGCACCGACGACCGCAAATTCGGCACGCTGTGGCGCTTCGATCTGGGCGATTTCGGTCTGGTCGAATTCCAGACCGACCACCGTACGCGCGACAATCCTTACCTGATCGGTGTCAATCCGGCGCAGCCGCTGAACGATCAGCAATACACGATCGAATCGACGCGGCGCGACGTGCAGTTGCGCTACGACCTTGACTACAGCGCCTTCGGCCGCATCCATTCTTTCGGCGCCGGCTTTGTCACGCAGTCGTCCGACTACCTGCGGCGCGACGCCGGCCGCACCGTGATCGACCAGTCAAGGATGCGTAGCGGCGACCTGAACGGTCAGGCCTGGTATGCCGAGATGGTGTTTCGCGCGACCGATGCGCTGCGCCTGAACGCCGGCTGGCGCAGCGAAGACACGAAGAGCCGTACCGAAGCAGCCACCTATCGGCGCACCTGCCAGTTCCAGAACGTGTTCATTCCGGGACTGGGCTTCATTCCGGTGGAAATTCCGGGCAGTTGCGTCACCGGCTTCGAATCTGACAGCCGCTACGCGTCGAGCGCGAAAAGCCATGCTGCGGAGCTGGGGGTGAGCTGGCAGCCGGTGAAGGCGCTGGTCGCCTTTGCCAGTGTGTCGCGCAACTTCCGCACCCCGAACATCGACGAACTGGCGCTGGCGTCGTCCGATCTGCGCGCGCAGCGCGGCCGCACGATCGAAGCCGGCGTGCGCCTGCAGCCCGATGACAGGCTGTCGCTCGGGCTGACGCTGTTCCGCCTGCGCAACCAGGATGAAATCTACTTCGACAGCACCGGCGTGCCGAGCGTGAACCGCAATTACGACCTGCCGACCCAACGCACCGGCATGGAGCTCGAAACGCGCTGGCAGCCGTCGGCCGCCTGGCTGTTCGCTGCCAACGCCGGGTATGTGCAGCCACGCTTCAAGGGCACTGACGCCGACATTCCGCTGGTGCCGCGCTGGACCGCGAATGCTCGTGCGGAGTGGCTGCAGACGCCGTCGCTGCGCTGGATCGTCGCGGCGCGCCACGCCGGTCGGCGCTTCGACGGCAACGACCTCGACAACCGCAGCTTCGCCGAACTGCCGTCCTACACGGTGTTCGATCTTGCGCTGCGCCTCGATCTGGGCGGCGGTGCGCAACTGGCGGCCGGCATCAACAATGTGTTCGACAAGGTGTATTCGACCATCGCCTTTTCGGAAACCTATTACCCGATGCCCGAACGCAATGGCTACGCCAGCCTGCGCTGGCGCTTCTAGCTCAGTTCCGGTGCAGCGCCCGCGTGCTGCGCTGCGCGAAATAGAACCACTCGTTGCCCGGTGTCGAGGTCGGGTTCGGAAACACGATGTAGCCGTCCTGCGGCGCAATGACCGGCGTACCGTCATGGCGGGTGCCGATCGCGTCGCCTGCGCTGACCGGGTCGAAGCTGCACCAGGTGCGCGCGAACTGATCGTCCGGGTGCAGCCGGTCGATCACTTCCGTCAGGCGCAGCAGTTCGAAGCTGTCGCGCGCCGCCGGCGCGGGCGCTTCGACCAGCTTCAGGTGCGCCAGCGTGTTCCGGATGGCGCGCCAGGCAAATTCAGGCGCGGCCGGATCGTCGTGCTGGCCGCATTCCAGCGTCACTGCGTAGCCGCCCATGCGGCGCATGTATTCGGTGGTGCCGATGCCGTAGTCCGGATCGGTCGACAACAGGTGGGCGCGTTCGGTGGGCGCGGTGCGGGCCAGTCGCTTGCGCACGCCGGTGGCGTAGGTGTCGAGCCAGCCCTCGACCAGACGGCGCGCACCGAGGCGCAGCGCCAGCGCCTCTTCGGCGGCCGCGTACGAAAAGGCTTCCAGCGTGCCGTCATTGTCCTGCGGCCCCAGCATGGCGAACGGTTCGCCGCCGGTGTGGAAGGAATGCAGGTCGAGCAGTACGTCGTGCGCGGCGAGCAGCGGGCACAGCACGTTGGCGATGCGGTCTTCGTAGTCCTGCGGCTCGGCCACCGGGCGCAGATTGCGGTTCAGGTTGCGGTCACCGGCGCGCCGCTTCAGCGTCCAGGCGAGCGGATTGGTGATCGGTACAAAGGTGACGGTGCCGCGCACGATGACGAGGTCGCCGCGCGCCAGTTCGTCGAGCACGCGCTCGATGCCGCGCGTGCCGCCGATTTCGTTGCCGTGGACGGCGCCGAGCACGATCAGGCGCGGTCCGGGTTCGAGGCCGTGGAAGGTGTGTGAGGTGAGGCTGTGCGTGGATGGATTCATCGGGGTGGAAGGCGGTTCATGAACTGCAGGACAGGGCGGAACAGCCGGGTTTGTTGCGCGCCCATTCGGGGCGGCGGCCGGCCAGATCGTTGAATTCGGGTTGTTCGTCGTACGGCTGCTGCATCATCTTCAGCAGTCGCTCGATCATCGCGGTGTCGCCGGCGCCCGCATCGTCGATGGCGCGCTGCGCCAGCCAGTTGCGCACGATGTATTTCGGATTGCTCGCGTTCATGCGCGCGACGCGCGCCGCGTCCGCTTCGCCGCCGGCCGTGACGCGCTGCGCCCAGCCCTGCAGCCACGCAAGCAGCGCGCGACCATGGTCGGCGGAAGGGCCATCAGCGCTGTAGAAGGCGTCGTGCAGCGGCGCCAGTGCCGCCGCATCGCCGGCGAGGGCTGTCGCCACAGGGACCTCTGCCAGCGCGCGGAAAAAGATCGTGAAGTCGCATTCCTCCGCCTGCAGCAGCTGGAAAAGTTCGCTGCGCATGGCCTGTTCCGCTTCGTCCGCGGCCGCCGGCAAGCCGAGCTTGTCGGCCAGCATGCGTGTCCAACGGTCGGAGAAGGTCTGCTCGTAGCCTTCGAGTGCGGCATCGATCGCCGCCTGATCGTCGATCAGCGGCGACAGCGCGGCAGCCAGTCGCGTCAGGTTCCAGTAGCCGATCTGCGGCTGGCGCCCGTAGCAGTAGCGTCGGCCCTGGGCGTCGGTCGTGTTCGGCGTCCACATCATGTCGACGCCTTCAAGCCAGCCGTAAGGGCCGTAGTCGATCGTCAGGCCGAGGATGGACATGTTGTCGGTGTTCATCACGCCATGCACGAAGCCGACGCGCATCCACTCGACCATCAGCACCGCCGTGCG
The DNA here is from genome assembly GCF_024580155.1 of Methyloversatilis sp. XJ19-13. NCBI lineage: Bacteria > Pseudomonadati > Pseudomonadota > Betaproteobacteria > Nitrosomonadales > Sterolibacteriaceae > Methyloversatilis > Methyloversatilis sp. XJ19-13. The sequence goes on along the minus strand of NZ_JANINH010000002.1, from coordinate 417,707 downwards.
GCGGCAGATTTCGGCGAACCAGTCGGCCGGCGACGTGATGCCGGGGAAGTGGTGCGTCATCACCCAGTCGGCAAGCCGGCGCTGCAGGTCGAGCTCTTCATGCGACGCGAGGATTTCGAAGTGGCCGAAGCGCACGAAGCTGGGAGCGACGCGGCACACGATGGCGCCCGGCTCGTATTCGGGATGCCCGTCGTAGAACATGTCGCGCACCACCCGGTCGCCGGTCGCGACCAGACTGAGCGCACGCGTGGTCGGAATGCCGAGGTGGAACATGGCTTCGCTGCACAGGAATTCCCGCACCGACGAACGCAGCACGGCACGGCCATCGGCACGCCGCGAGTAGGGTGTCGGGCCGGCGCCCTTGAGCTGCAGTTCCTGCCGCTGACCTGCGGTATCGATCATTTCGCCCAGCGTGATGGCGCGGCCGTCGCCGAGCTGGCCGGCCCAGTTGCCGAACTGGTGGCCGCCGTAGCGCGCCGCGTAGGGCTGCATGCCGGGCAGGATGCGATTGCCGGCCAGCGCCTCGACCGCCACATCGACGCGTGCCGGGCGGCGCAGCCCGAGCTGGGCGCCCAGCACGTCCGACCAGGCCAGCAGCTCGGGTGCCGCGACCGGTGTCGGTGACGTCAGCGTGTAGGACGCATCGATGACCGGGCGCGAACGCATGTCGGCCGAAGGATCGGCCGGCAGGCTGCGCACGAAAACGTTGTCGAACTCGATTTCATCGAGCCGTCGGGCGGCAATGGACATGGGTGATGGACTCAGGCGAGGCAGGGCGTACGCAAGACCCTATTGTGAGCGATGTGTGTGGCTGCAGGTTCAATCGCGCCCGAGCAGCGCCACATATTCGCGCAGTGCTTCGGCGGCGATGTCGCGCGTGATGAACACGACGGTCGAGCCGCGGCCCGCGTCAGGCCAGTCAGCCAGCGGCGTCGGCGGATGCAGTGTGTGCTGCACGCCGTGTACCGCCACCGGCCGGGTGTGCCCCTCGACATCGAACAGCGCCTTCATGCGCAGCAGGCCCGGACCGGCGATGTCCGGCCAGCCGGCGAGCCAGGCGTCCAGTCGACCGGCGGCAATCGGCCGTTCGAAGGCAAAGCTGTCCGCGCGAATGGCGTGCGGTGCGTCCGTCAGCACGGGCTGGAAGCGCGCCGGCCGGGGCGGTGGCGCGTCGAGCAGCGTCATCAGTTCTGCGCCGTCGGACGTCGCCTGAAGGTCGGTCTGCGGCGCGAAAGGATTGATGCGTTCGAGCCTGGTACGCAGCGCACCGAGCGCATCGGCTTCCGTCAGATCGGACTTGCTGATCAGCAGGCGGTCGGCGGCGGCGATCTGGCGCACGGCTTCATCCTGTGTCGCCAGCGTGCCCGCGCCGTGCAGCGCGTCCACGACGGTCAGCGTGCAGCGCAGTCGGTAGCGCGCGGCAATGCGGGCGTCCTGCGTCAGCGTGCGCAGGATGGGCGCCGGGTCGGCGAGACCGGTCGTTTCGATGACGATGCGTTCGAACTGCCTGCGTCCGGCGCGCGCGAAGCGCCAGTGCGCGTCGCGCAGCGTCTGCGCCAGGTCGCCGCGCAGGCTGCAGCAGACGCAGCCGCCCGGCAGCTCGACCACGGGTTGCTCCGCCGAATGGGTCACCAGCAGATGGTCAAGCGAGGCATCGCCATACTCGTTGATGACGACCAGCGTATCGGACATGCCGGGTGAGGCGAGCAGGCGGTTCAGCAGCGTGGTCTTTCCGCTGCCCAGAAACCCGCTCAACAGGATGATCGGAAGGTGGCTGTCGTTCATGCGGGCACACCTTCGAGCAGTGCGGTGCGAGTACGCGGGCTCGCCAGCTGCTGCAGCCACCAGTCGAGCGCGCGACCGTGCGGGCCACTGCGCCAGGCGATCGAAAAGCGGGCGATTTTCGTCTCGCCGGTGTCCTTCGCCACCATTCGCCCGGCTGCGATGTGCGCGCGAACCCGGCTTTCCGGCAGGAAACCGCAGCCCAGACCGCGCAGCTGTGCGTCGATTTTCATGTCGAGCGTCGGCACCGTGAACACGTCCTGACCCGGCTGCAGATTGCGCGATACAGGCGACAGCTTGAGTGCACTGTCGGCGATTGCGACAGCGCGATGCATGCGGATGACGGCCGGTGTCAGCACCGCATCGATGCGCGCCAGCGGATGCTGCGGGGCGACGACGAACACGAAGGGAACGTCGCCCAGCGGTTCGATCTGCACGCCGCTGACCCTGCTGTCGTCGGCATCGACGCCGATCGCCAGGTCGGCCGTGCCGGTCAGCAGGGCCTCCCAGGTGCCGGACAGCACCTCCTGGCGCAAGCGGATACGCGTGGGTGGCGGCAGGCGGGCGGTGTCGCGCTGGCTGTAGAAGGCGTCCACCAGGTCGAGCAAGGTGTGCGGGCACAGTAGCGCGTTGGCGGCGATCGCGAGCTGACCTTCCCAGCCACTGGCGACCCGCTTCACCCGGCTCGCGACGGCATCCATCTCGATCAACAGGCGACGCCCCTCCGACAGCAGTTCGCGACCGGCCGGCGTCAGCACGGCGCTGCGGCTGGCGCGATCGAACAGCAGCACGTCGAGCGCGTCTTCCAGCTGACGCACGCTGTAGCTGAGCGCCGACGGCACCTTGCCGAGCACGCGCGCCGCGGCGGCAAAGCTGCCGGCTTCGTCGATGGTGGCGATCAGGCGGATCGCTTCCGGGGTCAGCGGGTGGTCGTGGTCGCTCATCGGGTGTCCAGATGTTAAGTGGGCAGGTGGCAGGCCGTGCGATCGCGCCTGGCTTGAGATCAAAAATTTTGAACGATGATATCAGTGCTATGCGGACACGCCAGGGCTCCGCATCAGCAGAATTCCATCATCGACATACGAATCAAGGAGATGGGCCATGATCAGTCTGCGCAAATCTTCAGAACGCGGTTTCGACGACCACGGCTGGGGGCACTCGCATTTCAGCTTTTCGTTCGCGGATTACCACGATCCGGATCACATGGGTTTCGGCGTGCTGCGCGCCCTGATGGAAGACACGATCGCGCCTGGCGGCGGCTTCGGCACCCACCCGCATCGCGACATGGAAATCGTCACCGTCGTGCTGGCGGGCGAACTGACCCATCGCGATTCGATGGGCCATACCGGCGTGCTGCGCGCCGGCGATGTGCAGCGGATGAGCGCCGGCCACGGCGTGCTGCACAGCGAATGGAATCACGGCCGCGACGACACCGTACGCATGCTGCAGATCTGGCTGCTGCCGGAAGCGCGTGGCATCGCGCCGGATTATGCACAGGCCCACTTTCCGGCGGCAGCCCAACGCGGGCGGTTGCAGACGCTGGTCCATCCGCCGGCACGCGATGGCGCGCTGGGCATCCATTCCGATGTGGCCCTGCTCGCCATGCGGCTCGACGCCGGCGATGCGCCGGTCAGCCACCCGCTGGTCCGCGGCCGCAAGGCCTATGTGCATCTGGTGGATGGCGCGCTGACCGTCAATGGGCAGCGGCTGCAGGGCGGCGACGCATTGAAGCTGGACGATGAAACGGAAGTGAAGTTTGAAAACGGGCAGGGCGCACATGTGCTGCTGTTCGACCTTGGCAACCCCGCATCTTGACGAAGGAGTCCGACATGACACAGGTAGCGATCGTTTATCACAGTGGCTATGGCCACACCCGCCGCATGGCCAAGGCTGTCGCCGACGGCGCCGCACTGGCGGCCGAAGTCCATGCCATCGAAGTCGACGCAGACGGCAATGTGCCTGACGCGGCATGGGACACGCTGGCCACCGCCGATGCCATCGTGTTCGGCAGCCCGACCTACATGGGCACCGTGTCGTGGCAGTTCAAGAAATTCGCCGACGCGAGTTCCAGGCCCTGGTTCGGCCAGAAATGGAAGGACAAGCTGGCGGCCGGCTTCACCAATTCTGCGTCGATGAATGGCGACAAGCATTCGACGCTGCACTATCTGATGACGCTGGCGATGCAGCACAGCATGCTGTGGGTGGGCACCGGCCTGATGCCGAGCAACAGCAAGGCGGCCACGCGCAACGACATCAACTACGTGGCGTCCTTCGCCGGCGCGATGGCCTCGACGCCGTCGGACGCGTCGGTCGACGAAATGCTTGATGGGGACCTGCAGACCGCGAGGCTGTTCGGTCAGCGGGTGGCAGAGCAGGCGGCGCGGCTGGCTGCTCGCTGAAAGGCGAGGCGGCGGGTGTCACGCGTCACCCGCCGTGCTGCTCAGTACAGTTCCGGGAATCGCTCCAGCCAGCCCCAGGCGATGAACAGCACGATCGATACCACACCGGTCCAGGTACCGGTCACGAAACAGCAGGCGGCCGGAATGACCAGACCGGCTGCGTCGTCGAAGAAGTGGCCGAAGGTGAAGAAGAACGCCGTGAATACCAGCCACTTCAGGATGAAGCCCGGCAGGTAGCGTCGCATCGACCGGTTGTGACGGTAGCTCTGCACGCGCTCCAGCCAGCTGCCACGCGTGCAGTCACGGAAGTACAGGAAAGGCCAGACGAAACGCCACCAGACGCGCCAGAACGGCTCGGCCGGAGCGGTCAGCGGTTCACCCGACTCGACGCCGGGTTCGGGTGCTTCGCGAGACATTTCGCGTCCTCCTTCTTCATCTCATCCGTCCGCTTTAACGGCTCGATGACACGCAGGTTGAGGTGAGCGCACCCGGGACCGGACGCAGGCCTATTTGACCGAGGCCTTCTGGCGAAGTTCGTTCACGTGCGCCGCGATGGTCTGCTGCTCGAGCCGCTGGGCGATCTGTGCCTTGGCTTCTTCGAACGGCGGCACCTTCAGGTCGCGCACATCTTCGAGCTTGATCACGTGGTAGCCGAAGTCGGTGCGGATCGGCTGCGGCGTGAACTTGCCCTTTTCGAGCTTGGTCAGCGCCTCGGAGAACGGCTTCACGTATTGCGCCGGGGCGCTCCAGCCGAGGTCGCCACCGCGGTCCTTCGAACCCGGGTCTTCCGAGTCCTTGGCCAGATCTTCGAACTTTTCACCGACCTGCAGCTTGGCGATGATTTCCTTCGCCTTGTCCTCGGTCTTCACGAGGATGTGGCGCGCCTTGTATTCCTTGTCGCCGAGACCGGCTTTAACCTTGTCATACTCGGCCTTGACCGTCGCTTCGCTGACCGGGTTGGCGCGCACGTATTCCTGCAGGTAAGCCTGGATCAGCACGGCCTGGCGGGCCAGATCCGCCTGGTGCATCAGGGCCGCGTTCTTGTCCAGCCCCTTGGTCGCGGCCGCCTGCGTCAGCACTTCGCGGCGGATCAGCTCTTCGCGCACGGCGTTGCGCAGCTGCTCGCCGTCCTGCTGGCCCTGGGCGATCTGATTGCGCACCATGATGTCGGCGCGGCCCTGCGGGATGGTCTTGCCATTGACCGTGGCGAGCACGCCCTCGGCCGAAGCGGCAGCCGGCTTTTCCTTCGCCTTCTGCTGCGCCATCGCCGGTGCGGCGAAGGCAGTCATGACGGCAAGGGACAGAATCGAGAACGTGTGTTTCATCGGGTTACCTTTCTGGGTGAATGCCAGGTACTGCAAATGAATGGATTGTCGATCAAACCGGATCCGCATCGCCGGGGGCGCGCGCCGTGATCGACAGGGCGTGAATGTCGTGCTGCATCAGGTCGCCCAGTGCAGCGTAGATGAGGCGGTGGCGTTCCATCAGCCGTCGCCCCGTGAAGCGGGCGGATTCGATGGACAGCCGGTAGTGCCGTCCGCCGGATCGCGCACCCGCATGTCCGGCGTGCAGATGCGATTCGTCGACCAGATCGAGCGCCACCGGTTCAAGCGCGGCAAGCCGCTCGCGGATGGCGGATTCGACAGTCATGGCCTGATTCAAGACGGAAAGACCTTGCGGAAGGGTTTGATCGTGACGCGCTCGAACACGCCCTGCACAGTGTAGGGGTCTTCGTCGGCCCAGTCGCGCGCATCGTCGAGCGAATCGAATTCGGCGATGATCAGGCTGCCGCTGAAACCGGCGTCGCCCGGATCGACCGCGTCGATCGCCGGCATCGGACCGGCCAGCAGAAGGCGTCCTTCATCCTGCAGCAACTGCAGGCGATGCAGGTGGTCAGGACGCGCGGCGAGCCGCTTCGGCAGGCTGCCGGGCGTGTCTTCACCCATCAGAACATAAAACATCGTCACCTCTGTGGAATCGGCAATGAGGGGGCAGGATCGGGCAGTCTGGATCGGAGATGTCGAATCGGACCGGATCAGGAGTTCTTCTCGTCAACATGACGCGACAGCATCGCCCCCTGCGCAAGCACGAACAGGAACATGAGACCCATGCCACCGTACAGCTTGAAATCCACCCAGGTTTCTTCGCTGAAACTGAAGGCAACATAAAGATTCAGCACGCCCATGACTGCGAAAAAGCCTATCCATGAAAGATTGAGCCGCGTCCACACGGCTTCGGGCAGTTCGATCTGGGCCTGCATCAGACTGCGGATCAGGTTGCGTTTCAGAAACAGCGCAGCACCGGCAAGCGTGCATGCGAACAACCAGTACAACACGGTCGGTTTCCATTTGATGAAGGTCGCGTCGTGAAACAGCAGCGTTGCACCGCCGAACACGACGATGATGCCCAGGCTGACCCACAGCATGATTTCGACCTTGCGCCCGCGCGCCATCAGCCACAGTACCTGCCCTATCGTCGCAATGATCGCGACGGCGGTGGCGATCAGTATCGGACCCTGGGTGACGGCAATGCCATCGCCGAGCGCCTGCGTCACCAGTGAATGGGACGCTTCGGGCGAAGCGTTGGCGAATTTGTAGGCTGCAAAGAACAGCAGTACCGGCAGCAGATCGAACAGAAATTTCATGGTCGCGGATTATGCCCCTCGGGCACCTGGGTGTCCAACCGGATCGGTGTGTGGATGCCAAATCGGGCATGGAACTGGCTTGGCAGCGAAAAAGTGGCTACAGGGCGCGCAAATTCATGAAGAAAGTCTGCAAAGCCGCTTGTGGAGCGCGCTGCGCCTCACTATCATCGCTGCAGGTTTTCCCGCGCGCATTTGCGCATAACGAAGAAGGAGACTTAGATGAACAAAGCAGAACTGATCGAAGCACTCGCCAAGAAAGCTGACGTTTCCAAAGCCGCAGCAGGTCGTCTGCTCGACGGTTTTCTCGAATCCGTCACGACCGAACTGAAGAAGGGTGGAAAAGTGACCCTGGTCGGTTTCGGTACCTTTGCCACCGGCAAGCGTGCTGCCCGTACCGGCCGCAATCCGCGCACCGGCGCCACGATCAAGATTCCTGCTGCCAAGACTGCGAAATTCACCGCAGGCGCTGCGTTGAAGAAGTCGATCAACAAGAAGTAACCGGTTTCCTTTCCCGGGGCCGCGGCGGATCCGCAGCCCCGGATGAACTGTCCGGCATGACCCGGGAAGTGCATGCTTGCCCGGCCGGAATAACGGAGGTGTCCGCACTGCGGCACCTCCGTTTTCATTGGGCGCTACACGTTTCGAGGACCGTCGCAGACGGGCCGCTGCGTGCGCTCCGCAGTCCGGCAGCACTTGCTGCACATTCTTCTCCATTCGTTTTGTCCAGGTCTGCGACAGGCAAGCAGCGCACGGGTTCGATGGCGCACGCTACCATCGCGGGGTCAATCCTGTCTGCGTCACGCCCATGATCATCGTCCTGTCTCCCGCCAAATCGCTCGACTACGAATCCCCTTTGCCTGCGGCCAGCGCGACACGTCCCGATTTTCTGGATCGCTCGGCCGTGCTGGTGGATATCCTGAAGTGCAAAAGTCCGGCTGATATCGCATCGCTGATGAGCATTTCCGATCCGCTGGCCGCGCTGAATGCCGCGCGCTACGCCGAGTGGACGCCCGACTACGACGCTCCGCTCGCGCGTCCGGCCGCGCTGGCGTTCAACGGCGACGTCTACGACGGACTCGACGCCCGCTCGCTCGACCGTGCCGGACTCGACTGGCTGCAGCAGCATGTACGCATCCTGTCCGGGCTGTACGGGGTGCTGCGTCCGCTTGACCTGATGCTGCCCTACCGGCTGGAAATGAGCACCAGGCTGGCCAATCCATCCGGCAGGGATCTCTACGCGTTCTGGGGCGATCTGCCGGCGCAGGCATTGAACGCCGTACTGGAGAACGATTCGCGGCCGGTACTGGTCAACCTCGCCAGCGACGAATACTTCAAGGCCGTGAAGCGCAAGACGCTGAAGGCAGAAGTCATCCAGCCGGTGTTCCAGGACTGGAAGGGCGGCACCTACAAGGTGATCAGCTTTTTCGCCAAACGCGCGCGTGGCCTGATGGCACGCTACGCCGCCGACCATCGCATCGATGACGTCGAGGCGTTGCGGGACTTTGCCGTCGACGGCTACGTATTCGATGGCAAGGCGTCGTCGGACACGCAGTGGATCTACCGAAGACGCCTCGCCTGAGGCCAGAAAAAAAACGCAGTACCCATCACGAGGAGATCTGACCATGACCCGCCAACAACATCTGCTGACGGCACTTGCCGCGACGTTTTGCCTGCTCGGCGCGAGCGCCGGTTCGGCCGCGCAGGACAACCAGTCCGACCGTTTTTTCCGCGAATGCCGGGCGGCGTGGGCCGACAACAACATCGGTCTGGCCGATGAGCTCTGCTACAAGGCGCTGATGCACCCGGACGTGAACGCGATCACCCCGGATGCCAAGTCGCAGCGCTTGTACAACTATGCTCAACTGAAGCGCATGCTCGGCAACTGGGAAGGTGCGGAGGAGCTGTTGCGCGAATCGCTGACCATCGAGGAAAAGCGCGCCGGCAGCGCCCCGGATCTGCCGCTGGCCCGTCGCCTCGCCGAACTGTCGATTGCCTGCGCCGCGCAGAACAAGTGGTCCGAAGGCATCGACATGATCGAGCGTCTGTACCCGGTTGCCGGCCAGTTCCAGGGCGGCGAGCGCGCGGCGATCAGCGAACTGTTCCGCAACTACGTGCCGCAGGTGGCAACCGCCGGCAAGATGGACCTGGCGCGCCAGCTGAACGAGTTCTCCGACTCGGTGCCGGCGCGCGAACCCGGCTTCATCAATCGCTGAGGAGGACTGAACGTGAGCTCGAGCGCAGCAAAACCTGAAAGCGGCCTGCCGGGCGATCCGGAACGGCGTGACTTCCTGCGTACTGCAACGGTGGCCGGTTTTGCGCTCGCCGCGCAGCCGGTGATGGCGCAGCAGATCATCACGACGCCCGCGACAGGTCTGGACACCGGCATGGCCGAGGTCGGTACGCCCGACGCGCAGACACTGCCGGTCTATTTCGCCCGCCCGGCTGCCACGCCGAAGCCGCCGGTGGTGCTGGTGGTGCAAGAGGTGTTCGGCGTGCACGAACATCTCCGCGATGTCTGCCGGCGCTTTGCCCGGGCCGGTTACTTCGCGATCGCGCCCGAGCTGTACTTCCGCCAGGGCGATCCGTCGAAGATCAGCAGCGTGCCGGAAATTTTCGAGCGCATCGTGTCGCGCGTCGGCGATGCGCAGGTGATGGGCGATCTCGACAGTTGCGTCGCCTGGGCGGCGCAGTCCGGCGGTGATTCTGCCCGCCTGGCGGCGACCGGCTTCTGCTGGGGCGGCCGCATCACCTGGCTGTATGCCGCGCATCAGCCCGCGCTGCGCGCCGGTGTGGCGTGGTACGGCAAGCTTGACGGACTGCCGGGTGAGCTCACGCCGAACCACCCGATCGATCTGGCCGACGCGCTCAAGGCGCCGGTGCTCGGTCTGTACGGCGGCAAGGATCAGGGCATTCCGACCAGCGACGTCGACGCCATGCGCGATGCGCTGACGAAGTCACCCGCCGATGCGGCGCGCCGCTCGAACATCGTGTTGTATCCGGAGGCCCCGCACGGCTTTCACGCCGACTTCCGGCCAAGCTATCGCGAAATTGACGCCAGGGACGGCTGGCAGCGCTGCCTGGCCTGGATGGCCGCCAACGGCGCCTGACGCCGCGCGACCGGGGTCCGGTCGTCGAGCCTCAGTGGGCCGAGTGCGGTGTTGCGTGCGCCAGCCCGAGTGAAACGGTGGCCTTGGCATGCGTCAGGTCGCGCGCCGAACCGCTGCCGAACAGGCAGGCCGCGACCTGGTTGAGCAGCGGTTGCGGGATGGCGCGGTGGCCTTCCAGCATTTCACGTATGCAGGCACTGGTGGCCTCGATGTCTTCTGCCGGTGGCAGCGGATTGACCAGTTGAGGGGTGCCGATTTCCGCTTCGAACAGCGTGCGGGCGGTCTGGTGCTCGAACATCTGTATGCGCGGACGACGCATCGGGTCGGCAAATGAATCGTCATCGGGGGCGCGCATCAGCAGCGCACGCTCCGGTGTGCGCAGGAACATGTCGTGCAGTCGGGACAACAGCTGGGGGTCGGCCACGCAGATGACGCGCAGGCTGCGCAGCGGCGCCGGATCGAGCAGTTTGGCCACGACGTGTGCCGTGTTCCGGTTCCCCATGCGATCCCGCAAGCGGATCAGGCTGTCGAGCGAGGGGCTGAGCATTTCGGTCGGTACCACTGCACAGCGCCCTGAATTCAGCGTGGTCTGCGCGTCGGCCAGACTGCTGCAGGGCGCATGACCAAGTCGTTCGAACACATCGATGCTGCCCGCCCGCACACCGTGCCCCACGAGCCCATGCACCATCACGGGCACTTCGAGACGCGCCAGCATCAGTGCGAGCAGCGGCATCAGATTGGGCGCCCGGCCGGCGCGCGAATAGCTCGGAATGACCACCATGCGAGGCCGATGCTGCGGAAGTTCGATGACCGGCACGCGTTCGTTGAGCGCGCGCGCGAAGCCGGCCAGTTCGTCGGAGGATTCGTTCTTCCAGCGCAGGCTGGCCAGCACGGCACCGAGCTCGAGCGCCGGAATGCGGCCGTCGAGCATGTCGGCGAACAGGTCGTAGGCCTCTTCTTCCGCCAGATCCCGGCCGTCTTCGCCGCCGCGGCCGAGCGCCGACAGCATGTCTGTCAGGGTCTGTTGACTCAACATCGCAGCGATCGCTCCAGGCTCATGTTCGTCTCCTCGAAATATTGTTATGCCGCCTGCCGCCGTGCTTCCAGCATGCGTTTCAACTCGGGTACGCAGGACCCGCAGGAGGTGCCGCAGCGCAGTGACTGCTGCAGCGATAACAGGTCCGCCCCGGCGTCGATGGCCCGGGCGATGTCGGGCTCGGCCACGTCGAGGCAGTTGCACACGATGCGTCCGCGCGTGGCGGTGGCCACCGGCGGCGTGCCCAGCGGCGCAAACAGCCAGCGCCGCAGGTCGGTCGTCGGCTGGCGACCGGTCATCACGTCGCGCAGCCAGCCGGCTGCAGCGGTCTCGCCGGTCAGCCGGATGCCGGTCAGCAGTCCGTCCTCGATCAGCGCGCGTTTCGTGATGTCGCGTCGTGCGTCGCGATAGACCAGGCAGGCCGGGTCATCGAGCGCGCAGATGCGGTCTATGTCGGCAAGCCAGTCGTCCGGAATCGGTGCGTCGTGCGCGATGCGCAGCACCAGCACCGGCCGCTCCCGGCCGGCCAGCGACAGTGCGGCGTAGGCAAAGCGGGCCAGCACCGGGGCCAGCGCTTCCGAGCGCCGCAGCGCAGCGCTGACGGCGGCTTCGTCGCTGGCTTCGGTGCGCAGCAGCAGCGCCTGATGCGGCAGATCGGCGCGCGCGATCTGCACGGCCGCGTGCTTGAGTTCGGGCTGTTTGGAATAAGGGTCGGTCCGGCCTGCGGTCAGTGCATTGGCGCCGCTGTTCGAAAGTGTGTTGCGTCCCCAATGCATCGCGACGAAGGCGCTGCCCGGTCGCTGGGCGGCGCTGGCGTGGGCGCGCAGCACGATGTCGCCGCGCCGGCTGCGGATGCGGACCAGGTCGCCGTCGGCCAGACCGCGGCGCGCCAGATCGTCGGCGTGCACCTCGACGCGCGGCTCGTCGACATGGCTGTACAGCTGCGCCACCTGGCCGGTGCGGCTCATGCAGTGCCATTGGTCGCGTAGCCGGCCGGTATTCAGGTGCAGCGGAAAGCGGGCGTCGATCTTTTCCGCAGTGGTGCTGGTGACCGGTACGACAAAGCGTGCGCGGCCGTCCGCGGTCGCGAACGTGCGCTCAGTGTAGAGGCGTGCCCGGCCGGCATCGGCGCCGGCGGGGAAGGGCCACTGCTGCGGACCGAGGCGGTCGAGCAGGGCGTAGCTCAGGCCGGTGATGTCGAGGTCGCGTCCGCGGGTGGTTTCGGCGTGTTCGTTGAACAGTTGTTCCACGCTGTCATAGGGGAACAGGCTCATCGCGTCGCGGCCGAGCCGGGGTGCGAGCACGTGCGCGAAATCACAGGCGATGCGCCAGTCGGCGCGCGCTTCGCCGGGTGGCGGCAGTGCGGCCTTCACATGCGTGATGCGGCGCTCCGAGTTGGTGACCGTGCCTTCCTTTTCGCCCCAGGTGCTCGCCGGCAGCAGCAGATCGGCGAAGGCGGCGGTTTCGGTGCTGCGGCAGGCGTCCTGCACGACGACGAATTCAGCCGTCTGCAGCGCCTCGGTGATCAGCGCCTGATCGGGCATCGAGTGTGCCGGATTGGTACAGGCGATCCAGATCGCCTTCACCTGGCCGCTGCGCACGCCCTCGAACAGATCGACCGCGGTCAGGCCGGGTTGCGCCGGTACGTCGTCGATGCCCCAGAGGCGCGCGACTTCGGCCCGGTGTGCCGGGTTGGCGAGGTCACGGTGGCCGGACAGCAGGTTGGCCATGCCGCCGACTTCTCGCCCGCCCATCGCATTGGGCTGACCGGTCAGCGAGAACGGACCGGCCCCCGGGCGGCCGATCTGGCCGGTGGCCAGATGCAGCGCTATGAGCGCGGTGCCGTTGTGCGTGCCGTGATGCGACTGGTTCAGGCCCTGACACCACATCGACATCGCCGCCTTCGCCGAACCGAACCACTGCGCGGCGGTGACGATGTCTTCGGCGCGCAGGCCGCATATTTCCGCGGCAACCGCCGGCGTCACGTCGCGCACGTGCCTGCGCAGTGCGTCGAAGCCTTCGGTGTGTGCGCGAATGAAGGCGTCGTCGGCGTGTCCTTCCCACAGCAGCACGTGCAGCATGGCGTTGAACAGCCAGACATCGGTGCCGGGCAGCAGCGGCAGATGCAGGTCGGCGTCGGACGCGGTGTCGGTGCGGCGCGGGTCGATGACGATCAGTTTCAGCGCCGGATTGGCGCGCCGCGCGTCCTCGATGCGGCGATAGACGATGGGGTGGGCGTAGGCCGGGTTGCCGCCGGCGATCAGCAGGCAGTCGGTGTGGTCGATGTCTTCATAGGAGCAGGGCGGCGCGTCGGCGCCGAGCGTCATCTTGTAGGCCGACACGGCCGAACTCATGCACAGGCGAGAATTGGTGTCGACATTGTTGGTGCCGATCAGTCCCTTTGCCAGCTTGTTGAAGGCGTAGTAATCCTCGGTCAGCAGCTGGCCGGAAATGTAGAAGGCGACAGCGTCCGGGCCGTGCTTATCGATGATGGCCGCAAACCGGTCGGCGGCATGGTCGAGCGCAGCATCCCAGCCCACGCGCGTGCGCGGCGCATCGCGGCCAAGGCGCAGTTCCGGATGCAGGGCGCGCGTTTCCGGACGCGCGCTGAGGTGCAGCGTGGCGCCCTTGGTGCACAGCCGGCCGAAATTCGCCGGATGCCCGGGGTCGCCGCGCACACCGCTGATACGGCTGCCGTCGTGTTCGATGATCACGCCGCACCCGACACCGCAGTAGCAGCAGGTCGAGCGGGTTTCGTGTCGCTTATCGGTCATTGTTGTCTCCGCCAGACGTTTAGCAAGGCGTATGCCACGTTATTGAAGGCTTGTTTGCGCGCCTGTGCGGGCGCTTTTGCGGCGATGGCGTGCACGCGCGCTCCTTCGCGGGGCGCAATGAACGGTGCATGCATGCCACTGGTGCGCCCGGTACGCGGCATTCATGCGAGCAGCGCCCACAGCAGCAGCAGATTCAAGAGTGTTGAGCCGGTGAGCAGAAGGCGCAACAGGCGCGTCGAGGCGCGTTCGATCAGTGGCGCGCGCCGTGGCAGCGCAAGCGGACGGTGTGCGCCGCGCTCCAGCGCGAGCAGGAATTCCTCGGCAGTTTCAAAGCGCGCATCGGGTGTGCGCGCAACGGCCTTGAGCAGCGCCGCTTCCAGCCATTCCGGCGTGTCCGGGCGAAACCGCGTGGGCGGCAGCGGATCGCCGAAGCGCGGTCGCTGGAAGGGTTCGACCTCGCCGTACGGATAACGCCGGGTCAGCAACTCGTACAGCGTGACACCGAGCGCGAACAGATCGCTCGACTCGCTGGCTACCGAGCCCGCGAACAGTTCCGGCGCCATGTAGCTCGGCGTACCCGGGTTGTTGATCTCACCGAACGCTTCGCCGTCGGACGCCGCGACACCGAGGTCGAGTACGCGCAATGCGCCCTGGGCGTCCAGATGCAGGTTGTCCGGCTTGATGTCGCGATGCACGATGCCGAGCCGGTGCAATGTGCCGAGCGCGCGCAGCACGGTGCAACCCAGCCGGACAATCTGCTCGACTCCGAAGTGGTGGCCCGCATCAAGCCGGGCACGCAGTGTTGCCCCCTCATGCCAGCTCATAAGGTAGTACAGGCTGCTTCGCCCGGCATGGTTCGACACCTGCGGAAACAGTGGCGACACCACCCGGCGCGCCAGCCACTCCTCGTGCACCAGCGCGGCGATGGCATCCGGATCGGCCGCGTCCGCACGCAGGGTCTTGAGCACCCTGACTTCACCGCTGGCGATGTCACGCACGCGATACAGCAGGGTGACACGCGATTCGTGCAGCACCGTCTCGACCTTCAGTCCGTCGACGACATCGCCCGGGTGCAGCCGCGGCGGCAGGTCCAGTTGCGCAGCCTGGGCAAGGCGGTCGCGCAGTGCCGCCCGGGCCAGCGCGTCGATGCGCACCACCAGCGCGGTGCAGTTGTCGTTGGTGCCACGCGCTTCGGCCTGCAGTACCAGCGCCGAGGCCAGCGACTCCGGTTCGCCATCGCGCGCCAGCACGCTGGCGATACCTTCATCGTGCAGCGTGTTCCACACACCGTCGCTCAGCAGCACGAAGCAGTCGCCCACCTCGAGTTCGCCCTCGGCGTGGTCGACCGCGAGGCGGGCGTCGAGTCCCACCGCGCGATGCAGGACGTTCGACAGTTCGGGGTGCGCCCAGGTGTGGTCTTCGGTCAGGCGCGTCAGCGCCGCGGCGCGGTACAGGTAGATGCGCGAATCGCCGACATGGGCCAGATGCCAGCGCGTGCCGCGCAGCACCAGCGCCGACAGCGTGGTCGCCATGCCGGCGGTTTCGCGTGTGCGCGCGGCGTGCGCGATCAGCCAGCGATTGAGTGCGCCCAGCACTTGGTCGATCGACTGCGCGATGCTCCAGGTGTCGGGGGTGGCGTAGTAATCGTTGAGCAGGCCGCGCACGGTGAGCTCGGCCGCTTCGCGTCCATTGGCATGCCCGCCGACGCCGTCGGCCACGGCGAGCAGCACGCCCCTGGCGTCCAGCGTTTCGCCCGCGGGCGTCACAGCGCCCGCGAAATCCTCGTTGCGCGGCCGCGGCCCGGCGATCGAGCACTGGCCGATGGACACCTTCAATGTCATGACCGGGAGCCCTGCGTCAGATGCGCGCAGAGGTGAGGTGGGCCGCCCCCCACGTAGTGCGCCAGCGCGTCTTCACCCGCGTCAACCCGATCAGCGCCAGCACGGCCAGCAGCCCGAAAATGATGAAGCCGGTCTGGTAGCTGCCGGTGGCTTCGCGGGAATAGCCGAGCGAAGACGCGAGATAGAAGCCGCCGATGCCGCCGGCCATGCCGACCAGGCCGGTCATGACGCCGATCTCGCGCCGGAAGCGCTGCGGCACCAGCTGGAACACCGCGCCATTGCCCATGCCCAGCGCCAGCATGGCGCCGACGAACACGACCACCGCCATCCAGGCCTGCGGCAGTCCGAAGCTCACGCCGAACAGGAAGGCTGCTGCAACGACATACATGACGGTCAGCGTACGGATGCCGCCGATGCGGTCGGCGAGGTTGCCGCCGATCGGCCGCACCAGCGAGCCGGCGAACACGCAGGCGGCGGTGAAGTAACCGGCCATCTGCGCATCCAGCCCGTACTGGGTGTTGAAGTAGATGGTGAGCGACGAGGCCAGCCCGACGAAGCCGCCGAAGGTGACGCTGTAGAAGAACATGAACCACCAGGCGTCGCGGTCCTTCAGCACCTTCAGGTATTCAGCCAGCGTCTTGGGTGGCGGGCATTCCGGCGCGTCCTTCGCCACCAGCAGGTAGAAGATGAATACGGCCACCAGCGGAATCAGCGCCAGACCGAACACATTCACCCAGCCGAAAGCCGCCGCCAGCCCCGGTGCAAACAGCGCAGCCAGTGCGGTGCCGGAGTTGCCGGCGCCGGCAATGCCCAGTGCCGTGCCCTGGTGTTCCGGCGGATACCAGCGCGACGCCAGCGGCAGCGCCACTGCGAAGGCTGCGCCAGCGAAGCCGAGGAAGCAGCCGAGCAGCAGCGCCTGTTCATAACTGTGGATGCCGAACTGCCAGGCGACGAACATCGCTGCGATGACGATGACCTGGCCGATGGCGCCGGCCTTCTTCGGTTGCAGGTGGTCGACCAATACGCCCATCAGCATGCGCAGCAGCGCACCGGCCAGCACCGGCACCGCCACCATGAAGCCCTTCTGCGCGTGCGTCAGATTAAGGTCCTGGGCGATCTGCACGCCGAGCGGGCCGAGCAGCACCCACACCATGAAGGCGAGATCGAAATAGAGAAAGGCGGCAAACAGCGTGGGCGTGTGACCGGCCTTGAGAAATGCTTTCCTGTCCATCGGTGGATGACCTCCCCGTTATCGATCCGGCCTGTGCGCGTCGTTGCGGACAGCCGTTCTTCGGGATTGCTGTGAATGAAATGGGTGAGCCGCTGAGCTTCGCTCCGCCGAGCATCGGTAATCATGTGTAGGTTGGGGTGAGCGCAGCGATGCCCAACATGCCGATGCCACTCAGTGCGATGCGCATCAAGCTCTTGTTGGGCATCGCTGCGCTCACCCCAACCTACGGGGCGTACGCGGTGGATCAGGCTTTCAGCAGCACCTGTCCCTGTTCGACCTTCACTTCGAAGCTGCGCGTGCAGCCGACGTCCGGTGCGACGGCGTCGCCCGAATCGAGCTGGATCTTCCAGCTGTGCAGCGGGCAGGTGACGGTGTTGCCATGCACGATGCCCTGCGACAGCGGTCCGCCTTTGTGCGGACACTTGTCGTGCACCGCGAACACCTCGCTGTCATTGCGGAAGATGGCGATGTCGCCGGTGTCGCTGCGCACGATGCGCGAGCCCAGGTGGGGAATGTCTTCGAGCGCGCAGACCGGCGCCCAGGTGGAGGTTTCGGTGCTCATGAGGGTTCCTGTATGGGTATCCGGAGGGGCTAGTGGTTGGGGGCTGGGGGCTAGGGAACAGGCGCGGCTTTGCCGCGCGAGGTGGGCTTGTCGCTAGCCCCTGACCCCTCATCCCAGGATCAGGCCTTCATCGCCTGCTTGATGGCGATGGTGCGGAACTCACGGCCGAGCTCGGATTTCGCGTCCGCTTCGGCGCGCTCCAGCCACGGGTCCTTGTAGTCCTGCAGCGCGAAAAGCAGTCGCTCGTACAGCGCCTTGCGGTTCTCTGCGTCGTCGACCACCTTGCCCTTCACATAGTCGAGGCCGACGCGGTCGATGTAATGCACCGTGCGTTCGAGGTACCAGCCTTCTTCGCGATAGAGCTGCAGGAAGGCGCCGGAGTACTCCATGACCTCGTCGTCGCTGGTCACCTTGCAGAAGAACTGCGCGACCTCGGTCTTGATGCCGCCATTGCCGGCGACATAGATTTCGTAGCCGGATTCCACACCGATGACGCCCACGTCCTTGATGCCGGCTTCGGCGCAGTTGCGCGGGCAGCCGGACACGGCGAGCTTCACCTTGTGCGGGCTGTACATGCCGAACAGCATCTTCTCCAGTTTGACGCCCAGACCCATCGACAGCTGGGTGCCGAAGCGGCAGTGCTCGGCGCCGACGCAGGTCTTCACGGTGCGCAGACTCTTGCCGTAGGCGTGACCGGACACCATGCCGGCCTGCGCAAGGTCGGCCCACATGGCGGGCAGGTCGTCCTTCTTCACGCCCAGCAGGTCGATCCGCTGGCCGCCGGTCACTTTCACCGTTGGCACCTGATACTTCTCGGCGGCGTCGGCGATGGCGCGCAGTTCGTTCGGCGTCGTCAGGCCGCCCCACATGCGCGGCACCACTGAATAGGTGCCGTCCTTCTGGATGTTGGCGTGCGCGCGCTCGTTGATGTAGCGGCTCTGCGGATCGTCCTTCGCCTCGTGCGGCCAGCTCGACTGCACGTAGTAATTGAGCGCCGGGCGGCAGGACGCACAGCCGTTCGGCGTCTTCCACTGCAACTCGCGCATCACGGTCGGGATGTCGATGTAATGGCGGTCGCGGATCGCCGCACGCACGTCGCCATGGTTCATGTCGGTGCAGCCGCACATCGCCTTCGAGGTGGAGCTGGCCGGCGTGTAGGCACCGCCGATGCACGAGGCGAGGATCTGTTCGACCAGACCGGTGCACGATCCGCACGAGCTGGACGCCTTGGTGTGCTTGCGCACGTCGTCGAGCGAAAACAGGCCCTTTTCCTTGATCGCCTTGACGATGGTGCCCTTGCACACGCCATTGCAGCCGCACACTTCGGCCGTGTCCGGCATCGCAGCGGCCTGGGTCTGACCCTTGTGGCCGACGTCACCCAGGTGGTTCTGGCCGAACATCAGGTGGTCGCGCACCGCGTGGATGTCCTGGCCGTCCTTGATCAGCTGGAAGTACCAGGCGCCATCCGCGGTGTCGCCATACAGGCAGGCGCCGACCAGACGTTCGCCTTCCAGCACGAGCCTTTTGTAGACGCCGCCCGACGGGTCGTGCAGCACGATGTCATCGCAGCCCGGGCCGCCGGTGAAATTGCCGGCGGAAAACACGTCGATGCCGGTCACCTTCAGCTTGGTCGAGGTGACCGAACCCTTGTAGGTGCCGATGCCGTAATGCGCGAGGTGATTGGCGCACACCTTGGCCTGTTCGAACAGCGGCGCGACCAGGCCGTAGGCGATGCCGCGGTGGCTGACGCATTCGCCGACCGCGTAGATCTTCGGGTCGTAGGTCTGCATCGTGTCGTTGGCGACGATGCCGCGGTTGCAGTGGATGCCGGCCGATTCGGCCAGCGTGGTGTTCGGACGGATGCCGGCGGCCATCACGACCAGATCGGCCGGGATCGTCTCGCCACTCTTGAAGCGTACGGCCGACACGCGGCCATCCGGTCCGGCGATCAGCGACTCGGTCTGCTTCTCCAGCAGGAAGGCCAGCCCCTTCTTTTCCAGCGAGGCCTGCAGCATGTCGGCCGACGGCCGGTCGAGCTGGCGTTCCATGATCCATGCGCCCAGATGCACCACGGTGACGTGCATGCCGCGCAGCGCAAGGCCGTTGGCCGCCTCCAGGCCGAGCAGGCCGGCACCGATCACGACCGCGTGGCGGTGGTTCGCAGCCGCCTCGATCATCGCGTCGGTATCGGCGATGTCGCGATAGGCGATCACGCCCGGCAGGTCCTTGCCCGACACCGGCAGGATGAAGGGGTTGGAACCGGTCGCCAGCAGCAGGCGGTCGTATTCGGCTTCGGTGCCGTCTTCGGCCACCACCTTGCGAGCGATGCGGTCGATCTTCACGACCTTCTTGCCCGCGTGCAGCGTGATTTCGTTGTCGCGGTACCAGTCCCAGTCGTTCAGGATGATGTCCTGCACCGTCATTTCGCCGGCCAGTACCGGCGACAGCAGGATGCGGTTGTAGTTGGGATGCGGCTCGGCGCCGAACACGGTGATGTCGTACATCCCCGGTGCGATCTTGATCAGCTCTTCCAGCGTGCGACAGCCCGCCATCCCGTTGCCCACCATCACAAGACGTTTCTTTTCCATGGTCTGCTTCCTGCGAGTGCTGACCGCGAATCGCGCGGCCGACGATCCGGCAGCGGCGTCGTCGCCCGGCGGCCGGGACGACAACCCGGCACGCGAGCAGACGCACACATCGGCATTGGTGCCGATGGCTGTCGGGTTCAAATGATCATGACCGGCACGTGCCGGTCGAATTGTTATCTGCCGGTTCCGGTCCGCCGCTGGACGAGGAAGCCGCTTGCTGCCGGGCCACATCGAGCGCCTGAGCCCGATGCGGCATTGATGCTGTCGAGACGCAATGCTCGACGCGATGCAGGGGCGGTCGAAACCGCTCTGGATTGTTGGCCCGGATCAGCGGTCGCGTATCGGGCGAGGCAGGACGCGTCGTTGCGCCGTGGTTGCCTGGCCTTTTATTCCTCCGGTCGGGTGCGCGATGCGCCACCTTGTCGGCAGGAATGATCGGGACATGAACAGAACCTCAGTCAAGTTCCACCACGCGTGGATGCAACGAGACCGAATAACACTAAGCAAATCCTTTGCCATCGTGACCGCGGCTGGCTGGCATGCCGCGCCGGAACCGCGGCAACGCCCGGCCATCAAGGCTTTCCGGTGACCGTCACCCGGTCGACGCACTGCGGCGCTCACCCTCGGAACGCATTCGTTGCGCACCGTAGTGGCGGTTGTCGCGCACCGATGCACCCTTGTGGTGCGACGCCCTTGCCTTTCAAGAAATCAGTCCTCTCCGCCGTTAAGCAGTTCATGACTTACCCATCGATCTCATGTCCCGCCCGGCCGCACAGCCGTTCCGCAGATCGACTGGCCTGGCTTCTGCTGACCGGTTGGCTGACAGCCAGCGGCTTTGCATTGGCCGGACACATGCTGGACAAACCTGCGAACCTCTGTACGAGCCCGCGCACCCCGACCGTCACCAGCAAGGTTTCATCATGAACGAACACGTTCTCCAATCGTCCCATTCGGCTGCCGATCGCGTGATGCTGATCAGCGCATCACTGCTGTCCATCATCTGCATTGCGGTCGGTACGGCGTACGGCGACCTGCTCGTTGCGCTGATGGTCGGCTTGCCGGCGGCGGTTGTGCCGCTGCTCATCCATCGCCTGGCACCGGGTGCCCTGGTGACCCGCCTTGCCTGCGCCAGCGCCTTCATGGTGCTGGCGGCGCTGTTGATCCAGCTGACCGGCGGCCTGATCGAAGCGCACTTCGCCATTTTCGTCATGCTGGCCTTCCTGCTCTACTACCGCGACTGGCGTCCGATCGTGATGGCCGCCGGCGTGATCGCCGTGCATCACATGGCGTTCAATTTCATGCAGGCAGCTGGTGTCGGCGTGTTCGTGTTCGCCGGTGGCGCGAATCTGTCGATGGTGTTCGTGCATGCAGCGTTCGTCGTGGCCGAGGCCGGGCTGCTGTGCTACATGGCGATCGGCCTGAAGCGCGATGCCCTGCAGGCTGCCTGGATCGGCGACATCGCGGAACGCATCGGTGCCGGTGATCTCGTGTCGGATGTGCCGCAGCACCCGGGTATGCCGCTGCTGGGCCGGATGGAATCGATGCGACTGAAACTGGCGCAGACGGTCAGTCTGATCGTCACCGAGTCGGTCAGCGCGCGCAGCGTGGCGGACACGCTGCGCGTCAACTCGGAGCGCATCACGCGCTCGACCGGGGAGCAGTGCGAAGCGAGCGAACGCATGGCTGCCGCGGTTCATCAGATGACCACGTCGATCCAGCACATTTCCGGCGAAGCGGATGAAGCCAGCGCGCGGGTGCAGCGCAGCGGCCAATCGGCCGACAACGGGGTGGCCGTCATGCAGGGGCTGGCCGGCGACATCCGGCAGACCGGCGAGGCGATCCACGAGGTGGAAAGCAGCATGGAGCTGATCGGCTCGCAGTTCGACAGCGTCAAAGCCATCGTCGCGCTGATCAAGGAAATCGCCGATCAGACCAACCTTCTTGCGTTGAACGCCGCCATCGAAGCTGCCCGGGCAGGCGAGCAGGGACGCGGTTTTGCGGTGGTTGCGGACGAGGTGCGCAAGCTGGCCGAGCGCACCCGCCTGGCGACCGAAGACATCGCCCGCACGGTCGATGCGATGCAGACCAGCAAGGACCGCGCGCTCGAAAGTGTTGCCAACACGGTGGCGACGGCGCAGCGCGGGGTCGATCAGGTGGCATCGGTCAGCGATTCCATCGCCGCCGTGTCCGCCGAGATCGGCGCCATGATGAACATCATCGTCGGCATGTCGGATTCGATGCGCGAGCAGACGCGGGCGGCAACCGGCATTGCGCAGGGGATCGAACAGGTCACCGGGCTGGCGCACGACACTGCGGTGATCGCCGAGGAAGATCGCGCCACCGCCGCACGGCTCGGCGACACGGCCGAATCGCTGGTCGGCGCGAGCCGGCAGTTCAAGCTGAACTAGGGCCCATCAATGCCATATCGGGGTCTGCGTTGAAGACGCGGACCCCGCTTTTGCGTCAACACCCCGCAAGTTCCCGGCAGGCGTCGAACTGCGCCTGCAGCGGCGCCGGCAGCGGCAGCCGCCCGGCCAGCAGCTCGCCGATCAGCGCCGCATTGGCGGCTGCATCGATACCGGCCTCCGGCTGGGTCAGCGCCGAGGCGCCGTCCTCTGCCTCGCACAACAGCCTTTCAGTGCCGTCGAAGAAGCCGATCATCGACGGCCGGCGCGCCGGATTGGCATAGGCCTCGCCCTCGGTACCGCGCAGCAGCATCGAATGGCCGCCATCCAGTCGCAGGAACTGCGTCATCTTGTCCAGATACTCCGGATGGGTTACCGGCACGACGCGTACGCTGCGTCCGGGCAGCGGATCGATCATCTTGGTCATCGAATGCGCCGAATTGCGCACGCCCAACTGCGGCCGCAACGACAGCAGCGCATCCAGCCCCGGACTGAGTTTCGCGACCTGGATGCAGGCAATGCGCCGGTTCGCGAGCAGTTCGCCGGCGTGTGCGGCGCTGTCGGCCAGCGGCAGGTCGAGCGCAGCCAGCAGCGCGAACGGATCGGCCCGGCTGTCGAAGTCAAAGTGGCCGTGGATCAGCACCGGCACCCCTTCGCGCGCCAGCATCATGGCGAGCAGCGGCATCAGGTTGGGGCGGCGGCGCGCGCCGTTGTAGGTCGGCAGCACCACGGTGCGCGGGCCGGGCGGTGCCTCGACGCGGGTCAGGCGCGCGTCGAGCGCCGCCTTGAAACCCAGCAGTTCATCCAGTGATTCGCTTTTGATGCGCATCGCCAGCACGATGGCGCCCAGCTGCAGCGGCGGTACGCGACCGTCGAGCATGTCGCCGAACAGGGCCTGTGCATCGTCGCGCGACAGCGCGCGCGCGCCCTTGGCGCCGCGGCCGATTTCCTTGATCTGTTTCGTGTAGTCCATGGGCCGGATTATGCCCGCGCGGGCGGCGCGGCCTGCTGCGTTATAGTCGGCAGTCCCTGCAGCGCCGGTACAGGCGCGCACAACGCATCGAGGAGAACAGCATGAAGATTGGTTTCATCGGACTGGGACTGATGGGGCGGCCGATGGCCGGCCACCTTGCCGCGGGCGGCCACAGCCTGCACCTGTGGGCACGTCGTCCGGAGTCGCTGGCGCCGTTCCGCGACAGCGCTGCCACGCTGCATACGTCGATCGCCGATGCGGCGCGCGAGGCCGACATCGTGTTTTCGATGGTCGCCGACGCACCTGACGTCGAAGCGGTCGCGCTGGGCCCGCAGGGCGTTGCCGAGGGCGCAGCCGGACGCGCCGATCTGATCTTCGTCGACATGAGCACCATCGCGCCCGATGCCGCGCGTTCGATCGCCGCGCGGCTGGCGGCCAAGGGTGTGGCGATGATCGACGCGCCGGTATCAGGTGGCGAAGTCGGCGCCATCAACGCGGCGCTCACCATCATGGCCGGCGGACCGCAGCCCGCCTTCGACCGCGTGCTGCCGCTGTTCCAGCTGATGGGCAAGAACGTGACCCGGGTTGGCGACAGCGGTGCCGGACAGGTGGCCAAGGCCTGCAACCAGATACTCACCGGTGTCGGCGTGCTGGCGCTGGCCGAAGCCTTTGCCTTCGCCGAAAAGAGCGGTGTCGACGCGGCACGCGTGCGCGAGGCGCTGCTCGGCGGCTTTGCCTACAGCCGCATCCTGGAGAACCACGGCCAGCGCATGCTGGACCGCAATTTCAAGCCGGGCTTCAAGTCCTGGATGCACCAGAAGGATCTGCGCATCGTGATGAACGAGGCGCACCAGATGGGTTTGGCGCTGCCCGCCGCCGCCGCCGCGGCGCAGATGCTCAATGCCATGGTCGGCCAGGGGCTGGGCGAGGAAGATTCGATCGCCGTGCTCAAGGTGCTGGAAGGTCTGGGCGGCATCGAAGGATGAAGGCCGGCTTCATCGGCCTCGGCGCAATGGGGCGCGCAATGGCCGCCAATCAGCTGCGCGCCGGCCATGACGTCGCCGTGTGGGCGCGGCGCGCCGAGTCGATGGCGCCGCTGGTCGCACTCGGTGCCCGTGCGGCCGAGTCGCCGGCGGACTGCGCGCGCGGCGCCGATGCCGTGCTGTGCGTGGTCACCGCCGGGCCGGACGTGCGTCAGGTTGCGCTCGGTGCCGATGGCGTGATCGAAGGCGCGTCGCCGGGCTGCGTCTTCATCGACCACAGCACGATTGCGCCCTCCACCGCGCGCGACATCGCCGATACGCTGGCCCGACGCAGCATCGACATGCTCGATGCGCCGGTGTCCGGCGGCGAACGGGGCGCAATCGACGCCAGCCTGTCCATCATGGCGGGCGGCGATGCAGCGGTGTTCGAGCGCATGCGGCCGCTGCTGTCGTCGGTCGGCCGTACGCTGGTGCATGTCGGGCCGAACGGTGCCGGCCAGGTCGCCAAGGCGTGCAACCAGCTTCTGCTGTGCGCCTTCATCGAAGCGGCGGCCGAGGCGGCGCGGCTGGCCAGCGCCAATGGTGTCGATTTCGCCACGGTGCGCGAGGCGGTGATGCACGGCTCGGCCGCCTCCAGGGCGCTCGACCTGTTTGGTGGAAAGATGGCTGCGCGCGATTTCTCGGCCGGCGTTCAGGCTCGCCTGCACCACAAGGACATGGGCATCGTGCTCGGCGAGGCGGCCACGCTCGGCCTCGCGATGCCCCTGTCAGCCGCGGTATGGCAGCAGCTCAATGCGCTGATGGGGCAGGGCGGCGCGACGCGCGATACCTCGGCGCTGCTGACCGTGCTCGAAGCATCGCCGACCTGACGGCGCCTCGGGCGATGCGATTGCTTTCATCTCTGCGAGGGAGTTCGGTCCGCGCGCGCCTGCTGCTGCTGGTGCTCGCGCCACCCTTGCTGATGCTGCCGCTGCTGATCGGTCTGGTCGTGTATTGGGGCAATTCGGCGTACGACCGGTTGCTGGTATACAAGGTGAATGCCGAGCTGACCATCGCCCGTCAGTACCTCGACCGGGTGCTCGAAGCGCAGAAGCTTGCGGTGGCCGGACTGGCCGGATCGGGCCGCCTGCGCAGCGCCATGGGCGACGATGCGACGCTCGGCGCCATGCTGGCGCAGCAGGCCACGTCGCGTCGCTTCGACTACCTCCATCTGCTCGACGAAGCCGGCCGCGTCATTGCCAGTTCCACCGATGAAGCCGGTCCGCATCTTCGGTACCCCGGTGACACGCCGCGCAGCCACTGGCCGGTGGTCGCTGCGGCGCTGGCCGGTGAGGCGCAGGTGGCCCTGTCCATCTTCGGTGCGCCCGAACTCGAACAGATCGGCCCGCCGCTGCGCGAGCGCGCCCGCCTCGCCATCGTGCCCACCGAGAACGCCCGCCCTGACCCGCGCACCGAAGAAGAGCGCGGCATGATGATTCACGTCGCCAGTCCGGTGGTCGACGCCCAGGGGCGGCAGATCGCGGTGCTCGAAGGCGGCCAGCTGTTGAACCGCAACCTCGACTTCGTCGATACGATCAACGATCTGGTCTACAACGACGGCGCGCTGCCGCTGGGATCGCGCGGCACCGCCACGCTGTTTCTCGACGACGTGCGCATCGCCACCAATGTGCGCATGTTCGGCGGTGACCGCGCGCTCGGTACGCGCGTGTCGGCGGCGGTGCGCCACCGCGTGCTCGACAACGGCGAGCGCTGGCTGGACCGCGCCTTCGTCGTGAACGACTGGTATGTGTCCGGCTACGAGCCGGTGGTCGACGGCGAGGGGCGGCGCGTCGGCATGCTGTACGTCGGATTTCTCGAAGCACCGTTCCGTGACGTGAAGCAGAACATCCTCGCGGCTTTGATCGCGCTGTTCGCGCTCATCATGGCCACCGGGGTCGTGCTGTCGCTGCGCGGCGCGCGCAGCATCTTCCGGCCGATCGAGCGCATGGATGCCACGATCAGCGCCGTCGAGCAGGGCGACGCCGCGGCGCGCACCGGCGCGGTGTCGGGCGGTGAGGAAGTGGCCCGTCTGGCGGCCCACCTCGACACCCTGCTCGACACCGTGGCGGCGCGCGAGGCGGAACTGAAACAGCTCAACGCCGAACTTGACCACAAGGTGGTCGAGCGCACGGCGGAACTGCGCGAAACCCAGCGCCAGCTGGTCCGCTCGGAAAAGCTGGCGGCGATCGGCCAGCTGACGGCCGGCGTGGCGCACGAAATCAACAATCCGATCGCCGTCATGCAGGGCAATCTGGACCTGATGCGCGATCTGCTGGGCGATGCCGCAAGCGGCGTCGCGACCGAAATCCGCCTGCTCGACGAACAGATCAACCGCATCCGGCTGATCGTCACCAAACTGCTGCAGTACGCGCGGCCAGGTGAATTCGCCGGCTACATCGACGAAGTGGACGTGTCGGCGCTGCTGCGCGACACGCTGCCGCTGGTGCTGCATCAGGTGCCGGCACCGGCGGTCGACATCATGTTCGATCTGCAGGCAAGGACGCGCGTGCGCATCAACCGCGACGAGCTGCAGCAGGTGCTGGTCAACCTGATGGTCAATGCGCTGCACGCCATGCCCGATGGCGGCACGCTGACCCTTGCCAGCCGCGACCGGGACGAACCCGCCGGAGCGGGGCCTGGTGCCGACATCCTGGTCCGCGATACCGGCCATGGCATTGCGGCGGAGAACCTGGGTCGCGTGTTCGACCCGTTCTTCACGACCAAGCGTGCCGAAGGTACCGGTCTCGGTCTGTCCGTGTCACTCGGCCTGGTCGAGCGCTACGGCGGCAGCATCACGGTGAGCAGCACGCCGGGCGAAGGCAGCATCTTCACCGTGCATCTGCTGGCCGAGCCAGTGTTCCGCGACAGCGATGGCGTGCCGCACGCCTGACGTGCGCCGGAAGGATTGGCCGCGTCCGTCCGCGGCAGGACACGCTTACCGAACGATCGAAAAACCGACCCGGAACTGGGCCGGGCCGCTGCGGTTGTAGTCGACCAGGCTTTCGCCATAGCCATTGAAATACTGGAAGTGCAGGAAGCCGCCGGCGCCCGCGTCCGCGATCAGCAGGCGCTTGAGCCGGTACGACAGGTCGACCTGCAGCGAACCCTGGCTGCCCGGATAGCTTTCTGCCTTGAGCAGCCAGCCGTCATCGTTGCCCACCTCGACGCCGAGCAGCGCATAGCCGCGATAGCGCGAAATGTCGCGGTTGGTCGGGTCGCGGTCGGTGTAGTCGAATACCTTCAGCGAGGCGCCGACATGGGTGTTGTGGTCAAGATCCCAGCGCCATGACGGCTTGGCGAACAAGGTGTCGATCGAGCGGGATTCGTCGGCGTCGCGACCGTTGGACTGATGTTCGTAACCGGCCTGTGCGGTGAAGGTGTGGCGCGAGCCGATCTGCCTGTACGGGCCGAATTCGTAGAAGAAGCTCGGCTTGTAGACCGTGTCGCGGAATGGCTTGGAATCGCTGCTCCAGTCCCAGATCGACGTTTGCGTATAGCCGAAGTGCAGGCCGGTCAGCAGTTCGCCGACCGGAATTTCGGTTGCCCAGCCGTCCGGGTCGAACAGCCGGAACTTGAATGACAGTTGAAAGCGCGCCGTCGTGTCACCGCGCGAACCGGCCACGAAATAGACCGGCTCGTGGGTGGACAGACCCAGCCGGTTGCGGCCGAGGTTCACGACGCCGACCGGCTCGCCGGTGGCGGCATCTCCGTTCGCGGCCCTTACTGCGTCCGGCGTCGTGACGGCCACGGCGCCGGCTGCCAGTGGCGCCGGCTTCAATTGCACCAGCAGCACGCTGGACGCCGCGCTGGTCAGTTCGATGCGGCCGGTGCCTTCGAGATCGGTCGGAAACACCGCGGCGTACTCGCGCCGGCCGGCCTCGGCCGGGGCACGGGCGCGCAACGCAACGTCGGCCGCCCGCACGCCGACGATGACGCGTGCCTTCAGATCGTCAGGCAGCGTTTCTCCGGCTGTGGAGATCACCGTCAGCGTCAGCGGCAGGCCCGGCTCGATCTGCGTCTGGCGCGTGGCCAGCAGCAGATCGGCCTGGACGGGCAGGGTGGTCAGTGCCGCAAGCAGCCCGGCCAGCAGACCGCTGGTCCGTCGCGCCAGGGAAAAAGGAGGGCGGGAAATGCTGTGCATGGGAAAGCTCCGTGGAAGACCTCACGATTGTGCGCTCTCCCGCCTGCTCATGCCGTCGCCGTCCCTGGCCTCCGGCTGTCACCGCCCGCCTACAGGGACTGTCGTGTCACCACAGCGTTTCCCTTTCCGGCGACGCGCTGATGCGGTGAATGGCGAGGTCGGCGCCTTCGTGCTCCTGTTCCGGATCGAGCCGGATACCGATGAGCGTCTTCAGCAGACCATAGATGATGAAGCCGCCGATCAGCGCGATCAGGACGCCGGTGACACTGCCCACCAGTTGCGACATGAAACTCACATTGCCGAGCCCGCCCAGCGCCTGCGTACCGAAGATGCCCGCTGCGATGCCGCCCCAGGTGCCGCACAGGCCGTGCAGCGGCCACACGCCGAGCACGTCGTCGATCTTCCAGCGATTCTGGGTCAGCGTGAACATCCATACGAACAGGCCGCCGGCGACCGCGCCGGTCACCAGCGCACCGAGCGGATGCATCAGGTCCGATCCGGCACAGACGGCCACCAGTCCGGCCAGCGGTCCGTTGTGCGTGAAGCCGGGGTCATTGCGGCCGGCGATCAGTGCGGCCAGCGTGCCGCCGACCATGGCCATCAGGGAATTGACGGCCACCAGCCCGTTCACGCCTTCGAGCTTCTGGGCGCTCATCACGTTGAAGCCGAACCAGCCCACGGTCAGTATCCAGGCGCCGAGCGCAAGGAAGGGAATGCTCGAGGGCGGATGCGCCGAAATGCCGCCGTCGCGCGAATAGCGCCCCCGCCGGGCGCCGAGCAGCAGCACAGCGGCCAGCGCGATCCAGCCGCCGACCGCGTGCACCACGATGGAACCCGCGAAATCATGGAACGGATGGCCGAATTGCGCCTCCATCCACGACTGGAAACCGAAGTTGCCGTTCCACACCATGCCTTCGAAGAACGGGTAGAGCAGGCCGACGATCATCGCCGTGGCCGCCACCTGGGGCCAGAAGCGCGCGCGCTCGGCGATGCCGCCGGACACGATGGCCGGAATGGCTGCCGCAAAGGTCAGCAGGAAGAAGAACTTCACCAGGTCGTAGCCGCTCGACTGGGTCAGGGCGGTCGCGCTGCCGAAGAAGCTGACGCCGTAGGCGATGCCGTAGCCGACGAAGAAGTAAAGCAAGGTCGATACGCAGAAATCGACCAGAATCTTGACCAGGGCATTGACCTGATTCTTGCGTCTGACCGTCCCGACTTCGAGAAAGGCAAAACCGGCATGCATCGCCAGCACCATGATGGCGCCGAGCAGTACGAACAGCACATCGGTCGATGTCTTGAAACTTTCCATGATTCCTCCACGATTCACCGTGGCGGTGCGAAAAGCAAAGAGCGCACCAGCGGAAGGCATTCATGACGATGAATTGCACCGATCGTGTGCAGGAAAGTTGTTTCACGGAGGGCGCGCCGTTGCGCGCACTGTTGCAGTGCGGAAGATCGGCCGACCGAGGCAACGCTGCTGCGGCCCGCGTTACGTGGAGCCGCACCAAACAGGTGCGAAATGGTGTGATTTACCTCAGAATGCGCGCCCTTGGTGCATCGAATGTCCTGACTCTTCCTGGAGAAACGAGTGAAACACAGCAATTTCGGAACATTCATCGCCCACGTCGATACTCGCAACCCGGGGCAACCCGAATACCTGCAGGCGGTGACCGAGGTGATGGAAAGCCTGTGGCCCCACATCGAACTGCATCCCCGCTATGCCGAGCACGCGCTGCTTGACCGCCTGGTCGAACCCGAGCGCGTCCTGATGTTCCGCGTGTCCTGGGTAGACGATCAGGGCGATGTGCAGGTCAATCGCGGCTACCGCATCCAGCACAGTTCGGCCATCGGTCCGTACAAGGGCGGCATCCGCTTCCATCCGTCTGTGAATCTGTCGATCCTGAAGTTCCTGGCTTTCGAGCAGACCTTCAAGAATGCACTGACCACGCTGCCGATGGGCGGCGGCAAGGGCGGTTCGGACTTCGATCCGAAAGGCCGCAGCCCGGGTGAGGTGATGCGCTTCTGCCAGGCTTTCGTGTCGGAACTGTTCCGTCACATCGGTTCCGACACCGACGTGCCGGCGGGTGACATCGGCGTCGGTGGCCGCGAGGTCGGCTTCATGGCCGGCATGATGAAAAAGCTCAGCAACCGCGCCGACTGCGTATTCACCGGAAAGGGCCTCAGTTTCGGCGGTTCTCTGATCCGGCCGGAGGCGACCGGTTACGGCACGGTGTATTTCGCCGAGGAAATGCTGTGCCATGCCGGCCAGTCGATGGATGGCATGCGCGTCGCGGTGTCCGGATCGGGCAACGTCGCGCAGTACGCGATCGAAAAGGCGATGGCCTTTGGCGCACGCGTCGTGACGGCGTCGGATTCCGCCGGCACGGTGATCGACGAGGACGGCTTCACGCCGGAGAAGCTGGCCATCCTGATGGACGTGAAGAACCGCGCCTATGGTCGCATCAGCGATTACGCGAAACAGGTCGGCGCGCGCTTCGAAGCCGGTGTGCGCCCCTGGCAGGTGCCGGTCGGACTGGCTTTGCCGTGCGCGACGCAGAATGAACTGGACGAGCGCGACGCCTGCACGCTGATCGCCAATGGCGTGAAGTGCGTGGCCGAAGGCGCCAACATGCCGTCGACCCTGGAAGCGGTGCGCGCGTTCGAGTCGGCCGGCGTACTGTATGCGCCGGGCAAGGCATCGAACGCGGGCGGTGTCGCGACCTCGGGTCTGGAAATGAGCCAGAACGCGATCCGCATGTCGTGGACGCGCGACGAAGTCGATGCCCGGTTGCTGCACATCATGCAGGGCATACATGCTGCCTGCCTGCAGTACGGCAAGCGGCCGGATAGCCGCCTGAGCTATGTCGACGGTGCCAACATCGCCGGCTTCGTCAAGGTGGCCGATGCCATGCTGGCGCAGGGCGTGATCTGACGGGCGCCCGCAGGGTAGCCAGCGCCGGCCGTCAGGGCAGGTTCGGGCGGATGACGAGCAATTCGTCGTCGAGCCAGTGCGCCAGCCAGCCGCCGATCAGGGTGCGGGCATCTTCAGCGACCACGGATTCGCAGGCGGCGGCGAAGGGCGTGCCCGACGCCATCGCCTGCAGCATGGCGGCTTCATCGTCGCCGATCGAACGGAAGTGCGGCTGGAAGCCCTTGCGCCACACCAGCAAACGGCCCGGCCGGTCCAGCACTTCGACCTGCGGCGGGGCGTCGCTGCGGTCCATCGCATGCCAAAGGTCCAGCGTGTTGCGCGTGACACGCAGCCATTGCGCGGTCGGGTGCAGGCGGAACACCACCTGCGCCCAGTCGTCGTCGTCGAAATCGGCCAGCGTCGCGCCGGTGACCGGTTCGGCGTCGGTCCCGTCGAAAGCCTGGCGCATCGCCCAGTCGAGCCGGGCCAGTTCCGACACCTCCGGGTCGTCCGGCCACACTGCACCGAGCCAGTCGGCGAAGCGGTCGCCGAAGGGCCGCAGGCTGAACTGGCGTGGCGGGTGGTCGGCTATCCAGGCCAGCGCCGTCGATTCGAAGCGATCGTCGCCCAGCCATGCCCAGGTCTTGTCGAAGCTGTCCTTCAGCGTGTCGAGCAGGCGGACGCGGTAAGCATTGAAATAGATGTGCGCGCGGTCGGCCTTACCCAGACCGCCGGCGTCGGCCAGCGAATCCAGAAAGTCGTTCGGCCTGTCGTGCAGGTAATCGATGAACTGCGTCTGCAGGCTTGCGAGCGCGCTCATGCCACGGCCCTTTCGAACGGTGCGCTGTGCTCGGCGCGGATCGCGATGCGGCGGGCGCGGTCGAGTTCGCGCAGCAGTTCGGGCAGTTCCGGAATGTGGTCGTCGCGCTCGATCATCGTCGCCACGTTGCCGAACATGCCGCAGGCGATGTCATAGAGCGCCCACACTTCTTCGCACACCGGATGGTCGTGCGTATCGACCAGATGGTCGTCATGCGTCGAATGACCGGCCAGATGTATCTGCTGGATGCGGTTCGACGGCATGGCGTGCAGGTAGTCGAGCGCGTCGAAGCCGTGATTGACGCTGCTGACATAGATGTTATTGACGTCAAGCAGCAGCAGGCAATCCGCCTCGTCGGCCACCGCGCGGATGAAATCCCATTCGGTCGCATCCGACATGCCGTAGCCCAGATAGCTCGACACATTCTCGAGCACCAGCCGGCGCCCCAGTTCGTGCTGCACCTGACCGATCTTGCGCACCAGCAGGCGGGCGGATTCTTCGGTGTACGGCAGCGGCAGCAGGTCATGCGAGTTGCGGCCGTTGATGCCGGTCCAGCAGAGGTGATCGGAAATCCACAGCGGATCGATGCGATCGGCCAGCGCTTTCAGGCGGGCGAGGTAGTCGCGATCAACCGGTTCGTCGGAGCCGATCGACAGCGCCACGCCGTGCATGGCCATCGGATAGTCGGCGCGCAGCCGGTCCAGCATCGCCATCGGCTTGCCGCCGTCGACCATGAAGTTTTCCGAAATGATTTCCAGCCAGTCGAGCGGCGCCCGCTGTTCGAGCAGTGCGGCGTAGTGGGCAGGGCGCAATCCCAGCCCGAATCCGGGTGATTCTCGGGTCAAGGTATTCATGGGGGCAGTCCTGTCCACCTGCGTCTTCGCGGAAAATGAAAAACCGTTCGCGACCGGCGACATGTCCTGGCGGGCACGTGATCGTTTCGCGAACGGCGGGGGGCAACGACTGAGGCGTCGGCTTACTTGGCGGCCAGGTCGCCGATGGTGCCGCCCTGGGTCAGGCAGTCCTTGGCCTGGACACCCTTGAAGCCGTGGCCCTTGCAGGCATTCTGGCCCTTGCAGCTGTGCTCTGCGGTGGCGCAGTCGCTGTTGCCCTTGCAGGCATGCAGGCCATAGCAATGCACCTTGTCGCTGGCACCGATGGCCATGCCCTTCGAACCTGCCGGGGCATCCGCGGCAAAAACCGAACCGGACAGGGCGAGCGCAGCGGCAGCGGCAGCAATCGAAGCACCGAATTTCATTGTCGACATCATGTTCTCCTGGGTAATGGGCGTGTATGTGGGCATGTGCCCGTGTGGGTTTGTGCGAGAACAACACCCGCCGGCCGATGGCCCGCGCATTGCGCTCTCCCGCCACTAGACCCGTGTGGCATCGCGATGCTTACTTCACCTGGAGAAATTTTTCGCTGCCCGTGCATCAGGGCTTCTTCAGCGTCTCCTCATCTGACGGGTTTGCCCAGGGCAACTGCTGTTTCTGCGCCTCGTCATGCCAGCGTTCTTCCTCCTCGTGGATGTAGCGTTGCGTCGTGCGCGCGTCGGTATGACGGGCGTCCTTCTGCACGAAGCGTTCGTTCATGCCGCTGTCGAGCTTGGCCGTTATGCCGGTATGGCGTCCCCAGTGCGCCGAGGCGGCGCGCAGCTTTTCGCGCTTGTGTTCCGAGACCTCGGGCAGCAGGTCGGCGGCGGCGTTGAACAGCTTCTTCAGGATCTGGTTCAACCGGCGTGCGGTAATCGGGCTGCGGTCCTTGATCGATACCAGCAAGGGGGTGAGGTCAGTGCGTTTCGGCATCGCGCTGAGCCCCAGATGCTTCCGGTAGCGCACCAGCGCATGCACCATGTCGTCGGCCACCGGCACCCTGGCCTGCTTGCCGCCCTTGCCGACGACATGCCACCACCAGCGGCCGCGCTCCTCGCGAAAGCTGTTCATGCGATGCGATTCCAGCTCTCCGGCACGCGGTGCCAGCATGTAGAGCAGGGCGGCGATGAAGCGAGCGCGCTCGTATTCGTCGCGTTCGCCCTCCGTCTCGCGCGGCAGGGCCTCGATGGCGCGGGTGACCGCGTGCCACATTTCGGCGTCGAGAAAGCGCTCGATCTTCTGCATTTCCTCGGTTTGCGCGATGACCTGGGCAGGTCCGGTCGCCGTCATGTTCAGCTTGCGCCGGCGCTGCCGGATCAGGCCCAGCGGATTGCCGGACAGATAGCCGGCGTCGACCAGATAGGCCATCAGCGAGTTGATCGCCGCGATCGACGTGAGCACCGCCGAATCCGACAGCGGACCGACGAAGGGGCGCCACGCGGGCTTCACGCGCGGCACCTTGGGTGCGCACCACAGCTTCGCCGGCTGCGGATCGGCCAGAAAGTGCAGATAGCCTTCGAAGTCCTGCCGGTTCAGGCTGGACAAGGGCTTGCCGCATTCGATCAGCGACCACAGCAGCAGCCGCTCGCACTCGCGCTGGTAGATGCGGTGCGTGCCGGGCGACTGTTCGTACTCGGTCAGGAAGCAGCGGATGGCATCGACGTCGTTCGAGGCACTGATCTGCAGCCGCGCCGCATCGGCGCGGTTGATGCCGTCGTGACCGTCGAGCGCGGCGGGCACGGTGACTTCGTCCAGCGGACGGATCGGAACCGGCAGTTCGGGCAGGGCGCTTTCGTCACTCATGGCGGAATCGGGCGGACAACGTTGCAGGGCAGGGCAGCCGGATGGTAACCGGCCTGCGGAACCAACCGGCAATTGCACCGGTCAGGTTCGCGTCAGTCAGGGATACGATCATCCGGACTGGACAACGAAACGAGCCTGTCGGGCGCTCCGCCCATCGGAGCACTCGGATCAAACAAGGTTATTCTTCGGCCGGACAGACGTAGCCCGACTTCGCAGCGCCCATGAATCCACTTGCCACGATAGTGCTGCTGCCCCTTCTGGCAGGCACGTTGCTGTGTTTCGGCCTTGGCCGCGACAACTCGCCCGCGCGCCGCACGCTGACCGCCCTGGCGGCCGGTAGCGTGACGGTCGCCGCGCTCGCGCTGCTGCTGTCGCTTGCGCCGCAGATACTGGCCGGCCAGACGCTGATCGCGCACACCGACTGGGTGCCGTCGCTCGGCCTGTCCATCGGCTGGCGGCTCGACGGCCTGGCTCTCCTGTTCGCGCTGCTGATCACCGGCATCGGCCTGCTGATCGTCATCTACGCGCATTTCTATCTGGCGGCATCGGACCCGGCCGGCAAGTTCTATACGCTGCTGATGCTGTTCATGGCAGCCATGCTCGGCGTGGTCATGTCGGACAACATCATGCTGCTGGTGGTGTTCTGGGAACTCACCAGCGTGTCGTCCTTCCTGCTGGTCGGCTATTGGGGGCACAAGGAAGAGGCGAGGGCGGGCGCGCGCATGGCGCTGGCAGTCACCGGCGGCGGTGGTCTGGTCATGCTGGCCGGTTTCGTGCTGCTCGGCCAGGTTGCCGGCACCTATGAACTGAGCGAATTGTTGACGCGCGGCGACCTCATCAAGGCCGACCCGCTGTATCCGCTGCTGCTCGGGCTGATCCTGGTCGGCTGCTTCACCAAGAGCGCGCAGGTGCCCTTCCACTTCTGGCTGCCGGAAGCGATGGCGGCCCCGACGCCTGTATCGGCCTATCTGCATTCGGCCACCATGGTGAAAGCCGGCGTGTTCCTGCTCGCCCGGCTCTATCCGGCGCTCGGCGGCACCGACCTGTTCGAGGGGGTGGTCGCCAGTTTCGGGCTTGCAACCGTGGCCTTCGCGGCGTGGGTGGCAATCTTCAAGCACGACATGAAGGCGCTGCTCGCCTACTCGACGGTCAGCCACCTCGGCTTCATCACCTTCCTGATCGGGCTGGGTTCGCCGCTGTCGGCGGTGGCCGCCGTGTTCCACATCCTGAATCACGCCACCTTCAAGGCGGCGCTGTTCATGAGCGCCGGCATCATCGACCACGAAACCGGTACGCGCGACCTGCGTCGTCTCGGCGGTCTGTACCGGCTGATGCCCTGGACGGCAACGTTCGCCATGACGGCTGCGGCGGCGATGGCCGGCATTCCGCTGTTCAACGGTTTCCTGTCGAAGGAAATGTTCTTCCACGAGGCGGTCGAGTCGACGCTGCCGTGGGACGTGGCCGTACCGGTCATCGCGACGCTTGCCGGGATCTTTTCGATGGCCTACTCGGTACGACTGGTGCACGCCACCTTCTTCAATGGCGCGCCGAAGGATCTGCCGCCGGACGCGCACCCACATGACCCGCCGATCGGCATGCTGGCGCCGGTCGCACTGCTGGCCGCGCTGTGCGTCGTTGTCGGTGTGCTGCCGGCCATCACCTACGGCCCGCTCGTCCACGTGGCCGCGACCGCGCTGCTCGGCACCGCCCCCCCCGACTATCACCTGGCGATCTGGCATGGCTTCAACCTGCCGCTGCTGATGAGCGCCATTGCCGTGGCGGGCGGACTGGCGCTGTATTTCACGCTGCAGAAATCGTTCGGTCTGCCCGGCTACACGCCGCAGCGCTGGTCCGGTAAGGCCAGCTTCACCTGCCTGACGGACAGCCTGTTCGCCTTTTCCGGCCGGCTGACCGACCGCATCGAGAACGGCTCACTCCAGCGCTCGCTGGCGCTGATGGTGCTGCTGGTGCTGATACTGGCCGTGGCGCCTTTCGGCGCCGCAGACAGACTGCCGGAAGCTGGCAGCCGCACGCTGCTCGACGCACCGCCGCTGGCCATCGTCGTGTGGGCACTGCTGCTCGCGGCGGGCGCGGCACTGGTGTGGACGCACCACGCACGCTTTCAGGCGGTCGTGCTGACCGGCGTCGTCGGCATGGTGACCGCGCTCACCTTCGTCGCACTGTCGGCGCCCGATCTGGCGCTGACCCAGCTGTCGGTCGAAGTGGTGTCCACGGTGCTGCTGCTGATGGGACTTGCGCTGCTGCCGCAGACCTCGCCGCGCGAATCGACGTCGCTGCGCTATGGCCGTGACGCCGCGCTGGCGCTGGCAGCCGGTGGCGGCGTGGCGGCGCTGGCCTGGCTGATGCTGACGCGCGACCATTCTTCGATCTCCTGGTTCTTCC
Source organism: Methyloversatilis sp. XJ19-13 (assembly GCF_024580155.1). Classification (NCBI taxonomy): domain Bacteria; kingdom Pseudomonadati; phylum Pseudomonadota; class Betaproteobacteria; order Nitrosomonadales; family Sterolibacteriaceae; genus Methyloversatilis; species Methyloversatilis sp. XJ19-13. The sequence goes on along the minus strand of NZ_JANINH010000002.1, from coordinate 380,393 downwards.
TCGACAACACCTTGCCCGGCGGCGGCGGCACCAACGCGGTGAACGTCATCCTGGTCGACTTCCGCGGCTACGACACCTTCGGCGAAATCACCGTGCTGGGTATTGCCGCGCTGGGCGCGCTGGCGCTGCTCGATGGCCTGCGCGTGAAGCGGCCGACCGTCGATACGGCCGGGCGTGCATGGACCTTCGAACAGCAGCCGCTGTTGCTGCGCGTGGCGGCGCGCATCGTGCTGCCGCTGGCGCTGGTCGTGTCAGCCTACATTTTCTGGCGCGGGCACAACCTGCCCGGCGGCGGTTTCATCGCCGGGCTGGTCACCGCTGTGGCATTGGTGCTGCAATTCATGGCGCTCGGTCAGGCGCGCGCCGAATCGTTGCTGCATGGCGCGGCCGGGCGGCGCTTCAGCCGCTGGATCGGCAGCGGCCTCTCAATTGCCGGGCTGACCGGTGTCGCCGCCTTCGTGTTCGGCAAACCTTTCCTGACCAGCGCACACGGACACCCGACGGTTGCAGTGCTGGGCGAACTGCCGCTGGCCAGCGCCGCGGTGTTCGACCTCGGGGTGTACATCACCGTGGTCGGCGCAACGCTGCTGATGCTGTCGGTGCTCGGCGCCGCCAGCAAGGAGAGTCACGGATGAATGTGAGCATGGAATTCCTGGTCGCCAGCGGCATCGGCTGGGTCACCGCCTGCGGCGTGTTCCTGATGCTGCGCGGCCGCAGCTTTCCGGTCGTGCTCGGACTGACGCTGATCGGTTACGCGGTGAATGTGTTCATCTTCGCGATGGGCCGTCTGTGGACCGGTGCGCCACCCATCATCGGCAACGGCGAGGTGATCGCCGATCCGCTGCCGCAGGCGCTGGTGCTGACCGCCATCGTCATCGGGTTCGCCACAACCGGCTTCGTCATCGAACTGGCGCTGCGCAGCCATCATGAGTCCGGTACCGACCAGGTCGATGGCAAGGAACCGGGCGCATGAGCCTCGTCAGCCTGATTTCGCCGCATCTGCCGGTGCTCACCGTGCTGCTGCCCGCCTTCACCGCAATGCTGCTGGTGCTGATCGGCGACAGCCGTGAACGCCTGGTGCTGGCGCGGCGCATCGCGTTGGCGTCGGTCACGCTCGGACTGCTGCTGGCGCTCAAGCTTGCACTCGACGCACATGGCGGCGAACTGCGCGTGTATCGCGTCGGCGACTGGCCGGCGCCGTTCGGCATCGTGTTGGTGGTCGACCGGCTGTCGGCCCTGATGCTGGTGCTCACGCAGGCGGTCGCGCTGCCGGTGCTGCTGTATGCGAGCGGCGGTTGGGACAGTCACGGCCGGCACTTCCATGCGCTCATCCAGTTCCAGCTGATGGGTCTGTGCGGCGCCTTCGTCACCGGTGACCTGTTCAATCTGTTCGTGTTTTTCGAAGTGCTGCTGATCGCGTCCTACGTGTTGCTGGTGCACGGCCAGGGCAAGGAGCGCTTCCGCGTCGGCGTGCAGTACGTGGCGATCAATCTCGCCGCGTCGGCGCTGTTCCTGATTGGTGTGTCGCTGATCTACGCCGTGACCGGCACGCTGAACATGGCCGATCTGGCGCAGCGCGTGCCGCTGGTCACCGGCGACGAGGCGCTGGTATTGAAGGCGGCTGCGCTCATCCTGCTGGTGGTGTTCGGTGTCAAGGCTGCCATGTTGCCGCTCTACCTGTGGCTGCCGGCGACCTATGCCGCAGCCAGCGCGCCGGTGGCGGCACTGTTCGCGCTGATGACCAAGGTCGGCGTGTACAGCATCGTGCGGGTGCACGGCGTCATCTTCGGTGCAGACGGTGGCGCCTCGGCGCTGGTGGCCGAACCCTGGCTGCTGCCGCTGGCGCTCGGCACCAGCGCGCTGGCTGTATTCGGCGCGCTGGCCGCGCAGACCCTGCCGCGTCTGGTCGCCTATCTCACGATCGCGTCGGTCGGCACGATACTGGCGTCGCTCGGCCTGTTCAGCACCGCTGCCTGGTCCGCCGCGCTGTATTACATGGCGCACAGCACGCTGGTCATCGCCGCACTGTTCCTGCTGGTCGAACTGGTCGCTTCGCAACGCGGCGACGCCGACAGCCGGCTTGAGCCCGGCGCACCGGTGGCGCAGCCGGTGCTGCTCGGTCTCATGCTGCTGCTGGCCGCGGCTTCGGTTGCCGGCCTGCCGCCGCTGCCCGGCTTCATCGGCAAGCTGATGGTGCTGCAGGCGTCCAGTGGTCACGATGCGCAGGTGTGGATCTGGTTCGTCGTGCTGTCGGTCGGTTTCCTGACGCTGATCGGGCTGGCGCGCGCCGGCAGTTTGCTGTTCTGGAGCACGCGCCCCGAGTTGGCGGGCACCGGTACCGCAGCGGGCGCCAGCAGCAAGCTGGTGCTCGCCACCATCGCACTGCTGGTCGGCGGTGTTGCCATGACCGTGCTGGCCGATCCGCTGAAGCGCTACACCGATGCTGCGGCTGCACAGCTGACCGACCATCGCGCCTACGCGCTCGGCGTGCTGGGCGGCGAGGGCGTCGACACCACGCTGCCCTATGTTTTCCCGCGACCGGCGGCGGGCGGTCCGGCGGGGCAGGGCACGGAAGGAGGGCCGTGATGGCGACCGGAACATCCCACCCGAAGCGCTGGCTGGCGCATCCGTTCATGTCGGCCATCATTGCCGCCAGCTGGCTGCTGCTGCAGCAGTCGTTCGCCGTGCCCCAGCTGATCACCGCCACCGTGCTCGCGCTGCTGCTGCCACGCGTACTGGCGGGTTTTCTCGGGCCGCAGGTGAAGGTTTCGTCCTGGGCGACCGTCGTGCGCTTCGCCGGCATCGTGCTGTGGGACATCGTGGTGTCCAACATCACGGTCGCGAAAATCGTGCTCAATCCGGCACGCGAACCGCAGCCCGCGTGGGTGCCGGTGCCGCTCGATATCCGGCACCCGAACGGCATCGCCTTGCTGGCGACCGTCATCACGACCACACCGGGTACGGTGTCCTGCGTGATCGACGAGGACCGCCACGAAATCCTGGTGCATGCGCTCGACTGCAGCGACCCGGCCGCGATGGCGCAGGACATCAAGAACCGTTACGAACGACCGCTGCGGGAGATTTTCGAATGATGCCGCTGGCCCTCGACATCGCCGTCGCCGCCGTTGCACTGGCCATGCTGCTGTGCGCATTCCGCCTGTTCCGCGGCCCCGAAGTGACCGACCGCCTGCTGGCGCTCGATACGCTCTACATCAATGTGGTGGCGCTGGTCGTGCTGCTGGGCATCCGCCAGCAGACCGAACTGCTGTTCGAGGCGGCGCTGATCGTCGCCATGCTGGGTTTCGTGTCGACGGTGGCGCTGGCGCGCTACCTCACACGCGGCGACGTGATCGAGTAAGGCATCTATATATATGGACACCCTGCATCCGCTGGTCGACGCCCTGATATCGCTGATGCTCATCATCGGTGCGCTGTTCACGCTGGTCGGCGGCATCGGCCTCGCGCGCTTCGGTGATTTCTTCATGCGTCTGCACGCACCGACCAAAGCCACGACGCTGGGCGTTGGCGGTGTGCTGATCGCCGCGATGGTCTACAGCTGGGCCAGCGGCCGTTTCGGCGTGCCGGAATTGCTGATCACGCTGTTCCTGTTCATCACCGCGCCGGTATCGGCCAATCTGATGGCCAAGGCTGCGCTGCACTTGAAGGTGCAATCGAAGGCAGGTCGTCCGGCGGGCTTCGACGACGGTGCGGAAACCCCGGGCAAGCAAGGCTGAGCAGGCTGAAAGGTTTCTGCAGGCACTTGCGGTCCGAATCCTTAACTTCTGAAAATTACTGTTTTCAGAAGTTAAGGTGGCGCTGTCGAAAGACCCTCTGACGTTCTGATGTTGCCCGTATTTTCGCGGACCCGGCCACCGCGCCCGACGAATCCGGAAAGCGGCCGGGTCCGTCGCCTGGCATGCCCGGTCTGACCCTCGACGTGTCGAAACCGCACCGCTCGAAGCGCGGTCCGGCAGCCTGCTGCGCGAAGCGAACGGCTATTGAACACGTCGTGACGTGGCGCAGCGGTTCCCGATGACCGGCACGGTCATCCGGTGATCGCTCGCCGGATCGCTGCCAGCGGCGCCCCGTCATCGAGTCCCACGCCAGCGCTGCGCGGAAGAACGCCCAACTTTGCCCACAGCGCAGGCAAATCAATCTGCACCGGGGCATCCTTCATCTGTGCATACAAGGATGCCAATACGGACGTGCCCGTCGCGGCGTCGGCGATCGACAGCAGGTGCTCGACAGTCCAGCGCTGTTCGATCGACCCCCCGGCAGCGAGAACGCCGCGCAGCGCCTGCGGCAGACCGTGACGGTCGCCGGTTGTTTCGCGGATGGCGATGTCGGCCAGCAGACAGAACAGCGCACCGCCCCAGTAGGTGCGCCCCCAGGTTTGCGTGTGGTCCAGCCCTTCGTCGCCCGGCTGCGGCAGACCGTGCGGCATGCCCTGCACGAAACCGGCCCACAGGCTGGCCGGCGTCGCTTGGCCGATGCGCACGCGGGCGACGGATTCGACATAGGTGGCGGTGCCCTCCTCCAGCCACAACTGGGCGTCGGCCAGCGAAGGCAGCGCCAGATGCGCCATTTCGTGCATCAGCACCCAGCTGTCGAGCATCGCTGCGGGCGTGACCGAAAGGCCGAGTGGAATGCGGATGGCCGGGCCGCGGTAGCTCCAGGTGGTGCCGTTGATACGGCCCCCTGCAGCGGAAATGAACAGCAGCCGGGTAAGCGGCACTGGAAAGCGGCCGTAAAAATCGGCGATCGCCTGGGCGCTGCGCAGTGCCCAACGGTCGATGACGGCGTGTTGCGCTGCCGGCAGATCACTGGCGACGGCAATCCGGAGGATGCCGTCGGGTACTTTGAGTTCTCGTACAGGTAGCGCGTCGAAGGCGTCGTAGGGCATGCCGACACCCGACAACGCCGCCGAAGACCCGTCGGGTCGCCCGTCGGCGCGCGTCGGTGCCGCCCGCAACGATGCCGGAAGGCAGGCCAGCGCGAGTGCTTCAAGCACAGTCCTGCGGACGTTTCCCATGCAGCCTCCTGAGTCGGTCGGAACCAGTGGTCACCGCGATCGCTTGATCGCGGTCGAGCCCTGTCCGGTACGTACCCAGATGACCTGCGGCCGAGAAGCTTCCTTACAGACGGAAGCGGGCCACCGAATCGCGCAGTGCATGTGACATGGCATCGAGCTGGCTGCTCGAACTGACCGATTCGGCGGTGCGGGTTTCGTTCGACCCGGCCAGATCGGCGATGCGCGCCAGGGTGCCGCTGATGCGCGCTGCGGAAGCGCTCTGGTTGTGCGCAGCCTCCGACAGCAGACCCAGCTGGCGGTGCGAGCGATCAGACTCGGCACTCAGTTCCGAGAGTGGGGCCACGATGGCCTCGACCGCAGTCAGGCCGGCCCGCATGTCTTGCGCACGTTGGGTCACGCTCTGCACTGCGCGGTCGGTTTCGGCCTGCATCACGCCGATGACCTCGCGGATCTGCACGGACACCTTGCCGGCGCGGGTGGCCAGCTTGCGAACCTCGTCGGCCACCACCGCGAAACCGCGGCCGCTCTCGCCGGCGCGTGCCGCCTCGATGGCCGCATTCAGTGCCAGCAGATTGGTTTGCTCGGCGATTTCGCCGATCGTGAGTACCGATTCACCGATGCCACCGGCACGCGTTTTCAGGAAGGCGACCTCTTCGGCCGACTGACTGACCGACACGGCGAGGTTTTCGATCTGACCGACCACTTCGCGGATGTTCAGGTGGCCCTGCTCTGCCAGCTCGCGCGCTCGCGCTGCAATCGTCTGCCCCTCGTCGGCGGTGGCGAGCACGACCTGCGCCTGAGCCGTCAGTCCGGCGGTTTCGTCCACAGCCGCGCGCGCCATGCCGGACTGGCTCAGCGAATCGTTCCGGATGCGGCCGGCCACCGATTGCAGGGCATCGGACATGCCACCGATGCGGTCCGCTTCGTCGACTACACCGGCAATCATGCTGCGCAGGCCCAGGCGCATGTCTTCCAGCGTGGCCATCAGGCGTGCGGTTTCGTCCTGCCCCTGCGAGGCCAGCGGCGACGCCAGATCGCCGCTGGCCATGCGACGCGCGGCCACCTCTGCAGCCTGCATGGGATGCACGATGCTGATCGTGAGCCGATACACCAGCAAGGCGCCGCACAGCACCAGCAGCACCGCGCCGACGGCCAGCGCCTGCAGTGCCTGGGCGGATTGTTCGTTCGCCGCGCGGGCCGCACTGCGCGCCATTGCGCGCTCGCTGTCGGCCAGTTCGCGACAGGTGGCCAGCAGGGCATCGAGTGCCGGCAGGGTGCGCGACTGCAGCAGACCGACGGCGCCCGCCGCGTCGTCGCCTTCGATCAGATCGGCCATGTCGATGAAAGAGGCCAGGAAAGTGGCGCTTCGGCTGCGGACAGCCTCGCTGCCGGGGGCGTCGTCGGCGAACAGCGCATCGAGCGCCGCCTTGCTGGCATCGATGCTCGTATAAAGTGGTACGCGCGTCGCACGATCGGGCGCCGACACCAGGTGAAACAGCTCACGCGCGATGCGCTCCGACAGCACTTCCGCCTCGCGCGCCGTCTCGACCCGCTCGAATCGCGCCGCCACCGCCTGTTGCGAGGCCTGCTGCCGCTGCGCCACATGCCATGTCGCGCCGAGTGCCGCGATCAGCAACACCCCCAGCAGCCCGCCCAGACACAGCGTCAGCCGCGTACCAATCGAAAAGTTGCGCATCCGTTCGTTCACTCCATCACCGGTGGTGGTTGCGATTTGCCCGCCCTTGATCAACGACATCCGCGTCGTGAACCTGAAGACCTGGGTTACCGACGGGGACCGGATTCAATACAGGACAGTCCGTACCGCGAAGAGGCGCTGACTGTTCAGCTGCCGCCACCCCGGTACTTTCTCGGATCGCCTCCCGCCTGCTGCTCGTGGCCGACGCCTATGCCGACTGGCAAGCGCTGTCGGTCCCGGCCCGGGACGCTCAGCGCGTCGCGCGCCGGTAGGTCACCACCAGCACATCCCGCCAGGCCGGCTTCGACGGGTCCAGCGGATGGATGGGCGTGACGCCGTGCAGCGCACGCTGGTCGTTCACCAGCGCCGCGTCGCACGGTGCGGTGAGCGTGAAGCTGTCCAGCGGATCGCCTTCGGGTGAGAAGATTTCGGTGGTGCCGCTTTCGACGTTCTCACGCCGCACCATCATCACCAGCACGAAATCGACGCCGTCGCGATGTACGCCTTCCGGCGTCGGCTTGCCGGCCCCGTCGGGCAGTGCCTCGATGCGGAACTGGTGCACCTCGATGTGCGCCGCTGCGCCCGGATGCAGGCGCTGGAACACACCCAGGCCAAGCCGGATCGCGGTCTGCATGGTCGCGCCCTGCATCACCTCGGGCGCGATCGGTGCGAAATGGCGTGCGACGCCACCATTCAGGTTGTTGTAGTCGAGGCTCTGGTAATGCGGCTGATGTGGCTCGAGTACCGCGTCGAGACTGTCGGCCGACGCGCTCAGCACCGCATAACGCCGGCGGCGGTAGCGGCCGCCGTCCGCCATGTAGGTATCGCGCTCCAGCGATCCCCAGCTGGCGGCAAAACGGTCCCAGTCGCTGCTCCAGCCCGCTTCGAGGCTGGCCAGACCGTTTTTCGTGTGATCGGCCGGCAGGAAGCAGAAATCATGCGTGGCGATGCATTCCGCGAGGGCATGAGGATCGTCGCCGTGAGTGGTGTGTGCGGGCATGAACAGGGCCGGGCGAAGAAACGCGAAGCCGCAGACGATACTCCGCGCGACCGGACAACGCATGTCCGCCGCCAATTAGAATCGTGCCTTCGCCTGGAATGACGTCACATGCCCCGCTTCTGCGCCAACCTGTCACTGTTGTTCACGGAGCAGCCCTTCGTCGGGCGCTACGCAGCCGCCGCGCGCGCCGGCTTCACCGGTGTCGAATGCCACTTTCCTTACGGCGTGCCGGCCGAGTCACTGGCCGACGAATTGCAGGTCCACCGGCTCGAACAGGTCCTGTTCAATCTGCCCCCCGGCGACTGGGCGGCCGGAGAGCGCGGCATCGCCTGCCTGCCGGACCGGGTGGATGAGTTCGAAGCGGGCGTCGGGCAGGCGCTCGAATACGCGCGCATCCTGGGTTGCCGGCGCATCAATTGCCTGGCCGGTCTGGCGCCGGACGGCGCGGACCGCGCGGCGCTGCTGGCCGTGATGGAACGCAACCTGCGCTTCGCTGCGCGCGCGCTGTCGCGCGCGGGCATCGAACTGATGGTCGAACCGATCAATAGACGCGACATGCCGGGCTTCCTGCTGAACCACTCGGCCGAAACGCTGGCGCTGATCGAACGGGTCGGCGAGCCGAACGTGAAGCTGCAGTACGACGTCTATCACATGCAGATCATGGAAGGCGACCTCGCCCGCACGCTGCAGCGCGAGCTCGCGCGCATCGGCCACGTGCAGATCGCCGACAACCCCGGCCGCCACGAACCGGGCAGCGGCGAGATCAATTTCCCCTTCCTGTTCGACTGGCTCGATCGCATCGGCTACACCGGCTGGGTCAGCGCCGAATACATTCCCGCCGGCGACACGGAGGCCGGCCTGGGCTGGATGCGGGCCTGCGCCCATGTCGGAGGGTGACCGGGCCGGGTGCGTTGTTGGGCATCGCTGCGCTCACCCCAACCTACGACCCCGCCAGCACCTCGCTCCCGCTACCCACCGCAGGTCGGGCTGAGCGAAACGATGTCAAGCGATCGAAACGCCCGCCCCGGTACCGACCGTAGGTTGGGGTGAGCGTAGCGATGCCCAACATCCACTCCCTCACCCCGCCCCCATCGTAGGTTGGGGTGAGCGCAGCGATGCCCAACACCCCCGTCGCAGATCGGCTGCGCCCTACTTCACCGCGTTCGGGAAGAACAACTGCTGGCCGTCGATCTTGTAGTCTGCGATGGCGGCCTGGCCGTCGGCTGACACCACCCAGTCGATGAAGGCCTGGCCGTCGGCCTTTTTCACGTGCGGGTGCTTGTCCGGATTGACCAGGATCACGCCGTACTGGTTGAACAGGCGCTTGTCGCCCTCGACCGACACGGTCAGATCGGCACGGTTCCTGAACGACAGCCAGGTGCCGCGGTCGGCCAGGATGTAGGCGTTCATCGATGCTGCGGTGTTGAGCGCCGGGCCCATGCCGGAGCCGGTGTCGCGGTACCAGGCGCCCTTCGCCGCGTCCAGGTCGATTCCGGCCGCCTTCCACAGCCGCAGCTCGGCGGCGTGCGTGCCGCTCTTGTCGCCGCGCGACACGAACGGTGCCTGCGCGGCCTGTATGGCTTTCAGCGCTTCGGTGATGTCCTTGCCGCCACCAACTTTCGCCGGGTCAGACTTCGGACCGACCAGGATGAAATCGTTGTACATGACCTCCTGGCGCTTCACGCCAAAGCCCTCGGCGATGAATTTCTCTTCCGCCACCTTGTCATGCACGAACACCACGTCCGCGTCGCCGCGACGTGCCATGTCCAGCGCCTGGCCGGTGCCCAGCGCGACCACGCGCACCTCGATGCCGGTCTTCGCCTGGAACACCGGCAGCAGGTGCTTGAACAGGCCGGACTGTTCGGTCGAGGTGGTCGACGACACGGTGATGAAGCGGTCGGCTGCGCCGGCAAACGGGGCGCCCATCGCGATGGCGGCAGCCACTGCGGAGGCGATGAAGGAACGGCGGATCAGGTCCATGAAAGCTCTCCTCTGAGGTAATTCCCGGCTTCGGCCGAGCGTGGTGACGCAAAAAATTCAGCGACAGGCGTGTGTTCGGTGATGCGTCCGGCGTCGACGAACACGATGTCGTCGGCCAGGCGACGCGCCTGACCGAGGTGATGGGTGACCATGACGATGCTGCAGCCTTCGTCGGCGATGACGCGGATCAGCCGCTCGACTTCGGCCGCTGCACCCGGATCGAGACTGGCGGTCGGCTCGTCGAGGAACAGCACGCGCGGGCGCAGTGCCCAGGCGCGCGCCAGCGCGGCGCGCTGCTGCTCGCCGCCGGACAGCACGCGCGCCGGCCGGTCGGCCAGCGCGGTCAGACCGACGCGTTCGAGCACGTCGAGCGCGCGCGCGCGGCGCACGGCTGCCGGCACGCCGGCCAGATCGAGCGCATAGATGACGTTGTCGAGCACACTGCGCCGCAGCATGACCGGTCGCTGGAACACCATGGCCTGCGCCGGGCGGCCGCTGCCTCCGTTCCACAGGATGCGGCCGGCGCTCGGTTCGATCAGCCCGTGCATCAGACGCATCAGCACGCTTTTGCCGGCGCCGTTGGGACCGAGGATGAGCGTGCGCCGCCCTTCCTCAATGCGCAGCGACACGTCGCGGATGAGCGTTCGGTTGCCGGCGTCGTAGCGCAGCGTGTCGAGCGTGATCAGTGCCTCAGCCATGGCGACGCACCGCCCATTCGCGCACCCCGTGCGCCAGCGCATTGAGCAGCAGCACGATGGCGATCAGGATGAAACCGAGTGCCAGCGCCAGCGGCAGGTCGCCCTTGCTGGTTTCGAGTGCGATGCTGGTCGTCATGACGCGGGTGACGCCGTCGATGTTGCCGCCGACGATCATCACCGCACCAACCTCCGCCACCGCCCGGCCGAGGCCGGCCAGCACCGCCGTGCTGAGCGAGAAGCGGGTATCGACCAGCAGCGTGAAGGCGGCACGTGGCGTCGAGGCACCGAGCGAACGCAGCTGTTCTTCGTAGTCGCGCCAGGCGTCGGCGACGATCTGGCGCGACAGTGCGGCGACGATGGGCGTGATCAGCACCACCTGCGCGATCACCATTGCGGTCGGCGTGAACAGCAGGCCGAACGATCCGAGCGGGCCGGCGCGCGACAGCAGCAGGTAGACCAGCAGCCCGATGACCACCGGCGGCAACCCCATCAGGCCGTTCAGGATGACGGTCAGCGGCTTGCGACCGGGAAAGCGCCCGACCGCCACCGCAGCACCGATCGGCAGGCCGATGCAGGACGCGAGGAACACGGCCGTCAGGCTGACCTGCAGGCTGAGCGCCACGATGCCCAGCAATTGAGGATCGCCGGCGAGCACCAGCCCGCCTGCGGTCACGAAGCTTTCGCCGAGCGTGCTCATGCCCGGCGGGCACCAGGTATGGTCTGCGGCAGTTTGGTACGCCGCCCCTGAAAACTCATTATCTGCATTCTGAAACACATAAGATCTCGAAAGCTAACGCCCTACCAGAAGGTTTCCTATATGTCTGAAAATGCCATAACCACACCGCGGCTCGGGATCGAGTGGGATTTCGGTCCCGATGCACCGGCCGGCATCGGCCGGCTGCTGTCGCTGCTCACCGCGATCGAAACGACCGGTTCGATCGCAGCTGCGGCGCGCCACATCGGATTTTCGTATCGCAACGCCTGGGGGCTGATCAACGCCTGGCAGGGGTACTTCGGCCAGACGCTGATTTCGACCGCGCGCGCCAGTGGCTCGACGCTGGACGACTTTGCCCGCCAGTTGCTGGCCGTCGACCGCGATGCCCGGCAGTCGCTCGCCGCCGCGCTGCACACGGCCAGCCAGCCGATGCGCGCACTGCCGCTGCAGTCATCGGGTGGCGTGGCAGGCACACTGCGCATCGCCGCCAGCCATGATCCGCTGCTGAACGACCTGATCCGCCTGCTGCGCCACGACGGCGGCAGCGCAAGCTTGAGCACGCACGGCAGCCTGGAATCGCTGCTCGCGCTGGCGGCACGCCGCTGCGACATCGCCGGCTTTCATTGTCCGATCGGCGAACTCGGTCGCGACATCTGGACGCTCTACCTCGCGCAGCACGGCTTGCCGCGGCTGCGTCTGCTCGGCTTCGCGCGCCGCACGCAAGGTTTGATCCTCGCCCGCGGCAATCCACGGGGCGTGCGCGGACTGAGCGATCTGTCGCGTGCCGACCTGCGCTTCGTGCATCGTCAGCCCGGCGCCGGCACGCGGCTCGCGTTCGACCAGCTGGCGCGTCAGGCCGGACTCGATACCCGCGCGCTGAACGAGGGCGACGAAGAGCACACCCATGCCGCGGTGGCGGCGCTGATCGCCAGTGACGAGGCCGATGCGGGCCTGGGCCTGGAGGCCTTCGCGCGACGGCTGGGCCTGGAATTCCTGCCGCTGTTCGAGGAAATGTACTTTCTGGCGCTGCGCGACGGCCCGGCCTCGCGCCGCACGCTGGACGTGCTGGGAGGCCTGCTGCGCCAGCCGGACTGGCAGGCGCGCGCGCAGGACATGAGCGGTTATTCGCTGGACGAAGCAGGCGTCGAATATGATCTTCCGGAGGCCGAACGACTGCTGTTCGGTAATTGATGCCCTGCCCGTCAGCGCTGGCTGTCGCGGGTCTGCAGCAGGCGCGCACGCACCGGGTGGTCGCCCGGTAACAGTTCGACCAGCCGCTCCACTGCGTCGACCGCCTCGGGCGACTGACCGAGGTGGGCCAGCAGCAGGTCGGGGTCGTCGATGCGGAAGATGGCGTCCGACAGTCGTGATTCGAGGCAGTCGCGCCAGGTGCGCAGCAGCGGGCTTTCGGTGCGCGGCAGAAAGCCGCCGCGGTATCCGGCCAGCGCCGCCTCGACGCGACCGGCGTTCAGCGCCTGTTCCAGATCCATGAAGTCGGCCTGCCAGTTCACCAGCAGTCGATAGGGGCGAGAGCCGATGGCGCCACCGAGCCGTTCGCGCAGTTGCGACACTTCGGTCTTCAGCGTGGCCACCCCGACCGTGCGGTCGCCGTAGATGGCCGCGTGCAGCCGTTCCAGATCCATCCCTTCCGGATGCAGTGCCAGCAGGCAGAGGATTTCCATCTGTCGCGGCGACAGCGGCAGCACCTTGCCGTGTATCGAGGCCTGCGGTGTGCCGAGCATGCGCAGCCGCAGCACCGGCGCCTGGCTGACCCCCTGCAGGGCCTGCGAAACGCGCTCGGCGAAACGTTCGACCGCATGCAGCGCCAGTGGCGAATGGCGGTTCCAGGTGGTCGACAGGTCGACCACGCCCATCACCTCGCCGCTGATCGTGTCGCGCACCGGGGCGGCGTAGCACACCCAGTCCTGCACCGCGGGAATGAAATGTTCAGCCGAAAAGACGCTGGCCGGACGGCGATGACGCAGCGCCAGGGCCAGCGCATTGGTGCCGACCGAGCGTTCATCCCAGCGGCCGCCGGGCACGAAATGCACGCGCTCGGCGCGGGTGCGCATGTTGCGGCTGCAGCCGGTCCACAGCAGACGGCCATCGGCGTCGCTGACCGCCGCCACCATGCCGCTTTCGATCGCCACTGTTTCCAGCTCGTCGACGCAGGCGACCAGCGCCTGACCGTAGGCGGAACCGGTCCAGTCCGGCGCGGTGTCGTCGAGCGGTGCCGCCGAGCAGGTCTCGGACACGGCTTCGCGCGAACGTTGCCATGAGCCGGCAATGTCCATGCCCACCACGACGATGTGTTCGCCGGTGCTGCGCTCACCGCGCCGCAGCGATTCGATGCGCCGCCGGCGATCCGCCAGACGGCCAGACGTATTGTTCACAAGCGCTCCTCCACCTACCGGATACCTACCCCGCACAGACTAGCGTGCGGGCCGACCCTGTGTTCTTGTGCCGCGCATTCGACGTCGGCCGCAGGGCAACCGATCATTCGAGGAGACAGATCATGCGCTACGCCGACCCCGGTCAACCCGGTTCGAAACTCACTTTCAAGGCCCGCTACGACAATTTCATCGGCGGCCAGTGGGTACCGCCGGTTGAAGGTCAGTACTTCGACAACACCACGCCGGTGACCGGCAAGGTGTTCTGTCAGGTCGCCCGCTCCCAAGCCGCTGATATCGAACTGGCGCTGGACGCCGCCCACAAGGCCCGTGAAGGCTGGGCGCGCACTGCGCCGGCGCAACGTGCCGCCCTGCTGTTCAGGATCGCCGACCGCCTCGAAGCCAACCTCGAGTTGCTGGCCGTCGCCGAAACCTGGGAAAACGGCAAACCGGTGCGAGAAACCCTGGCTGCCGACATCCCGCTCGCCATCGACCACTTCCGCTACTTCGCCAGCTGCATCCGGGCACAGGAAGGTGCGCTGTCGGAAATCGACGAAACCACTGTTGCCTATCATTTCCATGAACCGCTGGGCGTTGTCGGCCAGATCATTCCGTGGAACTTCCCCATCCTCATGGCGGCGTGGAAAATCGCGCCGGCTCTGGCTGCGGGCAACTGCATCGTGATGAAGCCGGCGGAACAGACCCCGGTCAGCCTGCTCGTCCTGATCGAACTGATCCAGGACCTGCTGCCGCCGGGCATCCTGAACATCGTCAACGGTTTCGGCATCGAAGCCGGCAAGCCGCTGGCCACCAACAAGCGCATCGCGAAGATCGCCTTCACCGGGGAAACTACGACCGGGCGACTGATCATGCAATATGCTTCCCAGAACATAATCCCCTCGACCGTGGAGCTGGGCGGCAAGTCGCCGAACGTGTTCTTCGACGACGTGATGGACGCCGACGACGACTACTTCGACAAGTGCCTCGAAGGTTTCGCGATGTTTTCGCTGAACCAGGGTGAAGTGTGCACCTGCCCGAGCCGTGCGCTGGTCCAGGAAAACATTGCTGACAAGTTCATCGAGCGCGCCATTGCCCGCGTGAACAAGGTGCGCGGCGGTCATCCGCTGGACACCGACACCATGATCGGCGCCCAGGCCAGTTCCGACCAGCACGAAAAGATCCTGTCCTACATCGACATCGGCCGCAAGGAAGGCGCGGAGGTGCTGACCGGCGGCAGCGTGCGCAAGGAAGAGGAAGCGGGCGGCTACTACATCCAGCCGACCGTGCTGAAGGGGCACAACAAGATGCGCGTGTTCCAGGAAGAAATCTTCGGGCCGGTGCTGGCGCTGACCACCTTCAAGGACGAAGCCGACGCACTGGCCATCGCCAACGACACGCTGTACGGTCTGGGTGCCGGCCTGTGGTCGCGTTCGGTGCATCGCACCTACCGCATGGGCCGCGCCATCCAGGCTGGCCGCGTATGGACCAACTGCTATCACCTGTATCCGGCGCATGCGGCGTTCGGTGGTTACAAGCAGTCGGGCATCGGCCGCGAAAACCACAAGATGATGCTGGACCACTACCAGCAGACGAAGAACCTGCTGGTGAGCTACTCGCCCAAGGCGCTCGGATTCTTCTGACCCTGCGAGGGGGCCGCTCGGTCCGGTTCGCCGCGGCAAGGTGAGCCGGATCGGTGAAGGGGCGGACGCTGCAGATCGTTCGCCCCTTCGTCCATCCGGGGCTGTATTATTCATACAAATAAATTATTAATCATTGGTTTGCATCGGTTATCTCGATTCAACTTCATGATTTGCGAGGCAACATCATGGTGACCCGCGTATCCGCAACACCGCTGGCGCTGGACTGGATAGACCGGCTGGCGCGCAAGCACGGCCCGCTGATGTTCCATCAGTCGGGTGGCTGCTGCGACGGCAGCGCGCCGATGTGCTACCCGCAGGGCGAATTCACGCTCGGCAGTTCCGATGTGCAACTGGGCGAGATCGGCGGCATGCCGTTCTGGATGAGCGAATCCCAGTTCGAGTACTGGCAGCACACCCATCTGATCATCGACGTGGTGCCTGGGCGGGGCGCCGGCTTTTCGATCGAATCACCGGAAGGCATACGCTTCCTGACCCGTTCCCGGCTGTACGCGCCGCACGAGGAAGCCGAACTGGCGCTGCTGGGTGCGCCGGCGCACGGCTGACGCCGCGCCCGGACGGCCTCACTCCGCCTGCAGGAAGCGCTCGACCAGCCGCGTCCAGTACGCCACACCGAGCGGAATGACCGCATCGTTGAAGTCGTAGCGCGGGTTGTGCAGCATGCAGCCGCCGCCTTCTTCATGGCCGGGGCGCGACCCGGCATCCGGCCCGCCGCCATTGCCGAGCCAGATGTAGCAACCGGGCTTGCATTCGAGCATGTAGGCAAAATCCTCCGCACCCATGCTCGGCGGGTAGTCGGTGCGCACGCTGGCGTCGCCCAGCAGCTCACGCCCCACGGACGCACAGAATGCCGCCTCGGCCGAAGTGTTCACCGTCGGCGGATAGCCGCGCCGGTAGCTGACCGCAACCGTCACGCCGTGCGCCGCTGCCACACCTTCCGCAACACGCCGGATGCCCGCTTCGAGCTGGTCGCGCACCTCGGGTGAAAAAGCGCGCGCCGTGCCGCGCAGCGTGGCCGACTGCGGTATGACGTTGTAGGCCTCGCCGGCATGGAACTGCGTGATGCTGACCACGCCGCAGTCGACCGGCGACACATTGCGCGACACGATGGACTGCAGCGCCTGCACGATGGCCGCGCCGGCCAGTACCGGGTCGGCGCCCAGATGCGGCATCGCGGCGTGTGCGCCACGACCTTCGATGACGATTTCGATCTCGTCGCTGCTGGCCATGGCCGGTCCGTCATGCACCGCCATTTCGCCGACCGGCAGGCCGGGCCAGTTGTGCAGGCCGAACACCGACTGCATCGGAAAGCGCTCGAACAGGCCGTCGGCAATCATCGCCGCCGCGCCGCCCCTGCCCTCCTCGGCCGGCTGGAAGATGAAATTCACCGTGCCATCGAAACAGCGCGTCGCCGCCAGATATTCGGCCGCCGCCAGCAGCATCGCTGTATGGCCGTCGTGACCGCAGCCGTGCATCCGTCCGGTATGGGTCGAACGATGGGCGAAGGTGTTCTGTTCGGTCATCGGCAGCGCATCCATGTCGGCGCGCAGGCCGATCGCCGCCTTGCCGTGGCCGGCGCGCAGCACGCCGACCACACCGGTGCGGCCGATGCCCTCATGCACTTCGATGCCGGACGCGCGCAGCGTGCACGCCACGATGGCGGCGGTGCGCGTTTCCTCGTAGGCCAGTTCCGGGTGGGCATGCAGGTCGCGCCGGATCGACGTCCAGCGCGCATGCCGCTCGCCCAGTGCCTCGACCAGCGGATGCAGGCTGCTGTCGGCGCGGCTCACTGCAATGTCCTCACTGCAATTCCTCGACTTCGGAAAACATGGCTGCCTGACCGCAGAACTGGCCGTCGGCATCCAGCACCTTCCACACGGTGGCGTGACTGATGCGGAACAGCGTGCCGTCGCGGCGCACCCGCACGCCGCAATAGTCGCTGATGTAGCCCTGCTGGGTCACCATTTCGAGCAGACGGGCGCGCTCGTCGCGTTCCGGCTCGCGCGCCGACAGGCGCGACGGCAGCGTGATGAATTCGTCCCACGCGTAGCCGAACAGTCGCTGGGCGAACAGGTTGGCGTAATTGAATACCGGATCCGGCTGGGTGCCGTGCGACACCAGGGCGAAGTGCGCGTTGTAAAGCGTGAGCGCATCCGACGGCAGCCGCTGGCCGGTCAGGCGCTCGAAGCTCTCGGCCAGCAGCCGGCTGTGTTCGCGCAGGAACTTGTGATCGGGCATCACGCTCATGAAGCGAACGATACCATCGCCACCATGCGCCACGACCTCATCACGCTGCGCCCGGAAGGGCTTTACTGTCCGGCGGGCGACTTCTTCATCGATCCCTGGCGACCGGTGGATCGCGCCATCATCACCCACGCCCACGCCGATCACGCCCGCACCGGTCATCGCCGCTATCTCGCCAGTGCCGAAGGCGAGCGCGTACTGCGCGCCCGTCTGGGCGACATCACGCTGCAGACGCTGAGGTACGGCGAGCGCATATATATAGGGGACGCGGCGGTGTCCTTGCACCCGGCCGGACATGTGCTCGGGTCGGCGCAGGTCAGGGTCGAGGTGGCGGGCGAGGTGTGGGTCGCCTCGGGTGACTACAAGCTCGAGCCGGACGCGACCTGCACGGCGTTCGATCCGGTGCGGGCGCATGCCTTCATCACCGAATCGACCTTCGGTCTGCCGATCTACCGCTGGCCGGCGCAGGACGCGCTGTTCGCCGAACTGAACCAGTGGTGGCGCGGCAACGCCGACGCCGGGCGCGCCAGCGTGGTGTTCGCCTACGCTTTCGGAAAGTCGCAGCGCATCCTCGCCGGGCTCGATCCGGCCATCGGCCCCATCGTGTGCCACGGCGCGGTCGAGGCGCTGAACCGCGCCTACCGCGACAGCGGCGTCGCCCTGCCCGCCACCGCCATGGTGTCCGATGGCCTGGACGCTGCAGCGCTTCGCCGTGCTCTGGTGATTGCACCGCCTTCGGCGCAGTCCACCCCGTGGATGAAGCGCTTCGGCGACTACGCCGACTGCTTCGCGTCAGGCTGGATGCAGGTGCGCGGCGCGCGTCGGCGGCGCGGTGTCGATCGCGGTCTGGTGATGTCGGACCATGCCGACTGGCCGGGGCTGCTGGGTGCCATTGGCGCCACCGGTGCTTCGCGCGTCATCGTGACGCACGGTCTGGTCCAGCCGCTGGTGCGCTGGCTGACCGAACAGGGTCTGGACGCCGGCGCCTTCGCCACCTCATTCGGCGAGGAAACAGCCGAGGAGCTCGGCGGCCAGCCGGGCGAACAGACGGTCTGAAAACAGCGCGACGCTGCGACGACAACCGGGCTCGCGAAAAGAACAGCATCGTCATGCAGCCAGCGCCGGGCGGACACGTTCAGCGGTCCGAGCGGACTCACGTTACCGTTCGGGCTGTGCCATTTCCAGCACGACCTTCCCCCGCCCCTCAGGTCCGGCCTGATGCCCCGAGGCGACCCGACACGGGCTTCGTTCGACTGAACCGCGCCGTCCATCTCACGGGTTCGGAACCGCGCCTGCCACACGCCGCGTCAGCCAGAAAAAAATCCCGCTTTTCAGCATCCGGCGCGACCGGTCGTCCGTATTGCAAGACGGGAGCTGCCGCAAGGACGGATATCCCGCGCACAAAGCACGGCATGTGCATCTTTTCGGTATGCACCTTTTCGATCTGCACCCTGTTGATCTGCACTTTTTCGATCCGCGCCACGTCGCGTTGTTGCACGGCCGGCGCCGATGTCCATCCACGTTCTGCCCAGGAGAATCCGGCATGTTGAAAAAAAAGCTCTGTCTGCTCGTTGCGGCGCTGTTCGTCAGCACGGCAGCGCATGCGGCCAACCACCGCGAAGCACCCATCACCGCACTTGACCACAAGGCCGACATCACGGACGTGTTCGCTTTCCGCAGCTATGACGGCGGCAGCACGCCCAGGGTGACGATGATTGTCGGCGTGGATCCACTGCTCGAACCTGCCAATGGTCCGAACTATTTCCCGTTCGATCCGGACATCCTTTACGAGATCAAGGTCGATAACAATCATGACGCCGTGGAAGACATCGGCTTCCAGTTCCGTTTCACCACCGAACAACGCCTGCCGACCCTGTTCCAGGGCTATGCCGGCATCGCGGGCGGCGTCGTGGCGCCCGCCAATTCGCCGGCCCCGGTCGCGCCGGGTACCGGGCTGGTGCCGGATCGCATCAACAGCTTCGAATCGGCCGGACTCGGCACGCGCCAGACTTACACGCTCACGATGGTGCGCTACGACAGCGCCGGCCGACCGACCACCCGCACGGTCATCGGCTCGGGGCTGTATGCCGTACCCGGCAACATCGGTCCGCGCACGATGGATTACGAAGCCCTGTTCAACGCGGCAACGTATGCGCTGCCCAATGAGGTCAAGGCCTTTGCCGGCACGACCGACGACGCCTTCTGGATCGATCTTGGCGGCGCCTTCGACACGCTGAACACGCACCGCTTCCCGGTACTCAGCGCCGCCGAGGACGCCTCGCCGGAAAACACCGTTGCCGATACGGTGTCCGGCTATGCGGTGAATTCACTGGCGATCGAAATTCCGGTCAGCCTGCTCACGCGTACCGGTCAGATCGAAGCGGCCAGTTCTCCGGCGGCCACCATCGGCATCTGGGCGACCACCTCGCGTCCGGGTGTCACGGTGCGCCGCTCGCCGCTGGCCGCCGCGAGTTCCGGTAGCTTCCGCCAGGTGCAGCGCATGGGCAATCCGCTGATCAACGAACTGCTGGTGGGCACCGGCTTCAAGGATCGCTTCAGCATGGACGTGCCGAAGAACGATGGCCAGTTCGCGAATTTCTTCCTCGATCCGACCCTTGCGCGTGTTGTGAATGCGCTGACCGGAGGTGCCGTCGCGATCCCGACCGTGCCGCGCACGGATCTGCTGCCGGTGGTCACCTATGCCGCACCGATTGCCGCCCCGGGTACGCCGGCCGGTCCGGTGGCCGACCTGCTGCGTCTGAATACCGGAGTCGCACCGACAGCGCCCGGGGCAGCCAGCCGGCTCGGCCTGCTGGGTGGCGATGCTGCCGGCTTTCCGAATGGGCGCCGACTGTTCGATGACGTGACCGATGTGGCGCTGCGTCTGGTGGTCGGTGGCGTACTTGCTGCGCCGTTCGCTGGTTACAGCCCGGACATCGGCGGCCGTCTGGGCGATGGCGTCAATTCGAACGACATCGCCTACCGCACGACCTTCCCGTATCTGGGCAGCGCACCGTCGGGACGTGACCGCCGCCATATCGATCCGGGCGAGTCGGGTTGCGGCGGTGCCGTCGGCGGCATCTGCCCCGAGTAAGGCCTGATGCGCCGGTCCGTTCTGCCCCGAGCAGACCGGACCGGCGCTGCTCACTCATTCAGCCGAGGAACACATGAAACCCACATTGACCACGCTCGTCCTGTGCCTTGCCTGTGCGCTGGCGCCGGTACACGCCAAAGACACGCCCACCATGGACACGCCCGCCGAACGCGCCATCAAGGCGGCCGAAGCGCGCATTGCCACCTTGACCGCCGCCGGAGCACCGCGCATTGATGCACTCGAGGGACTGGCGCTCGCGCTGACGCGGCGCGCGCGTGAAACTTCGGACACCGATTACTACGACCGGGCACTTGCCGTACTCGATCAGGCGCAGAAAATCGATCCGGAGCACCGCAATGTGCAGCGCACGCGCATCTGGGTCTGGCTCGGCCAGCACGAATTCGCACGCGCATTCGATGCTGCGCTTGCGCTGCACATGCGCAACCCGGACGACCTGATGACGCTGGCCCTGCTCACCGATGCCAGCGTCGAACTGGGTCGCTACGATGACGCAGAGCGCTACGCCCAGTGGCTGCTCGACCTGCGCCCGGGCAATGTGGTCGGACTGACGCGCGCTGCCTACCTGCGCGAACTGTTTGGCGACGTCGATGGCGCCATCGAACTGATGGAACAGGCCTACTTGCGAACACCGGGTGCCGAAACCGAAGACCGCGCCTGGTTGCTGACCCACCTGGCACACCTGCAACTGAGCGCCGGTCGGGTCGATCAGTCGGACGCACTCGTACAGGCGGCGCTGCGCGAATTTCCGGACTACCACTACGCGCTCGCTCAACTGTCGGATATCCGGCATGCCCAGGGCCGGCACGACGACGCGCTCGCTGCAAGGCAGGCCCATGTCAGGGCGTCGCCGCATCCGGAAAACGGTTATCGGCTCGGTGAGGCATTTGTCAGGGCTGGTCGAACCGTCGAGGCGAAAGCCGCCTTTGCCGCATTCGAACGGGCGGCGCTGGCCGAGGCGGACGGTGTCGACAACGCCAACCGCGAGCTGACGCTGTACTGGCTGGACCATGCCGGCCAGCCGGCCAGAGCACTGCAGCTCGCGCAGCGCGAGGCGCAGCGCCGCAAGGATGTCCATACGCTCGACACATTGGCGTGGGCGCAGTACCGCAATGGTCTGTTCAGCGACGCCAGCGCAACAATGGCGCGCGTGCTTTCGGTCGGCACGCGCGACCCCGGTGTGCTCTATCACGCCGGCCTGATCGCCCGCAGAACCGGCGCTGCGACCGCCGCACGCGAGCACCTGCAGCAGGCACTCGCGCGCGCGCCCTGGCACGACCTGGCGGCCAGTGCCCGCGAAGCACTGGCCGATCGCCCGGCTTCCGCGCGGGCCGCACTGGCTCGCGCGGCTCAACCCTGACACTTTTTCGAGGACTTCATCATGATGCGCACCCTGATAGCCCTGTCGTTGATCACCCTCACCAGTACGACCTCCTTTGCCGCACCGGTCGTGTTTTCGACCGTGGAATTCAGCACCAGCGCCTTTGCATCTGCCGGCAGCGCGTCGGACGGCGTCAATGAGCAGGTGTCGCCGCCACTTCCGGTGAGCGCCGATGCCGGCGCTTCAGGTCTCAGCGGCTCGGCGTCCGCCTTCGGCCTGGCCGACACCGGGCTACTCGTCGTGGCGACGTCGGCCGACGGCGCAGGCGAGCAGTCCGATGCCGCGGCCACCGCCCGCTTCTTCGGTACGCTCGCCAGCACGGCCGGTGGCACCGTCAATCTTTTCGTCAACTTCGATCATCAGCTCGACCGCACGGGGGACGCTTCAGGTTCGCTGAGCCTGCTGATCAGCGTGAGCGCCGGCAGCAGCCTGCTGTTCAGTCAGATCTACGATGCACAAGCCGACCTGCTGCTCGACTTTCTGCTGCCGCAGGGCAGCAGCAGCTTCGATCTGACGCTGATCGGCGACAGCTCGACGTTAGACGGCTCGGCCTTTGCACTGGGCAGCGTCGAGTTCGATCTGCAGGCGGACGACAGGCAGGCCGTGCCGGAGCCCGGTTCTCTCGCCCTCAGTGCGCTGGCGCTGGCCGGTCTGTCGGGTGTGCGCCGGCGTCGCGCTGGAGGATGGGCCTGAGCACGGCGAGTCTGGGGCCAGATGCAGAAAGTCACCCCTGCCGGGGCGTCGAGAGGCTTGATGGCGGATGGTCCGGACGGACTATCCGCCTTCATCAGACAGCAACACCGCTGCGTCACCGTCCGCGCTCTTTCACGCGTCCCGGTGCCCTCCAATGTTCCGCATTCCACTTGCCGCAGCGATCGCCCTGATCGTCGCCGGCTCGGCTCACGCTGCGACCAACCCGCTTGATCTGGACAATTATCGCCTGATTGCCACCTACGACCTGCCGTCGGTTCAGGCGTCAGAAGCCTCGGCGGTCACCTGGAACTGGGATACCGACACGTTGTTCGTCCTTGGTGACGAAGGCGACTACGTCGTCGAGGTGAACAAACAGGGGCAGCAGATCAGCTCGATGAACCTGTTCGGCTTTGACGATACGGAAGGTCTTACCTATGTGGGCAATGGCCAGTTCGTCGTCATCGAGGAGCGGCTGCAGGACGCCTATCGCTTCAGCTACACGGCGGGTGGCGCGATCGGTCGCAACACGCTGCCCTCGGTGTCGGTCGGTCCGACGGTCGGCAATGTGGGGCTGGAAGGCCTGTCGTACGACCCGCTCAGCGGCCGCTTCATCCTGGTGAAGGAAAAGACGCCGCAGGCGGTGTATGACGCGGCACTCGACTTCACGACAGGCAGCGCCACCGTGACCGAGCTGGTGCCGCCGGCCAACCCGTTCGTACGCCTGTTCGACACCCTGGACCTGTCCGACGTGCAGACGCTGACCACCGTCGCGTCGCTGCGCGGCACCGCGGACCAGGACAACCTGCTCATCTACAGTCAGGAAACGCCGCGCCTGATGGAAGTCACGCGCAGTGGCGAGGTGTTGAGCCAGTTCGACTTCTCCGCCATCGCCGGTGACGCCGAAGGCGTCACCATCGACAGCAACGGCGTCATCTACATCGTCGGCGAAACCCCGCGCCTCTATGTACTGGCACCCACTGCCCCGGTTCCCGAACCTGAAAGCTGGGCGCTGCTGCTGGCCGGTCTTGGCCTGCTTGGCTTCATGGCCCGTCGCCGCGCCTGACCTTTCTGCGCGCAGAAAAACGCCGGCCGCTGGCCGGCGTTTTTCGTTGACTGAGCGACTGTTGCTGCGCCCACCCCAAGTGACTTGCTGCCCCGTAGGTTGGGGTGAGCGCAGCGATGCCCAACGATCGCGCTGTGCCCGTCGGCGCACGCGGCGCGCAGGGCCTCACGGTCGAACTGCGCGCGCAGCGGCGGGACGGTGCGGCACTGCGGGTCGAAGTGGCCGAACCGCTGCACCGGCTCGCCATCAAAGCGGCGTCTCCCGGTTACGATGATCCGATGCAGCGTTTCGCCGCCCTTTACCTGTCACTCGACAGCAGCACTTCGACCCGCCATCGCGTGCAGGCGATGCAGGACTATTTTGTGCAGGTGCCCGCGGATGACGCCGCGTGGGCGGTGTACTTCCTCGCCGGCGGCAAGCCGCGCCAGGCGGTCGGAACCCGCGTGCTGCGAGAAACCGGCGCGCGAGCAGCCGGCATGCCGGACTGGCTGTTCGACGAATGCTACGAAGCGGTCGGTGATCTGGCGGAAACGCTGGCGCTTACCCTGCCGCCGCCGCGTGTCGTCAGCGACCTGCCGCTGCATCACTGGGTCGACGTGCTGGGCGCGCTGCGTGCCTCACCCCCGGACGAAAAGCCCGGACAGCTGATCGACGCCTGGCAGGTGCTGGGCAGCGGCGAGCGCTTCCTGTTCAACAAGCTCATCACCGGCGCGCTGCGCGTCGGCGTGTCACGCCTGCTGGTCACGCGGGCGCTGGCGGCGTTCGCGCAGGTGCCAGCCGAACTTGTTGCGCAGCGCCTGATCGGCTATCTGGCGGCTGACCCGGCGCGCAGCGGCATGGGCGCGGCACGCTTCGCCGCGCTGGTGGCTCCGGCCGGCGATGATGAAACCGGCATGCAGCCCTATCCTTTCTTCCTCGCCCATCCGCTGCAGACCGCTCCCGCCGAGTCGCTCGGGGATGCCGCCGACTGGCTCGCCGAGTGGAAATGGGACGGCATCCGCGCCCAGCTGGTGCGCCGTGACGGCCAGGTCGCGCTGTGGTCGCGCGGCGAAGAACTGATCAGCGAGCGCTTTCCGGAACTGATGGAAGCGGCTGCCGCCTTGCCCGATGGCTGCGTGCTCGACGGCGAAGTGCTCGCCTGGCGTGACGACGGCCCGCTGCCATTCGCGCAACTGCAGACGCGCATCACCCGCAAGCGGCTGACACGCCGCCTGCTCGACGACGTGCCGGCGGTGTTCATGGCGTACGACCTGATCGAGCACGACGGCGCAGACCTGCGTGCCCAGCCGCAATCGGCACGGCGCGCACGACTGGACGTTCTGCTGGCCGAGGGGGCAACGCCGGTGCTGCGGCTGTCGCCGGTGCTGCGGGGTGACTGGCCCGCGCTGGCCGTCGAGCGGGATCGCGCCCGCGAGCGCGGCGTCGAAGGCCTGATGCTCAAGCGCGCCGACGCGCCCTACGGCATCGGCCGCACCAAGCTCGACCCGCGCGGCCAGTGGTGGAAATGGAAGATCGACCCCTACACGA
The DNA here is from genome assembly GCF_024580155.1 of Methyloversatilis sp. XJ19-13. Classification (NCBI taxonomy): domain Bacteria; kingdom Pseudomonadati; phylum Pseudomonadota; class Betaproteobacteria; order Nitrosomonadales; family Sterolibacteriaceae; genus Methyloversatilis; species Methyloversatilis sp. XJ19-13. The sequence continues at coordinate 355,204 of NZ_JANINH010000002.1, read as the reverse complement.
TCGACGCCGTGCTGATCTACGCCCAGCGTGGCCACGGCCGACGCGCCGGGCTGTACAGCGACTACACCTTTGCCGTCTGGTCGGTTGCGGCCGACGGGACGCGCACCCTGGTGCCGTTCGCCAAGGCCTATTCCGGTCTGTCGGATGCCGAAATGCGCGAAGTCGACGCCTTCATCCGCAGCCACACGATCGAACGCTTCGGGCCGGTCTGCTCCGTCACACCCGAACTGGTGTTCGAACTGGGTTTCGAAGGCATTCAGCCCTCGCCGCGCCACAAGTCGGGCATCGCCGTGCGCTTCCCGCGCATGCTGAGGCGGCGGCTGGACAAGCCGGCCGCCGAGGCGGATACGCTGGATGCGCTGCGCAGTCTGATCGGGGCGGGCGCCTGTCCCGTAGTCTGATCGGAGGATGGCGAGCTGCACGCCAAATGTATAAAGTCCAAGGGTTGTTTCTCATTTGATTTGTATATCAGGCGTGGAGCCCGCGCGTCACGGGGCAACGTGACGCACGAATGAAATGGGAACAGCCCCTGGTTATATGTCGTAATGCGCCCCACGCAAGGAGATCGTATGAGTCTGATCCTTTGTCGTCTCGCCGCATCGCTGGCTGCCGTGCTGCTTTTGGTGCCTGCGGCAGCGAACGCCAGCAGCATCGATCTGGGTGGCGCGGCATGTTCCGGCGTGCTCAACATCGACACCGTCGGGTCTGTGGGTCTAAGTTGTGACGGAAATCTGTCGTTGTCCGACAGCGTCATCAATGACCCGATTCAGATACTTGTTGAAGCAAGCGGCACGCTCACCCTCACACGCGTGCAGCTCACTGCGCCGATTGTCTGGTTTGCGGCTGAATTCATCGAGATTGAGAACTCGGTGGTTTTCAGCGGTCAGCTTGTTCTTGATGGCGATGTCCCCCTCGATGGAGGAAGCCCTCCAAACAGCGAGCCGCCGCAACGGCACGCCAGTGGCTCAGTCACGATTAGCAGCGGCCGGATCACGCAGAATGGCGGCTCTGTCATTTCTGTCAGCGGAAGCGGGGACGCTCCGCCGATCAGCTTGTCGCCGTCTTCCGGCGGTTCACTTGCGCTGATGAATGATTCCATTTCGTTGAATGGCGGATCGCTGACCTTGAGTAGCGGCTCGCTCACGCTGGTCAGCAGTTCATTCACACCTTCTCGCAGCAGCAGTGGAACACCCCCGGTCAGCCTGATTCCCGAGCCTTCTGCTGCCATGCTTCTTACCGCTGGTCTGGGTGTGATCATGCTGCGGCGACAAACGAAAACGGGTTCCCGATAATCAGGCATTTGCCTGTCCGGCGTATGCTTGGACAATGAGTACGTTGTACGGCATCGACTTCACCTCTTCCCCGTCGTCGCGCAAACCGGTCACCGTGGCCCGCGGTCACGTTGCAGACGACGGTGTCCTGATCCTCGAATCGATCGAACGATTGCCCGCGTGGAGCGCCTTCGAGGCCTTCCTGATGCGGCCCGGACCGTGGCTGGGGGCGTTCGACTTTCCGTTCGGCCTGCCCCGCGAATCGGTGCTGGAACACGGCTGGCCGACCGACTGGGCGGGCATGGTGCGTGCGGTTTCCCTGCTTTCCCGGAATGAATTCAAGGCCTTGGCCGATGCGGAACGGGCGCCGCGGCCGGTCGGACAGAAATACAGCCACCGCGCGACGGACCGGCCGGCTGGCTCGCACAGCCCGATGAAATTCGTCAATCCGCCGGTCGGCTGGATGTTTCAGGAAGGTGCGCGCCGTCTGCTCGAGGCCGGCGTGCACCTGCCCGGCATGCATGGCGGCGATGGCTCGCGCGTCGCGCTGGAAGCTTACCCGGGCTGGCTGGCGCGCAGCATCGTGCCCGCGTCTTACAAGAGCGAATCGGCCACCGGCCAGACTCAGGCGAGGCTGGCCAACCGCATGCTCATCGTCGAGGCATTGCAGCGCGGCGCGCATCCGCTGGGTATCGTCCTGCGCTGCGACGACACTGCGCTGCTCGATGCGATGGCCACCGATGGCACCGGCGATCTGCTCGACTGCGTGCTGTGCCTGGTCGAAGCGGCCTGGGCCTGGGCACGGCGCGATGCTGGCTACGGGTTGCCGCTGCAGATCGATCAGGTGGAGGGGTGGATTGTCGGCGTCCAGCCGGCCGGTGTGCCGGAGGGGCGGCAGCACTGAACTGGATCACGGTGGGAACCGACCAGGACGATTTGCGCCGTTTTTGTGGGAGTGGCCCATATGGGAGCCCGCGCTGCGGGGGCCGGCAGGGGCTGTGGATGCGCCCCCCTGCGTGAGCGGCCCCTGTGGGAGCGGCGGCCTCGCCGCGATCAGTGCCGCGATGGTCGTTGTGCAGCGTGCGTATCGCGGCGAGGCCGCCGCTCCCACAGCAGGCTCCCACAGCAGGCTCCCACAGCAGGCTCCCACAGCAGGCTCCCACAGCAGGCTCCCACAACCCAGGCTCCCACAACCCAGGCTCCCACAGCCCAGGCCCCACGACCCGTGTTCCGAGAACCCGGCATGGCCGCCGGCTGCCAGAGCGGGCGTACTACTGACCGAGCACCTTCTGCACCAGCGGATGCTGCACGCGGCGCTCGGCGGAAATGGCGTAGAAGTGCTCGACCACCTCATCGCAGCGACCGAGCAGCTGCAGGCCGCGCTGGCCGGTGAGTTCGTCGTGCGACCACTCGGTCGCCGGAAACGCACCCAGACCGCTTTCGCCGAAGGTGGCCAGCAACGCGCTGTCCTCGAATTCGCCCGCCACATGCGGGCGCAGCGACTTGCGATCGAACCAGTCGTCGATGCGTGCGCGCACCGCGGCGTGGCGGCTCGGCAGCAGCAGCGGCATCTGGTCCAGACAGGCCGGAAACGCCGCATCGGACGAGGCACGCAGTGCAGGAGAGGCGTACCACATCAGCGCAGCTTCACCGAGCGCGTGGCTGTACACCTTCAGATTCGGGTTGACCGGCGCCGGGCGGTCGGCGAGCACCACGTCCAGCCGGTGCAGCGCGAGATCGGCCAGCAGGTCGTCGAATTCGCCCTCGCTGCACAGCAGATGAAGACCTTCGGTGTCCGTCGCAGGCAGCAGGAGGTGGCGGGCCACCGGCTTCGGCAGGCCGTCGGAAATGCCGACCGACAGGCGCACGCCTTGCGACGACGCAGCCTCGCGCACGGCCAGCGGCAGCTGTTCGCCCAGCTGGAAGATCTGTTCCGCGTAGCGCAGCGCCGCAACGCCCGCGGCGGTCAGCTCGACGCTGCGGCCAGATGGCTTGAAAAGCGCATGGCCGAGCGCCGCTTCCAGCGTGTGGATCTGCGTGCTGACGGTCTGCACTGCCATGTCGAGTCGCTCGGCTGCGCGCGCGATGCCGCCTTCCTTCGTCGCGACCCAGAAGTAATACAGGTGACGGTAGTTGAGCACGGGCACCCCAGAGTTCCAGAAAGACGAAGTAAAAGTACTACAAAGGTATGTTTTACGGAAGATCTCCGGCGCGTAAGGTAAGCGCTCGTTCATCCACAGGAGGACTGTCATGCAAGTCATCGTCGAATCACGAAGTGCCGAAGCAAGTGCCCTGCGCAGCGTGGCCGAAAACCGGCTGCGCGTGGTGCTGCGGCGTCTCGCCTGGCGGATCCCGAAGGCGCGGGTCAGCCTGTCCGATCTGAATGGGCCGAAAGGTGGCGAAGACAAGCACGTGCAGGTGGAACTGAGGCTGACCGGCGCGCGTCCCGTCGTCGTGTCCGCCACCGGACGCAACTGGCGCAAGGCGATCGATACCGCGCTCGCCCGGGCGAGCCAGCGCGTGGTACGCACCATGCGCCGTGCCCGTCAGGCGACCACGATGGCGGCACCTCAGCCCGAATTTGAAGCAATCTGAATCTACAGGAGATATCCATATGGAACTGCGATCGAAACGCGGCGCCGACATCACGACGCTGCCCTACGAAGAGGTCGGCTCGACGATGGCCGACGCGCCGCGCAAGGTGCTGCGCAATACCTACATGCTGCTCGGCCTCAATCTGGCTTTCAGCGCGCTGATCGCCGGCGTGGCCGCGTCGATGGCCTGGCCCTCGCCCGGCATCCTGCTGACGCTGGCGGGCTATTTCGGCCTGCTGTTCGCGGTCAGCCGTTTCCGCGACAGCGGCGTCGGCGTCATGCTGACGTTCGCACTGACCGGCTTCATGGGCTACACCATCGGCCCGCTGCTGTCGTCGGTCGTCGCGCTGCCGGGCGGCGGCCAGATCGTGACGATGGCGCTGGGCGCCACGGCCGGTGTATTCCTGGCGATGTCGACGTGGGCAAGCGTCACGAAACGGGACCTGAACGGCATGGGCGGCTTCCTGTTCATCGGCATGGTGGTGGCGATCCTGGCCGGGCTGGGCGCGATCTTCTTCCAGATGCCGGCGCTGTCGCTCACCGTGTCTGCAGCGGTAGTGCTGCTGATGGCCGGCATGATCGCCTTTGAAACACAGCGCATCGTTCGCGGCGGCGAGACGAACTACGTGATGGCCACGACCGGGCTGTTCGTGTCGATCTTCAATCTCTTCACATCCCTGCTGCAACTGTTCGGCTTCATGAGCAGCAGCGACTGAGTCTTCCCCCGGTCATTCCCCCTTATCCGCGCGCGGCTTGTCCGCCCGCGGATCTTTCTTTCGTCTGCACCGGGTTGCAAAGGCGGTAACGCCTGGCTGACCTCAAGCTTGTCTGCCGATTATCCGTAATCAGAAGTTCGGGACAGTTGCGCGAGCCATCGTTCGCCATGTGTTCGTGCAGGGGGAGACATGCTTAAACACTTGAGCGTGAAAAAGGCGTTCGTTTTGTTCGGCGGCTCGTCTGCGCTGATCTGCTGCGTCGCATTCAACATGGTTGCGGAGGGTGGCAACTGGCCCGTGCAGATCGGCGTGTCGCTGCTGCTGCTGGCAGGCGGTGCGCTGACCGGTCACTTCATCGGCCGCTTCTACGGAGCGCGGGCGGAAATCATCGTCGGTGGCCTGCACGCGCTGGCCAAGGGGCGGCTCGATCACCGCATCAGTCTCGACGGCAAGGACGACTTCGCCTGGCTGGGCTACGAATACAACTCGGCGCGCAAGGCCGTCAAGCAGCTGGTCGAGCGCCTGCAGGCGCTGTCGACCACGCTGACCGGCTCCGCCGTGGAACTTTCGCAGGCGTCGGGTGAAGCACGTGAAACGGTCACGCGTCAGCTCGATTCGATCCGAGCGGTGGGCGGTGCGATCGAGCAGATGAGCGGCAAGATTCAGGATGTGGAATCGCTGTCGCGCGAAGCCAGCGATCTGTCGCAGGCTGCCGGGGCGGCATCGCAGGCCGGCAAGCGGACGCTCGAAGGCGCGCTCGACAGCGTGCATGCGGCATCCGGCAAGATGGCCGATTCGCTCGCCGTGATCGAACGGCTGGTCGATGACTCGCGCGCCATCAACCGCATCAACGAACTGATCAAGGAACTGTCCGACCAGACCAATCTGCTGGCACTCAATGCTGCCATCGAAGCCGCACGCGCCGGCGAACAGGGACGCGGCTTTGCGGTGGTGGCCGACGAAGTCCGCAAGCTGGCGCAGCGCAGTCAGTCCTCGTCGAACGACATCAGCGAACTGGTGGTGCGCATCCGCGATGACGCGGAAGAGACCATCACCCTGGTGCGCGGTTCGAATGACGAAGTGACGGTGGCGACGCAGAACACCGCCGCAGCGGTGAGCGAGTTCGATGGCATCCTGCAGCGGCTGCAGGCGCTGTCCGGCAAGTCAGCGACGATCAGCGACAGCCTCGGCGCACAGAATGCGTCGGCCGGTGAAATCGTGCGCAATACCGAGTTGCTTTTTTCGCTGTCCGAACAGAACGCGAAGGTCGCCGAAGAAACCGCCCGTCAGGGCACCGAACTGGCCAGTTCGGCGCAGAACCTGCAGGAGGCGGTGCAGGTGTTCCGCATCTGAATCCCGGGTTCGCGCAAACGAAAAGGGCGCTTCATCGGGAAGCGCCCTTTTGCATTCCGCAGCGCGCCTATGCCGACGGCCGTTCTTTGCTCATCGCCAGCATCAGCTGATTCATCCGGCGCACGAACGTGGCCGGATCTTCCAGTGCGCCGCCTTCGGCCAGCAGGGCCTGATCGAACAGCACCGCCGCCCAGTCGTCGAAATGCGCGTCCTCGTTGCGCAACCGCTGCACCACCGGGTGCTGCGGGTTGATTTCCAGCGTCGGCTTCGACGCCGGCGCGTCGCGACCGGCCGATTTCAGGATGCGCGCCAGATTGCCGCCGATCTCGAATTCGTCCGACACCAGGCAGGCCGGCGAATCGGTCAGGCGGTGCGTGATGCGCACCTCCTTCACCTGTTCTGCCAGCGTCGCCTGCAGGCGCTCGACCAGCGGCTTGAATTCGCCCTCGTCGCGTTCGCGCGCCTGCTTCTCGGCTTCATCTTCCATTGCGCCCAGATCGAGCCCGCCCTTGGCGACTGACACCATCGGACGACCTTCGAACTCGGTCATGTTGCCGACCACCCACTCGTCGATGTGCTCGTGCATCAGCAGCACTTCGATGCCCTTCTTGCGGAACACTTCCAGGTGCGGGCTGTTCTTTGCCGCCTTGAACGACTCGGCGGTAACGTAATAGATCTTGCTCTGGCCGTCCTTCATGCGCGACAGGTAGTCGGCCAGCGACACCGACTGCTCTTCGGTATCGAGATGCGTTGACGCGAAGCGCAGCAGCTTCGCGACGCGCTCGCGGTTGGCCGTGTCTTCGCCCACGCCTTCCTTGAACACATTGCCGAAGGCCTTCCAGAAGGTGGTGAATTTCTCCTTCTGCGCCGGGTCTTCGTTGTCGGCCAGGTCTTCCAGCACCGACAGGATTTTCTTCGTGCAGCCGGAGCGGATGGTGTCGATGTCGCGCCCCTCCTGCAGGATTTCGCGCGATACGTTCAGCGGCAGGTCGGCCGAATCGACCACGCCGCGCACGAAGCGCAGATAGCCCGGCAGCAGCTTGTCGGCGTCGTCCATGATGAACACGCGGCGCACATAGAGCTTCAGACCGTGCTTGGTCTTGCGGTCCCACATGTCGAATGGCGCGCGTGCCGGGATGAACAGCAACTGGGTGTATTCGTGCCGCCCTTCGACCCGTGCGTGCGACCAGGCCAGCGGCTCCTGGAAGTCGTGGCTGACATGCTTGTAGAACTCTTGGTACTGCTCGTCGGTGATGTCCGACTTCGAGCGGGTCCACAGCGCATTGGCCTGGTTGACGGTTTCGTCCTCGTCGGTCGTGATCTGCTCGCCCTCTTTCCACTCTTCCTTCTTCATCACGACCGGCTGCAGGATGTGATCGGAGTATTCGCGGATGATGTGGCGCAGCTTGAAGCCGGACAGCAGCTCGTCCTGGTCCTCGCGCAGGTGCAGAACGATTTCTGTGCCGCGCGCCTCGCGCTCGATCTGTTCGACGGTGTATTCGCCCGCCGTGTCACCGGTCATCGAGCACGACCAGCGCACACCGTCGGTGACCGGCAGCCCGGCGCGGCGCGTGGTGACCGTGACCGTGTCGGCGACGATGAAGGCGGAGTAGAAGCCGACGCCGAACTGGCCGATCAGGTTGGCGTCCTTCTTCTGGTCGCCGGTCAGGCTGGAAAAGAATTCCTTGGTGCCGCTGCGGGCGATCGTGCCGAGATGGGAAATCGCCTCGTCGCGCGACATGCCGATACCGTTGTCGGTGATCGTGATGGTGCGGGCGACCTTGTCGAAGGCGACGCGGATCTTCAGGTCGGAATCCGATTCGAGCAGGGCTGGATCCGCGATCGCTTCGAAACGCAGCTTGTCGCAGGCGTCCGACGCATTGCTGACCAGTTCGCGCAGGAAAATGTCGCGGTTGCTGTACAGCGAATGGATCATCAGATGAAGCAGCTGCTTCACCTCGGCCTGGAAATTCATGGTCTGGGCGGCGGTGGCGGTTTCCGACATGGCGACTCCGTATGATGAAATGACAACCGCGGAAGATTGAGACTTCCCCCCGACATTTCAAGTCCCCGCTATGCTGTGCGGTCCACAGATTGTTGACTTCACGATGACCACTCGTCCGAAACTCGGTTTGCCGAGCAAATCCGACAGCCCGACTGCCTCGGACCGCGATCCGGCCCGCAAGCCGGTGCGCAACAGCACCGCCAAGTCCCGGACATTGAGCCGCAATACCACCCAGGTCGCGCCCCCCGCCAAGACGCCGCGTGGCCGTGACGGCGCGCCGCGTCGTGACACGGGTGATCGGCCACCACGCAAGGATTTTTCCGATCGCCCGCCACGCAGCGATCGTGGCGAGCGCCCTGCCCGCGCGCCCGGTGCCGACGACGCGCAGAAGCGCCCGTGGACACCGCGCCCCGAACGCGACAGCCGTCCGCCACGTGCCGAAGGCGGCGAACGCGCGCCGCGCGGCAACTTCGCCGATCGTCCGCCACGGAGCGATCGCGGCGAGCGCCCTGCCCGCGCGCCCGGTGCCGACGACGCCCCGAAGCGCCCGTGGACACCGCGCCCCGAGCGCGACAGCCGTCCGCCGCGTGCCGAAGGCGGCGAACGCGCGCCGCGCGGCAACTTCGCCGATCGTCCGCCACGGAGCGATCGCGGCGAGCGCCCTGCCCGCGCGCCCGGTGCCGACGACGCCCCGAAGCGCCCGTGGACACCGCGCCCCGAGCGCGACAGCCGTCCGCCGCGTGCCGAAGGCGGCGAACGCGCGCCGCGCGGCAACTTCGCCGATCGTCCGCCACGGAGCGATCGCGGCGAGCGCCCTGCCCGCGCGCCCGGTGCCGACGACGCCCCGAAGCGCCCGTGGACACCGCGCCCCGAGCGCGACAGCCGTCCGCCGCGTGCCGAAGGCGGCGAACGCGCGCCGCGCGGCAACTTCGCCGATCGTCCGCCACGGAGCGATCGCGGCGAGCGCCCTGCCCGCGCGCCCGGTGCCGACGACGCCCCGAAGCGCCCGTGGACACCGCGCCCCGAGCGCGACAGCCGTCCGCCGCGTGCCGAAGGCGGCGAACGCGCGCCGCGCGGCAACTTCGCCGATCGTCCGCCACGGAGCGATCGGGGCGAGCGCCCTGCCCGCGCGCCCGGTGCCGACGACGCCCCGAAGCGCCCGTGGACGCCGCGCCCCGAGCGCGACAGCCGTCCGCCGCGTGCCGAAGGCAGCGAGCGCCCGCGCAGCGCCAAGCCCGCCGCCGCACCACTTCGTCCGGCCAAGCCGTGGGAAGAGCGCGACATGGACAAGAAAGGTCGTGTGAAGGCCGTGCCGGCCGAAGAAGGCGACGACCACCCGAAGGACGGCATCCGCGTGTCGCGCTGGCTGGCCGACCGGGGTGCAGCGTCGCGTCGGGAGGCGGACGACTGGATCGTGCGCGGCTGGGTGACGGTCGATGGCGAAGTCGCCGTGCTCGGCCAGCGCGTGCTGTCGCACCAGAAGGTCGAAGTGAACAAGGAAGCGCGCGCCGACCAGGCGCTGCGCGTCACCGTGCTGATGCACAAGCCGGTCGGTTTCGTCAGCGGCCAGGCGGAAGACGGCCACGAGCCGGCCAGCGTGCTGTTCGTGCCGGAAAACCAGTGGATGGGCGACAAGTCGGGGCAGACCTTCAATCGCAACCATCTGCGCGGTCTGGCGCCGGCCGGCCGGCTGGACATCGATTCGCACGGTCTGCTGGTGCTGACGCAGGACGGTCGCGTCGCCCGCGTACTGATCGGCGAGGATTCGACGATAGAAAAGGAATACCTGGTGCGCGTGCGGGCGACGAAGTCGTTCGGCAACGGCCCGCTGTCGGAAGTCTTTCCGGCCGAATCGCTGGCGCTGCTGAATCACGGTCTTGAGCTGGACGACCAGCCGCTCAAACCTGCCAAGGTGAGCTGGCAGAACGAGGAGCAGATGCGTTTCGTGCTGCGTGAGGGCAAGAAGCGGCAGATCCGCCGCATGTGCGACGCGGTCGGACTCGAAGTGGTCGCACTCAAGCGCGTGCGCATCGGCCGCATCCCGCTCGCCGACCTGCCGGTCGGCAAGTGGCGCTACCTGCGACCGGACGAAGCTTTCTGAACGTCAGCAGACTGTCACCAATCTGTAGACGAACTGCATTCTTCATGTAACGCCTCCTTCGTAGGCTTCACACTACGGAGGAGTTACATGAACGAATTTCTGAAGGCCCTGCATGTCCAGCGCTGGGATGACCACCGCTACTACCACCACAGCCGCATCAACCAGAGCCTGCACCTGATCAGTGCGCTGAGCTTTCTTGCGGCCTATGCGATGCTGTTTGTCGATCCGGCCGCCGCAGCGCTGCTCAGCTGGGGGGTCGCCATGGTGTCGCGTCAGTCGGGCCATTTCTTCTTCGAGCCCAAGGGCTACGACCACGTCAATCAGGCGACCCACGAATTCAAGGAAGACATCAAGGTCGGCTACAACCTGCAACGCAAGATCGTGTTGATGGGGATCTGGGCGCTGTCACCGGTCGTGCTGTACGTCGATCCGGCTCTGTTCGGCCTGCTCGAGCCGCATGCCGATGCGCGCGGCTTTGTGCACAACACGTCGCTGATCTGGCTGGCGGTGGGCGTCGGTGGCCTGCTGTTCCGCACCGTGCATCTGTTCTTCATCCGCGACGTGCAGACCGGCCTCGTGTGGATGACCAAAATCCTCACCGACCCCTTCCACGATGTGAAGCTTTACTACCGCGCCCCGCTGTATCTGCTGCGCGGCGAGCTGATCGATCCGCGCCACGCACAGCATTCGGCGCAAGCCTGAAGCATGGTTCTCGCGGCGAGGGCGGAGCGGGGATTTCGGCGAGCACGACTCGCCTGATTCCCTGCTCCGCCTTCGTCCCTGCGTTGTTCAGCCATGCGTTCAGCCGCGCCGCGCAAACCGCTCCGCCAGCATTTCCCGCAGGATGCGGCGCTTGACCTGCTTGTTGCTCGCGCCTTCCGGCACCCACCACCAGCCATCGGCCTGCATGCGCCGTGCGGCGGCGACGAAACGTTCGCAGACTGCATCGAAGTCGGCATCGCCGTAATTCAGGCTGAAGATGAGCCGGCCGGTGCCGACCCAGCTCAGCGCCAGCCCTTCGGCGCGCAGGTAGTACTGCAGCATCCAGTTGTAGCGCGACGGTACGCTGTATGTCACGGTCCAGATCGACGACAGATTCACCACCCGCACCGGCAGATCCGCTTCGGCCAGCAGCATGTTCAGCTTTTCGGCGCGCGCGTTCCAGCGTTCATCGAGGCCGTCGTACAGCGCCGCGATTTCGGGCGTGTCGAGCGCCCGCAAGAACTCGTTCATCGCGGCCATTACGTGCGGATGCGAATTGAAGGTGCCGCGCGCGAAGCAGATGTCGGCCGGGCGGTCATCGCGGTAGCGGCGCATCAGTGCCGCCTTGCCGCACACCACGCCGACCGGGTAGCCGCCACCCAGCGTCTTGCCGTAGGTCACCATGTCGGCACGCACGCCGAAGTACGCCTGCGCGCCGCCCGGTGCGAGCCGGAAGCCGACGAACACCTCGTCGAAAATCAGCACGATGCCGCGTGCCGTGCACACTTCGCGCAGCTGGCGCAGCCAGTCGGCGTAGGCGTCGCGGTCGAAATGGGCGCGCCGGCCGCCGTCGACCAGCGACGAGTCGCCGGGCGCACCGGCATTCGGGTGCAGGGCCTGCAGCGGATTCACCAGCACGCAGGCGATGTCGCGCCGGGTGCGCAGCACGTGCAGCGTATCGGCATGCATGTCCTTCAGTGTGTACGTGTGTTCGGCTGCGACCGGATTGCCGACGCCCGGCTGCACGTCGCCCCACCAGCCGTGGTAGGCGCCGCAGAAGCGCACCAGGTGGCTGCGCCGTGTGTGATAGCGCGCGAGACGTACCGCCTGCATGACCGCTTCGGTGCCGGACATGTGGAACGACACTTCATCGAGCCCGGAAATCGCGCACAGCCGTTTCACGTTGTCGGCGAGCAGCGGGTGGAAGCTGCCGAGCACTGGCCCGAGGGCTTCGACCTGTGCGTTGCCGCGCGCCATGCAGCCCTTGTAGAAATCGTAGCCGAACACATTGACACCGTACGAGCCGGTCAGGTCGTACGCGACGTTGCCGTCGAGGTCGGTCACGGTGACACCGGAGGACGACGCGACAAAGTTGCCGGCCTTCAGGTGCTCGCGCACATGGCGGCTGAACTGGAACGGAACGCGGTACGCGCTGGTGAATTGCAGGTCGGACAGCATGGGCTGCACCTCTGCCGTCAGTGCGCGCGTCTTCGGGTAGCGCTCGCGGTACAGCGCGGCAAGACGTTCGAAGGCAAGACGGCGCTGTTCCACCACAGCGGGCGGCGCGTCGTCTGCCGCAAACACGTCAGCCACGTCGAATTCGTAGAAAGGCAGCAGTCTGGCCACCCGACGCGACATTTTGGAATGGCCGGCGAGCGAGCGGTGCTTGGCGCGCGACAGTTCGAGCCGGCGCTTGACGCGCGGCAGCAGCGCCAGCAGCGCAGCGGCGCCGGCGACATAGAAAGGGAGGGCTTCGGTCATGCCTCACGGAAATATCAGCGCAAGGTTACGGCAACATGAATGACACTCTTTTGCCGGCCCGCCGGCGGCTGCGCGACGCGCTGAATTTCGCGTTGACCAACCGCGTGCCGCGTGCCGCACTGACCCGATTTGCCGGCTGGTTCAGCCAGATCGAGCAGCCCCTGGTGCGCGACATGTCGATCGCACTGTGGCGGCTGTTCGGTGACGTCGATCTGTCGGAAGCGAAAAAGACGCGCTTTGCCAGCTTGCACGACTGCTTCGTGCGCGAGCTGCGCGACGGTGCGCGGCCGGTCGATGCCGATCCGCTCACGCTGGTCAGCCCATGCGACGGCATCGTCGTGGCCTGCGGCCGCATCGAAGGCGACACGCTTCTGCAGGCCAAGGGCCTGCACTACACGCTGGAAGAGTTGCTGGGCGACGCTACGCTGGCGGCACGGTTTCGCGACGGCTGCTACGCCACCGTGCGCATCACGGCGTCGATGTATCACCGCTTCCATGCGCCGCACGACTGCCGGGTGTCGCACGTGACCTACTTTCCGGGCGACATCTGGAACGTCAATCCGCCGGCACTGGCGCGGGTGGACAAGCTGTACTGCCGCAACGAGCGGGCGGCGATCACGACTGCGCTGGCCGATGGCACGCCGGTGCTGCTGGTGCCGGTCGCGGCCATTCTGGTGGCCAGCCTGCGTCTGCACTGCCTCGACCTGCTGCTGCACGCCGGCTATCGCGGCCCGCACCGGCTGGCCTGCGACGCCATGCTGCGCAAGGGCGAGGAAATGGGCTGGTTCCAGCACGGTTCGACCATCATCGTGCTGGCGCCGTCGTCGATGGCGCTGCACCCGCTTACGGTCATCGGCCGGCGCATCCGGGCCGGCGAGGCGCTGATGCGCCTGCCCGGGGGGTGATCAGCCCAGCTTCTTTCCCTTGGTGGCGCGCACACCGCGCCACGCCATCAGCGCAGCTTCGTCCAGTGTGAGCGCCTTCGGGCGCCCGCGCGAGCCGGGCACGTTCAGCACGAGCCGGCCGCGGAACAGATCGAGCATGGCCAGCGATTCGCCATCCGGCAGCGTCATGATCTTCACGCCCTTGCCGCCGGACAGCGTCTTCATTTCGTCGAGCGGGAACACCAGCAGGCGGTCACCGGCCATCGCCACGACCCAGGCGTCGTCCGGCTGCAGCCGCAGCGGCGGCAATGCCAGCGTGCCGTCGGTATTCAGGAAGGCCTTGCCGGCGCGGTTGCGGCTCACCATGTCTTCGATGGTGCAGACGAATCCGTAGCCGCCATCCGACGCGACGAGGTAGCGGCTGCCGGGCTCGCCGGTCAGCACCGCGACCAGCTTCTTGCCGGCCAGATCCGCCAGCGACGACACCGGCACCCCGTCGCCCTTGCCACTGGGCAGATCGGTCGGCTTGATCGTGTAGCTGCGGCCGTCAGCATCGAGCAGGATGACTGGCCAGACGGTGCGGCACTTCAGCACCGCCAGCGGGCCGTCGCCCGCCTTCCAGGTTAGCGCCGCCTCATCAACGTCGTGACCGGAACGCAGGCGGCCAAAACCGCCGCGCGAGACGATGACGGTCACCGCCTCGTCGATCTGCGGCACTTCGCGCGCGCGCGTCGCCTGCACGTCCGCATTCACCCGGGTGCGCCGCTCGTCGCCGAAGCGCTCGACATCAGCTTTCACCTCGTCGCGCACGAAACGGCGCAGTGCGGTGTCGCTGCCCAGAATGCCCAGCAGGCCGGTGCGTTCGGCATCGAGTGCGTCGCGCTCCGCCTGCAGCTTGATCGCTTCGAGCTTTGCCAGCTGGCGCAGGCGGATTTCCAGTACGTCCTCGGCCTGTCGCTCGGTAATGCCGAAACCCGCCATCAGGTCGGCCTTCGGATCGTCGGCGGCGCGGATGATGGCGATCGCGCGGTCGATGTCGAGCAGGATGGCCAGACGACCATCGAGAATGTGCATGCGCTCGTCGATGTCGGCGATGCGCCGGGTCAGCCGGCGCGACACCGCGGCGAGCCGGTAGTCGCACCACTGGCGCAGCACCGCCGGCAGGCCGATCTGGCCCGGCCGGCGACGCGTGTCGAGCAGCGTCAGGTTCAGGCTGGTGTTGCATTCGAGGTCGGTATAGGCGAACAGGAAGGCCAGCAGGTCTTCCTGACTCACCGCGCGCGACTTCGGTTCGATCACCAGGCGCACCGGATGGCGCGCGTCGGATTCGTCGCGCACCGAGTCGATCAGCGAGGTGGCGAGTGTTTTCGTGCGTGCCTGATCATCGCTGATCTTCTTTTTGTCGCCCTTGGGCCTGGGATTCGCCAGATCGTCGATACGGGTCAGGATGGCCCCGGTGCTCACGCCTGGCGGCAGTGCCGTGACGACGATCTGCCACTGGCCGCGCGCCAGGGCCTCGACTTCGAAGTTGGCGCGCATGCGAAATGAGCCGCGCCCTTCCTTGTAGGCAGCGACCACGCTTTCGCGCGACGAAATGAGCGTCGCGCCATTCGGAAAGTCCGGCCCCTGAAAGCAGTCGATGAGGTCGTCGTCCGGCATGCGCGGATCGACCAGCAGACGGCAGGTCGCCTCGCCGATTTCGCGCAGGTTGTGCGGCGGAATCTCGCACGCCATGCCGACCGCAATGCCGGAGGCCCCATTGGCCAGCACCACCGGCAGGCGCGCCGGAAGCAGCGCCGGTTCCTGCTGCGTGCCGTCGTAATTCGGCTGGAAGTCGATGACGCCCGCGTTCAGTTCCGACAGCAGCACGTGGCGCGCAAAGGCGGTCAGCCGGCACTCGGTGTAACGCATCGCGGCGGCGTTGTCGCCGTCCATCGAACCGAAGTTGCCCTGACCATCGATCAGCGGATAGCGCAGCGTGAACGGCTGCGCCAGACGCACCATGGCCTCGTACACCGACGAGTCGCCGTGCGGGTGGTACTTGCCGATGACGTCGCCCACCACGCGCGCCGACTTCTTGTGCGCCGCATCGGGCCGCGCGAAGCCATCCATCGCGAACAGGATGCGCCGCTGCACCGGCTTCATGCCGTCTTCCAGCCCCGGCAGCGCGCGCGAGGTGACGACCGACATGGCATAGGTCAGATAGGCCTGCGACGCATGCGCGTCGATCGGCACGTCATCGATGTCGGGTTCGAACAGGGTATCGCTCAATTCAGGAACTCCAGTGACGGGTAACGCACTTCGTAGGTTGGGGTGAGCGAAGCGATGCCCAACATGCCAGCGTGGCCGTCGCGCGGAAACAGCTTGCCACCAGGCTGTCGCTCGATGCCCGAACTCCGGTGACGCGTAACGCACTTCGTAGGTTGGGGTGAGCGAAGCGATGCCCAACATGCCAGCGTGGCAGTCGAGCCAGTGAAGGTGAGTTGGCGTTGGCGGTGACGTTGGGCATCGCTGCGCTCACCCCAACCTACAGGGGTCCGATTACGCATCGGGCACCACGCTGTCGCCTTCCTGTTCCATCCAGCGGCGGCGACGCTCGGCTTCCTTCTTGCCCATGAGCATGGTGAAGGTGTTCATCACCACGTCGGCATCGGCGCCCGGCGTGATGCGGATCAGCCGTCGGGTTTCCGGATTCATCGCTGTTTCCTTCAATTCGTCCGGATTCATCTCACCCAGACCCTTGAAGCGGCTGACCGTCAGCGCGCTTTCGGCGATGCCGTCATTGATCAGGCCGTCCAGCATGCTGTCGCGCTCTGCTTCGTCGAGCGCGTACAGCCGGCGCGCCGGGCGCGCCCTCGTCGGGGCGATCTTGATGCAGTACAGCGGCGGTTGGCCGATGAACACATGGCCGCGCGCAATGAGGCGCGGGAAGTGGCGCAGGAACAGCGTGAGCTGCAGCGTCTGGATGTGCGCGCCATCGACGTCGGCGTCCGACAGGATGATCACCTTGTGGTATCGCAGGCCGTCGAGCACGGTGTCGGGTGCGTCCGGCTTGTGGGCGTCGATGCCCAGCGCCACCGCGATGTCGTGCACTTCGTTGTTGGCGAAGATTTCCGACGCGTCTATTTCGAAGGTATTCAGCACCTTGCCGCGCAGCGGCAGCACCGCCTGGAAGGTGCGGTCGCGCGCCTGCTTTGCGCTGCCGCCGGCCGAATCGCCCTCGACCAGGAAGATTTCGTTCTGCTCCGGCACCGTGCCGGTGGCGTCGGTCAGCTTGCCCGGCAGCAGGGTGACGCCGGAGCCGGTGCGCTTCTCCACCACCTTGCCGGCGCGCGCGCGCGACTGCGCGCTGCGGATGGCCAACCCGGCAATGCGCTGTGCTTCGGTCGCGTGATCATTGAGCCAGCGGTCGAGCGCATCCTTGATCGATTCATACACCAGCTTCACTGCCTCGCGGTTGTTCAGCTTGTCCTTGGTCTGACCCTGGAAGCGGGGTTCCAGCACGCGCGCGCTCAGCACATAGCTGGCGTGATGCGACACGTCTTCCGACTGCAGCGCCAGCTTGGCCGGCATCAGACCATGGTGCGTCGCGTAGTCCTTCACCGATTCGAACAGCGCCTGGCGCATGCCGGACTCGTGCATGCCGCCACCCGGCGTCGGAATCAGATTGACGAAGGATTCGCGCACCGAGGCGCCTTCGACGAAGCCGATCGCCCACTCGGCGCCCTCGCCCGCGTCGTAGCCCGGCAATGCGCTGCGCGCACCGGCGAACACTTCCGGACGCGGTGCGCCGGGAGCCGTGTCGCCGATCGCCTCGAACAGCTGTTCGCGCAGATAGTCTTCCAGCCCGTTCGCGTAGTGCCACTCGCGCGTGTCGCCGCTTTCCTCGTCCTGGAACACGATGCGCACACCCGGCAGCATGGCGCTGCGTGCGCGCAGCAGGTGTTCGACATCGGCGCGCTTGATCTTCGCCGTGGCGAAGTAGCGTGGGTCGGGCCAGGCACGCACCCGCGTGCCGTTGTGCGCTTTCGGGCAGCTGCCGACTTCGGTCAGCCCCTGCGATACACCGTGGTCGAAGGCAATCGCGTACTCGCGGCCGGCGCGCTTCACGGTGGCTTCAAGCCGCTTCGACAGCGCGTTGGTGACCGTGACGCCGACCCCGTGCAGGCCGCCCGCGATGCGGTAGGCCTTGCCTTCGAACTTGCCGCCCGAGTGCGGAATGGTGAAGATCACCTCGATCGCCGGCACGCCCTTGGTCGGATGGATATCGACCGGAATGCCGCGGCCGTTGTCCTCCACCGTCACCGATCCGTCGGTGTGCATGATCACGCCCAGCCGGTCGGCAAAACCGCCCTGCGCCTCGTCGCAGGCGTTGTCGATCATTTCCTGCACGATGTGGTTCGGACTTTCGGTCCGCGTGTACATGTCCGGCCGCTTCTGGATCGGCGCGATGCCTTCGAGGACCTGGATTTCGGCGGCGTTGTAACTGCTGGGTTTGTTCATGTCGCAGCGGGCTGAGGTCGGTGGAACAGAGATATTCGGTACAGCGCGCGCCGACGGGGCCGCGCGAAAAGTGCGCTAGTTTGCATGCAATGGCGCCCTGCCGTCGATACCGTCGTTGCGTGGCAGCCGATTGTCCGGCGAGGCGCGCCCTGGCGGATCGCTCGTGTAGACTGCGTCCCTTTTTGCCGACGCCATGTGGTTCAAGAACCTCCAGATCTACCGCCTCTCCACGCCGTTTACCGCCACCCCCGACCAGCTGGCTGAAAAACTCGCTGCGCAGGCCTTCCAGCCCGGCACCAGCATCGAAATGCAGCGCATGGGCTGGGTGTCGCCGCGCAACGATGAGTCGCTGGTGCATGCCGTTGCCGGACAGATGATGATTGCGCTGCGGGTTGAAAAGAAGCTGCTGCCGGCGTCGGTCATCAATCAGTTCGCCAAGGCGCGTGCGCAGGAAATCGAAGAACAGCAGGGTTTCAAACCCGGGCGCAGGGAAATGCGCGAAATCAAGGATGCGGTGACCAACGAACTGCTGCCGCGTGCGTTCGCCATTGCGCGCGACACCCGGGTGTGGATCGACCCGGTGCGCAATCAGATCGTCGTCGATGCCGCCGCCAGCGCAAAGAGCGACGAAGTGATGCAACTGCTGAACGAAAGCATCGAGAACCTCGGCGCTCGGCCCCTGCAGACCGCGTTGTCACCGGTGTCGGCGATGACCTCGTGGCTGGCGTCCGACGAGGCGCCAGCCGGCTTCACCGTCGATCAGGACACCGAGCTGCGGTCCAGCACCCAGTCCAAGGCCACGGTACGCTATACCCGCCATGCACTGGAAGCCGAAGACCTGCGCCGCCATATCGAAGCGGGCAAGCAATGCACGCGACTGGCGATGACCTGGGCCGAACGGGTGTCCTTCACGCTGACCGAAACCCTGACCCTGAAGCGCATCGCGCCACTCGACGTGCTGACCGAAAAAGAGGATGGCAGCGGCGACGAAGCCGAGCGCTTCGATACCGACTTTGCGCTGATGACGGGCGAACTGGGCAGATTGATCGATCAGCTGATCGAGACGCTGGGCGGCACGGACGCGCGTTGATGCGCAACGTGCGCGGGTTTACGCCGCGATGGGCAGCTTCCCGAGCAGTTTTGCCGCGAACTCCTCAGGCGGCAGCGGACGGGAATACAGGAAGCCCTGTATCAGATCGCACTCCATGTCGACCAGCAGGTCTCGCTGGTCGGCCTTTTCGACGCCCTCGGCGACGATGCTGAATCCAAGCGATCGGGCAAGCGAAATGACCTGCCGGACGATGGCCTGTTGACGCAGGTCGCCGACGAGGTTGCGGATGAAGGCGCGATCGAGTTTGAGGGTGTCGGCCGGCATTTCAGTCAAATAAACCAGTGAGGAATAACCGGTTCCGAAGTCGTCCAGCGCAATCTTCACGCCGACGTCGCGCAGGCGCTGCAAGGTCGTGCGAACCGTGCCGCCTGCCCCGACCTCCGAAGTTTCGAGAATCTCCAGTTCGAGCCGGGTGGACGAAAGGCTGTGCCGTTGCAGTGCCGCAGTAATCTTGTCGAAAAAGTCCGCAGTCCCCAGATCGGCGGGGCTCACGTTGATGGAGACTGGAATCGGGGGCAGCCCCGCCTTGTCCCACGCCGCCATCTGCGCGCACGCCGTGTCGAGCACGAAGTCGGTCAGCCAGCCATTCAGACCGATATCTTCGATCAATGGAAGAAAAGCGCCCGGCGACACCAGCCCGCGCGATGGCGATTGCCAGCGGATCAGCGCTTCGGCGCCCCTGATGGCGCCATCGCGCGCGCTCACCTTCGGCTGGAAGTGCAGCAGAAGCTCTCCGTTCTGAACGCCCCGACGCAGCGCCTGGGCGAGATCGAAGCGCTCGCTTACCGCCGCATTCATCGATTGCGAATAGAAGTTGAAGCCGCCACGGCTGGACTTCTTTGCTTCGTGAAGCGAGACTTCCGCCGTACTCATCAACGATTCGAATCCGTCTGAGTTGTCCGGGTAGAGCGAGATGCCTATGCTTGCCTGTGAAATGACATCCCGACCGTCGAGGTGTACCGGCGACGCCAGCAACTCGTGGATACGTTCAGCGATGCCATGCAGCACAAGCATGCGTTCCGCGTCATCCATACCCGTTACGAGCATCACGAATTTGTCCCCGGCGAGACGTGCGACGGTGTCCTCCGGTCGCATCAGGGATTCAAGGCGGCGCGACGCCTCGATGAGAAACATGTCGCCTGCAGTCTGTCCGAGCGCTTCGTTGATGGAATTGAAGTCGTCAAAATCGATGCACAGGGCGGCGACCGACGTCTTCTCCCGATCCGCTCGCGTGAGCGCCTGCGTCACACGATCGCGCAGCAGCGTGCGATTCGGAAGGCCGGTCAAGGCGTCGTAATGTGACTGACGGTAGAGCTTTTCCTCCCACGCGAAGCTGGATCCCGCAACCGACATCCGATCGGCAAGATTGCGTCCGGCGGTGATGATCTCCTCCTTGTCCTGCCGGCCATTGGTCGGCAGCGCGAGCACGAGCAGACCGTCGAGCCGCCCATGGCTGCGCACCGGGAACATCAGCGCACCCCGGCCCGACTGTTGCGGCTGGCCGCTCAGCAGCGACTCAACGTCGATCCGAACATCATTCCATTCGTCGACGCAGAGGCTGCAGATCTGCGTCAGGACATCGGCCGACACATCAAGGCGCGGAGAAAGCTGTCCGTCGCCGGTACGCGCACGTGCATAGGTGGCCGTTCCGTTCGCATCAATGAGTGCGATGCCTGCAGCGTCGCAGGGAATGGCGTCTAGCACGCCCGAAAGGATGGCTTCGGTCACCCGTGCCGGCTCGCCCGATCCGAGTACGGCGCGATCGAGCTCGGCAAGCAGTCGAAGCATGTCGAACTTGCGCTTCAGGCGATCGGACATCGTATTGAAGGTTGCGCCGAGCAGGGCGAATTCATCATCGCCCGGCACGTCGACACGGGTATCCATTTCGCCGCGGGCAAGACGCCTGACCCCCCGGGTCAGTGCATCAAGCGGTTGCGTCTGCCGGCCGATCTGGCTCGCCGCCATCGCCACGATCAAGCCCAGCGCGAGCGCGAAGATGGCGATGAACCCGTAACGAAGGTGGGCAAGCGGCAAGGTCAGCGATTGTGCTGGGACAGTCGTTACCACGTGAAAAACGCCGGCCCCGTAAAGACCTTCCAGGTAGGCACTCCAGTGACCCGCGAGGTGGGGCACGCCGTTGGACGATGCGGTGATCAGTGTCCGATCACTCGAAGACAGGTCGAGCACCGGGAGCTGCAGCCCCTGCGAGCACAGGATGGGACGCTGCAGCTTGTCGAGAATGCAGTAGGGTGTATCGACCGAATGTCTCTGCCACAAGGTTGCCGGGTCAAGGCGGCCGTAAAGTATGCGGTTGTCGGTGCTCCGACGGACGACAAGCAAAGGCGCATGCGCGCCGTAAAGGCGGACGGTTGCGCCGTGTGCGGCAAGCGCCCGCGCTTCGTCGTCATCGAGCGCCGGCACCTGCGGATCACGTTCGTCTCTGACCCAGACGAAACCACTTGGCCCCCCTGCGATTTCGCGTGCACCGCTCTCTTTGAGCAGGCCGACGCGCAGGCTGAGCTCGTTGATGAGTTCCATGCCAAGGCTTTTGCTGTCGTCACGCAGGCCGTGCTGGAGCTGATCCACCAGCTGCTCGCGCATTTCGCTGTAGGCGAAGGTCGCCAATACCACCATCGGCAGCAGGGCTGCGATCAGGAAGCGGCTGAATAGGCGGCGTCCGAAGCGGCTCCGCAGATGAAGACGGACAGACATCAGTGATCGACGGCTAGCCCAACAAACGCGCCATTCCCGGCGCGGACACTGTCATCGCGCGAGGCGGCCGCCGTGAGTGGCTTCTGGCTTCGGCCGTCCTTGCCCATGCTGTAGAGGTCGTAATCGCTGTTCAGCGGCACCAGATTCTTGTCCTTGCGCAGCTGGCCCCGATTCGGGCGTGGCGTGCCGGCGATGCGCAGGTATTGGAAAGCGTTGCCCCAGGGATCGAGTGCCTCGCCGAAGCCCACCTCGGCGAGCGTGGCCGGAAATTCGTTCGCCCTGATCACATGACGATCGATCGCCATCATGATGTTTGTCATGTCGCTCATCGCAGCAGTTTGCTTGCTGCGCTCGACATAGGCTTCATAGTTCGGAAGTGCGATCGCGACAAGCGCCCCGATGATCGCGACCACTGCAAGCAGTTCGACAAGCGTGAATCCCGAAGTCCGGTTTAGCCCCTGCACAGCCTGCCCCCCTCGATGAATCGAAAAAACATGGCCGGGTCTGACGACCGACCGACGCATGTCAGGGTTTAACGGCTGATCGGACTGATGGCTTGAGTACCCGGACTGCCGTTATCCGGAATTCGGCGACGCCGCACAAGGCGGATCAACCAGGAATCAAATCGCGGACACTGAGAGGGAAACGACTTGGGGAGTGGGGTGGCTGATGGGACTCGAACCCACGACAACCGGAATCACAATCCGGGACTCTACCAACTGAGCTACAGCCACCACTGGAACGCTGATCGAGCGATCAGCGCTTGAAACTCTCGGGCCACACGTACAACTGGCCTGCCCGGCAGGAATCGAACCCGCAACCTACGGCTTAGAAGGCCGTTGCTCTATCCAGTTGAGCTACGGGCAGGTACTAAGTTACCGCGTTGCGGACCGATGTTCTGGTCGGGGTGGAGGGATTCGAACCCCCGACATCTTGCTCCCAAAGCAAGCGCGCTACCGGGCTGCGCTACACCCCGAGAGCGCGCGATACTACCGGCGCAAAGCCGCGCGGTCAATGGCTGCAGGGCGGGTGGATCAAGAAAAATCCACCCTGCCCCGCAGTCATCACTCCTGCGGGTCGGCCGCTTCCGGCGCCGCGAGCAGCGCCTTCATCGACAGGCGGATGCGACCCTTCTCGTCGGTCTCCAGCACTTTCACCTTCACCTGCTGACCTTCCTTCAGGTGGTCGGCGACGTTGGCGATGCGCTCGTTCGCGATCTGGGAAATGTGCAGCAGACCGTCCTTGCCCGGCAGCACGCTGACGATGGCGCCGAAATCGAGCAGACGCAGCACCGTGCCGTCGTACACCTTGCCCACTTCGACTTCCGCCGTGATCGCCTCGATGCGGCGCTTGGCGTTTTCGGCGGCTTCGGCGCTGACCGATGCGATGGTGATCGTGCCGTCGTCGCCGATGTCGATCGTGGCGCCGGTTTCTTCGGTCAGCGCGCGGATGACGGCGCCGCCCTTGCCGATCACGTCGCGGATCTTTTCCGGATTGATCTTCATCGTCAGCAGGCGCGGTGCGTAGGTCGACACGCCTTCACGGGCGCCGCTCATCGATTCCTGCATGATGCCCAGGATGTGCTTGCGCGCCTCGTGCGCCTGCGCAAGCGCGACCTGCATGATTTCCTTGGTGATGCCCTGGATCTTGATGTCCATCTGCAGTGCGGTGATGCCGTTGTCGGTACCCGCCACCTTGAAGTCCATGTCGCCCAGATGATCTTCGTCGCCGAGGATGTCGGTCAGCACTGCGAAGCGGTTGCCGTCCTTGATCAGGCCCATGGCAATGCCGGCCACGTGCGCCTTCAGCGGTACGCCGGCGTCCATCAGGGCGAGCGAGCCGCCGCACACGGAAGCCATCGACGACGAACCATTCGATTCGGTGATTTCCGACACCACACGCATCGAGTAGCTGAATTCATCGGCCGGCGGCAGCACGGCGAGCAGCGCGCGCTTGGCCAGACGGCCGTGGCCGATTTCGCGACGCTTCGGCGTGCCGAAACGGCCGGCCTCGCCGGTGGCGAACGGCGGCATGTTGTAGTGGAGCATGAAGCGGTCGCGATATTCGCCGCCCAGCGCATCAATGATCTGCTCGTCACGACCGGTGCCCAGCGTGGCGATGACCAGCGCCTGCGTTTCGCCGCGCGTGAACAGCGCCGAACCGTGGGTACGCGGCAGCACGCTGTTGCGGATGTGGATCGGACGCACGGTGCGCGTATCGCGACCGTCGATGCGCGGCTCGCCGTTCAGGATGCGGCTGCGGACGATGCGCGCTTCGATGTCGAAGAAGTAATTCTTGATGGTGTTGACGTCCGGCGCATTGGCCGAGTCGGCGGTCAGTGCAGCCACGACTTCATTGCGGAGCTCGCTCACGCGCTGGCTGCGCGTCTGCTTCTGCGTGATGCGGTAGGCTTCCTGCAGCTTGGCTTCGGCCAGACCGACGATGCTGTTCCACAGCGCCTCGTCGCGCGCCGGCGCCTGCCAGTCCCACTCCGGCTTGCCGGCAACTTCGACCAGTTCGTTGATCGCATTGATCGCGGCCTGCATCTGTTCGTGACCGAACACGACGGCGCCGAGCATAACCTCTTCCGACAGCTGCATCGCTTCCGATTCCACCATCAGAACGGCCGCTTCGGTGCCAGCGACGACCAGATTCAGCTCGCTGGTCTTGAGCTCGGTGGCAGTCGGATTCAGGATGTACTGGCCATTGGCGTAACCCACGCGCGCAGCGCCGATCGGGCCGCTGAAAGGAATGCCGGAAATCGACAGCGCTGCCGACGTGCCGATGAGAGCGGGAATGTCGGAATCGACTTCCGGATTCAGCGACAGCACCTGCACGATGACCTGCACTTCGTTGTAGAAGCCTTCCGGGAACAGCGGACGGATCGGGCGATCGATCAGGCGCGACGTCAGCGTTTCCTTTTCGCTCGGACGACCTTCACGCTTGAAGAAGCCACCCGGAATGCGACCGGCTGCGTAGAACTTTTCAGCGTAATCGACGGTGAGCGGAAAGAAGTCCTGTCCCGGCTTGGCCGTCTTCGAGGCCACTACAGTGGCCAGCACCACGGTTTCGTCGATGCTCACCATGACGGCACCACCAGCCTGGCGGGCGACCTCACCGGTCTCCAGCACAACCTTCTGGTTGCCGAACATGAATTCCTTGCGGGTAGCGTTAAGCAAGTTGATTCCTTTCGTTTCGATTCACGGCGGACTTGCGCGCCCGCCAAAAAACAAACCGGCGGAGTCGCATGGACTCACGCCGGTGTGTTGTGTCAGGCCGATGAAGGCTTGACCGTAGTCTGCAGAAGCAATTACTTGCGCAGCCCGAGACGTCCGATCAGCGCACGATAGCTGTCTGCATCGGTGCGCTTGAGGTAATCAAGCAGCTTGCGACGCTGACTTACCATCTTGAGCAGACCACGGCGGGAGTGGTGGTCTTTCACGTGTTCCTTGAAATGGCCGGTGAGGCCATTGATGCGTGCGGTCAGCAGGGCAACCTGGACTTCGGGTGACCCCGTATCGCCGGCCACGCGCTGGAAGTCAGCCACAATGCGGGCTTTTTCGGCGGTAACGATAGCCATCTATCTAAACTCTCTCGTCTGGAAAACCCAAAATTATACGCCAGAACGGCGCAATCTCAAGCCTTTTGGCCACTTTCCTGAGGCAAAAGGCGTTTCACCTGCAATCGACCGGAACATGCACTGACCAGTCCGAGAAACACTTTGCCGTCATAGGCCCGGGTGACCTGTCCTTCGGCCATGGACCCGCCGTCCGCGAAGGCCTCAAGCGGCACGATCTGTCCCTGGATCAGCCGTCGTGCCGACTCGCCATCGAGCTGGCAGGCCGGCAGATCCTGTAAAAGACAGTCGGGCGGAAGCAGCCTATCCATGCGTTGCGCCTCGTCGAGTGCGGCGAGCGTTTCGAGCGTATGCGCGGTGTCGAGCGACAGGGGGCCGGTCAGCGTGCGCCGCAGGCCGCTCAGATGCGCACCGCAGTCAAGCATTTCGCCGATGTCTTCGGCCAGCGTGCGGATGTAGGTGCCCTTGCTGCAGCGCACCCGCATCGAAAACGCGGGCATTGCGCAGTCGAGCAATTCTATGTCGTGTATGCGTACATGGCGCACCGCGCGCTCGATGGTTTCGCCGGCACGTGCGTACTCGTATAGCGCCTTGCCCTGGTGCTTGAGTGCGGAATGCATCGGCGGGATCTGATCGATGTCGCCGCGGTGGGCTGCCAGTGCGCTCAGCAGGCGTTCGAGACTTACGTCGACCGGTCGGGTGTCGAGGATTTCGCCCTCGGCGTCGCCGGTGCTGGTGCGCACGCCCAGCCTGACCTGCGCGAGGTACTCCTTGTCGGCATCCAGCATCAGTCCGGCAAAGCGCGTTGCATCGCCGAAACAGACGGGAAGCAGCCCGCTGGCGAGTGGATCGAGGGTGCCGGTGTGACCCGCACGGGCAGCCTGGAACAGGCGGCGTGCTTTCTGCAGCGCGTCGTTCGAGCTCAGGCCGATGGGCTTGTCGAGCAGCAGCACGCCATGAACCGCTTTCCAGCGCGAACGGGGTTGCAACTCAGTCTTCGCCGCTCGAGGAAGGTCCGGAATGCAGCGCCTTGTCGATCAGGCGCGACAGGTGGTCGGCGCGTGCAAGCGTCTCGTCGTGCACGAAATGCAGCGCCGGCGTCGTGTGTATGCGCACCCGGCGTCCAAGCTCGCGGCGCAGGAAACCGGAGGCGCGTACCAAGCCTTCCTGGATGTGCTCCAGCGCCTCACCCTCCGCCATCGTGGTGTAGAAAATCTTGGCGTGCGCGTAGTCGGGCGTGATCTCGACCGCCGTCAGCGAAATCATGCCGACGCGCGGGTCCTTCAACTCGGTCGCGATCAATTGCGCAAGCTCGCGGCGGATCGCTTCCGACACCCGGTCGCTGCGTGAATAACGTTCGCTCATCTGATGGGCGGGCCGCTATCAGGCCAGCTTGCGGGCAATCTCTTCGATCTCGAACACTTCGAGCTGGTCGAGTTCTTCGATTTCGTTGTAGCCGCGCAGCGACAGGCCGCACTCGTAGCCTTCCTTCACTTCCTTCACGTCGTCCTTGAAGCGCTTGAGCGATTCGAGTTCGCCGGTCCAGACGACCACGTTGTTGCGCAGCAGTCGCGCACTGGCGCCACGCTTGACCAGACCCGAGGTGACCATGCAGCCGGCGATGGTGCCGATCTTGGTGCCGCGGAACACCTGGCGGATTTCCACGGTACCCAGGATGTTCTCGCGCTTCTCCGGCGACAGCATGCCGGACAGCGCCGCCTTCACCTCGTCGACAGCTTCGTAGATGATCGTGTAGTAGCGGATGTCGACACCGAAGTTCTCGGCCAGCTTGCGGGCGCCGACGTCGGCACGCACATTGAAGCCGATGATGACGCCCTTCGAAGCCTGTGCCAGATTGACGTCGGTTTCCGAAATGCCGCCGACCGCTGCGTGGATGACCTGCACCCGCACTTCCGGTGTCGACAGCTTGGTGAGCGACTGCACCAGCGCTTCCTGCGAACCCTGCACATCGGCCTTGATGATGAGCGGAAGGATCTTGACTTCGCCCTCGCCCATCTGCTCGAACATCGATTCCAGCTTGGCCGCCTGCTGCTTGGCCAGCTTCACGTCGCGGAACTTGCCCTGGCGGAACAGCGCGATTTCGCGCGCCTTGCGTTCGTCGCCCAGCACGAGTGCTTCGTCGCCTGCAGCCGGAACGTCGGACAGGCCCTGAATCTCGACCGGTATGGACGGGCCGGCTTCGCTGATCGACTTGCCCGCTTCGTCCAGCATGGCCCGTACGCGACCGAACACCTGCCCGCACAGAATGATGTCTCCGCGCTTGAGCGTGCCCTGCTGCACCAGCACGGACGCCACCGGGCCCTTGCCCTTGTCGAGGCGTGCTTCGATTACCAGACCGCGGGCCGGCGCGTCGCGCGGGGCGGTCAGTTCAAGCACTTCGGCCTGCAGCAGCACGTTTTCGAGAAGTTCATCGATGCCGGTACCGACCTTGGCGGATACCGAAATGAACGGCGAATCACCACCGTACTCTTCCGGCACGACGCCTTCGGCCACCAGTTCCTGCTTGACGCGATCCGGGCTGGCGCCCGGCTTGTCGATCTTGTTGATCGCCACGATCAGCGGCACATTGGCCGCCTTGGCGTGGTGGATGGCTTCGCGCGTCTGCGGCATCACGCCGTCGTCCGCAGCGACCACCAGAATCACGAGGTCGGTCGCCTTGGCACCGCGGGCACGCATGGCCGTGAAGGCCTCGTGACCCGGCGTGTCGAGGAAGGTGATCATGCCGCGCGGCGTATCGACGTGATAGGCGCCGATGTGCTGCGTGATGCCACCCGCTTCGCCTGCTGCCACCCGGGCACGCCGGATGTAGTCGAGCAGCGAGGTCTTGCCGTGGTCGACGTGACCCATGACGGTCACGACCGGTGCGCGCGGCAGCAGCTCGACGTCCTTGTGCTCTTCAGTGGATTCGCCGAGGAAGGCTTCCGGGTCGTCCAGCTTCGCCGGCTTGGCGATGTGACCCATTTCCTCGACCAGAATCATGGCCGTTTCCTGGTCAAGCACCTGATTGATCGTGACCATCTGGCCGAGCTTCATCAGCACCTTGATCAGTTCGGTGGCCTTGATCGCCATCTTGTGCGCCAGATCGGCCACCGAAATGGTTTCAGGCACCAGCACCTCACGAACCACGGCCTCGACCGGTGCCTGCTGCTGGCCTCCCTGGTCGTGGTCGCGGTGGTTGCGTCCCTTGGGACCGCCACGCCAGCCACCGGTGCCGGCGTCGCCGCGGGTCTTGATCTGGCGGCGCTTCGCTGCGTCGTCCTTCCATGCGGTTCCCGGCTTCGCCTTGGCGGCAGGCGCCGGCTTGGCCTTGGCACCCTTGTCATCGACCTTGGCCGGCTTGTGCAGCGTTCCCGGCGTCGCCTTCGGTGCAGCGGTTGCGACTTTTGCAGCCTCTACCGCAGCCTTCTCCTTGGCGGCCTCTT
Organism: Methyloversatilis sp. XJ19-13; assembly: GCF_024580155.1. Lineage (NCBI taxonomy): Bacteria > Pseudomonadati > Pseudomonadota > Betaproteobacteria > Nitrosomonadales > Sterolibacteriaceae > Methyloversatilis > Methyloversatilis sp. XJ19-13. The sequence goes on along the minus strand of NZ_JANINH010000002.1, from coordinate 326,471 downwards.
CTTCCTGGGCGCGAACCTGACGCGCCTCAAGGTCTATGCGCAGCTGGACCTCGCGTTCCTTCTTTGCCTTGAGCTCGCGTTCCTGGATCGCAAGCAATTCCGAGTGGCGCTTGGCTTCGCGCTCGCGGGCCGTCGGTGCGCGGAGGACAGGCGCATCGGGCACGACTTCCGCCGCCACTTCGCTCTCTGCGACCTCCGGTACCGGCTCGACAGCAATTTCTTCAACGACTGCTGCGACAGGTTCCGGCTCAGGCTCGGCAACCGGGATCACGACCGGTACTTCTACCGGCTCGGGAATCGCAACGGGCTCGGGCACGACGACTTCCTCGATGATCGGGACTTCGGCAACCGCCCTCTGTGCGGCCTCTTCAGCCAGAAGCTCGGCCGGATCCCGTTTGACCAGCACGCGCTTCTTGCGCACTTCAACCTGAACGGTTCGTGCCTGTCCGGATGAATTGGTCGCCTTGATTTCGGTCGTTTCGCGACGGGTCAGCGTGATTTTCGTCTTTCCCGCGGTGTCACCGTGCTGACGACGCAGGTAGTCGAGCAGACGGGACTTGTCCTGCTCGGTCAGCGAATCACGTTCGCTCTGCTTGTCGACACCCGCGTGCCGGAGCTGCTCGAGCAGCGCGGCAGCCGGCATTTTCAGCTCGGTCGCAAATTGGGAAACACTCATCAACGCCATACCTGTCCTCGATTATTCAAACCAGTGCGCGCGCGCAGTGGTAATCAGCGATGTCGCACGTGCGGAATCGATGCCGGCGATTTCAACCAGTTCATCGACCGCCAGATCTGCGAGATCGTCACGCGATCGCACATTGGCTCGCGCAAGCTGCGCAGCCAGCGGCTTGTCCATGCCGTCCAGCCCGAGCAGATCGTCATCGACCTGCTCCAGCTGCTCCTCGTCCACGATGGCTTCGGTCAGCAACACGTTGCGTGCGCGGTTGCGCAGTTCATTCACCGTGTCTTCGTCGAAAGCTTCGATTTCGAGCACTTCGGCAAGCGGCACATAGGCAACCTCTTCCAGCGTCGAGAAGCCTTCCTCGATCAGGATGTCGGCCACCTCTTCATCCACGTCGAGCTTCGCCATGAACAGCAGCCGGATGGCCGCGTTCTCGGCATCGGACTTGGCGGCCGACTGCTCGATGGTCATCAGGTTGATCTTCCAGCCTGTCAGCTCGGACGCGAGGCGCACGTTCTGGCCGCTGCGCCCGATGGCGATCGCCAGATTGTCCTCGCTGACGACGACATCCATGCTGTGGGCGTCCTCGTCGACGACGATACTCGCAACTTCGGCCGGCGCCAGCGCACCGATGACGAATTGGGCCGGATCGGGCGACCAGAGAATGATATCCACCCGCTCGCCGCCCAGTTCGTTGGTGACCGCCTGCACGCGCGACCCACGCATGCCGATGCAGGTGCCCTGCGGATCGACGCGCGGGTCGTTTGATTTCACTGCGATCTTGGCGCGAATGCCGGGGTCGCGAGCCGCGCCCTTGATTTCGATCAGGCCGTCTTCGATCTCCGGCACTTCGAGCTCGAACAGCTTCATGATGAACTCCGGCACCGTGCGCGACAGGATGATCTGCGGGCCGCGCGCCTGGCGATCAACACGCAGCAGAATGGCCTTGACGCGATCGCCGACACGCAGGTTTTCCCGCGCAATGATGTGTTCCCGCGGCAGCAGAGCTTCCAGACGACCGCATTCGATGATGGCGTTGCCGCGTTCGATGCGCTTGATGGTGCCGGTGACCAGATGGTCCTTGCGTTCGAGGAAATCGCTCAGGATCTGTTCGCGCTCGGCATCGCGGATGCGCTGCAGGATGACCTGCTTGGCTGCCTGTGCACCGATGCGACCGAAATCGATCGGCTCGAGGGCTTCTTCGATGTATTCATCGAGCTGGACGTCGGCAATCTGTTCCTGCGCATCGGTCAGACCGATCTGCGCCTCTTCGTTCTCGAACTCACTGTCAGGTACCACCAGCCAGCGCCGAAAGGATTCGTACTCGCCGGTTTCGCGGTCGATGGTCACGCGCACGTCGGCGTCGTCATGGGTACGCTTCTTCGTGGCCGAAGCCAGTGCAGATTCAAGTGCGCCAAACACCACTTCGCGGGCGACATTCTTTTCGCGCGCCAGCGCATCAACCAGCAACAGAATCTCGCGACTCATCGTTTCAACTCCTGCTTGCGTTCAAAGTCCGGCACCAGACGGGCGCGCTCGATCTGCGACAACTCGAACTCGTGTGCCACACCCTTGATTTCCATGGTCAGTCGGCCGTCGCTGACGCCCGCCAGGCGCCCGCTGAAACTTCTCTGGTTGTTCAACGGGATGCGTAACCGAAGCTGCGCTTCCTGCCCGGTGAAACGGATGAAGTCGGCCGCTTTCTTGAGCGGTCTGTCGAGACCCGGCGACGACACTTCGAGCCGGTCGTAATCGACGTTTTCAACGGTGAAAAGTCGCGAGAGGTGATTACTCACCGTCACGCAATCATCCACAGTGATGCCCTGTTCCGCATCGATGAAGATGCGCAGCAGGCGTCCGCGCGGGGACGTTTCCACATCGACCAGTTCGTATCCGAGCCCGCTAACAGCCTGCTCGATGAGCTCTGCAACATTCATCCTTGCAACACAATTCCGGACGCACAAATAAAAAATGGGCTGACCGCCCATCAAACAAACGCCGGCACCGCCAGCGCGACAAGTCCGTTAGTGTATCAGAGCGCGACAATCCACTTCAATATGAATGGCCAGATTGCCCGCGCACAAGGATGTTTTGGATGTCAGGATTCACCGGCCGGGGCGGCCGACGGACGACGCCGGCGTCGTGGTGCGCGCTTGCGCGGCGGTGTTTCGCCGTCGGCACGCTGTGCCTGGGCCGGCACCTGACCGGACGGTGCGCCATTGCCCGGCTCGCGCGGCTTGCGCGGGCCGCGCCGGCGGCCATTGCCCTGTCCCGGTTTGGATGCCGGAGCGGCCTCCGCAGATTTCGCACGCGGCTTGCCGGAAGCGGGTACGGCAGTCAGCAGTCGGGATACTTCTTCCGGCTTGAGTTCCTCAGCTTCGCCGCGGTGCAGGCGGCGCGGCAATTCGAACGGTCCATAGCGCACGCGCATCAGTCGGCTCACCGCCAGGCCGACGGCCTCGAACATGCGCCTGACTTCGCGATTGCGTCCTTCCGAAATGGTGACGCGATACCAGTGATTGGATCCTTCGCCGCCACCGTCGGACAGTGCATTGAACTTCGCAATGCCGTCGTCGAGCTCTATGCCGGTGGTCAGGCGGGTGGCCTGTTCGTCGGTCAGTTCGCCGATCAGGCGCACGGCGTACTCGCGTTCGAGCTCGTAGCTCGGGTGCATCATCTTGTTGGCCAGCTCGCCACTGGTCGTGAATACCAGCAGACCGGACGTGTTGAAGTCGAGCCGTCCGACCGCGATCCAGCGCCCGCCACCGACGCGCGGAAGCTTGTCGAATACCGACGGCCGACCTTCCGGGTCGTCGCGCGACACGATTTCACCTTCCGGCTTGTGGTAGATCAGAACGCGCGGCGCGCGCGGCGCGAAATGGATGTGGATGAGCTTGCCATTGACGCGAACCTTGTCTTCCGGCCCGACGCGCTGGCCGACGTGCGCCGGCAGCGCGTTCACGCTGATGCGCCCGGCCACGATCCAGTCTTCGAGCTCGCGGCGCGATCCGAGTCCCATGTCGGCCAGCATCTTGTGCAGCTTCTGCGGCTCTGAAAACACGACCGGACCGCGCTTCTTCGGTCGGCTGTCCTGCGATCTGTAGTTGGCCACGTTGCCATTGACCTGGGGCCCGCCCGGTCTGCGCTTACCTTGCATCATCGAAATTCATCACCTTCTGTAATTCGGCCAGGGGTGGCAGCTCGGCAAGCGTGCGCAGCCCCAGATCGTCGAGGAATCGTCGAGTCGTGGCGTACAGCGCCGGCCGCCCGGGGACTTCCCGGTAACCGACGCTGTCGATCCAGCCGCGACCTTCAAGTGCCTTTATGATGCCCGGAGACACCGACACCCCGCGGATGTCTTCGATGTCGCCTCGTGTCACCGGCTGGCGATACGCAATGATCGCCAGCGTTTCCAGAACCGCGCGCGAGTAGCGCGGCGGCTTTTCGTTCTTCAGTTTTTCCAGATACGGCTGCAGATCCGTACGGGTGCGAAAGCGCCACCCGGACGCGACCTGTATCAGTTCGACGCCACGCCCCGACCAGTCGTCGCGCAATTCGTCGAGCAGTCGACGGAGCACCGACGCATCCAGTTCCTCATCGAACATCCGTCTGAGTTCGGCGATCGAAAGTGCGTCCTGCGCTGCGAGCAGCGCCGCTTCGAGTATCCGCTTGATATCAGACGGATTCGGCGACAGCAGGTGTGGCGTGTCGGACATAAATCGGCGCAAAAGCTTCAATCTGAAGCAGTTCAATCAGGTTCTCGCGGGCCAGTTCAAGTACCGCAAGGAAATTCACCACCATCTGCGCTGCCGGCGCACCGGCTTCGAACAACTGGTCGAAGCGCAGCGAACCTTCGTCTGTCAGGCGTCGCAGGATGCCGGACATGAATTCACGTACCGACAGGGCCTCGCGACTGACCTTGTGATGACGGGTGACGTCTGCGTGTCGCATCAGCGCCAGCCACGCAAGCTGGAGATCCGCCGCGCTGACTGCTGGCTGGATCTCGGCAATTCGCTCGGCGACCTGCACGCCCACCCATTCATGCTCGCGCTGCGCACGCGGAATGGCGTCGAGCGCCAGCGATGCCGCCTTCATCTGTTCGTATTCGATCAGCCGCCGAACGAGTTCGGCACGCGGATCATCGCCTTCGTCCGTCGATTCTCGCGGCGGACGCGGCAGCAACATCCGGGATTTGATCTCCAGGAGCATCGCGGCCATCAGCAGATATTCGGCTGCAAGTTCAAGGCGATGTGTGCGCATGGCCTCGACATAGACCAGATACTGCGCGGTCAGCGGCGCCATCGGAATATCGAGGATGTCGACATTCGCCTTGCGGATCAGGTAGAGCAGCAGATCGAGCGGGCCCTGGAACGCATCCAGGAACACTTCGAGCGCGTCGGGCGGAATGTACAGGTCGAGCGGAAGTTTTTCCAGCGTCTCGCCATACAACCGCACCGGTGTCGGTACAGCGGCTTCAATCAGGAGCGCGTCGCCCGACATCAGGCGTAGTTCAGACCCATGGCTTCGCGCACGTCGCGCATCGTTTCCGATGCCAGCTTGCGCGCGCGTTCGCAGCCGTCGGCGACGATGTTGCGCAGCAGCATGGGGTCTTCCTCATACTGCCGCGCACGTTCATGGATCGGCGCCTGTTCCTTCAGCACGGCATCGATCACCGGCTGCTTGCAATCGAGGCAGCCGATGCCGGCCGAACGACAGCCCTCCTGCACCCACTGCTTCGTGCTGTCGTCGGAATAGATGACATGGAACTGCCAGACCGGGCAGCGATCCGGGTCACCCGGGTCGGTACGCCGCACGCGCTGCGTGTCGGTCTTCATGCCGCGGATCTTCTTGGTCACCAGATCCGGCTCTTCGCGCAGCATCAGCGTGTTGTTGTACGACTTCGACATCTTCTGCCCATCGAGACCCGGCATGCGCGCGGCTTCGGTCAGCAGCGCGCCGGGCTCGGCCAGGATCATCTTGCCGCCGCCTTCAAGATAGCCGTACAGCCGTTCGCGGTCACCCAGACTCAGGCTCTGTGCCTCGTCGAGCAGCGCATGCGCCTGTTCCAGTGCCTCGTCGCGACCTTCCTGCTGGTACAGCGTGCGCAGTTCCTCGTACAGCTTGCCGCGCTTGCCGCCGAGCTTCTTCACCGCCTCGCGCGCCTTTTCCTCGAACCCGGGCTCGCGCCCGTAAAGATGGTTGAAGCGGCGTGCGACTTCACGGGTAAGTTCGACGTGCGGCACCTGATCCTCACCCACCGGCACCAGATTGGCGCGGTAGATCAGGATATCGGCCGACTGCAGCAGCGGATAGCCGAGAAAGCCGTAGGTCGCCAGATCCCTGTCGGAGAGCTTGTCCTGCTGATCCTTGTAGGTCGGCACGCGCTCCAGCCAGCCGAGCGGGCACATCATCGACAGCAGCAGGTGCAGTTCGGCATGCTCGGGCACCCTCGACTGGATGAACAGCGTCGCCTGCGACGGATCGACGCCAGCCGCCAGCCAGTCGACCAGCATGTCCCACACGCTGCGTTCGATGACCTGCGTGTCTTCATAGTTGGTGGTCAGCGCGTGCCAGTCGGCGACGAAGAACAGACAGGGGTATTCGTGTTGCAGACGCACCCAGTTCTTCAGCACCCCGTGGTAATGGCCGAGGTGCAGGCGCCCGGTCGGGCGCATGCCGGAAAGAACACGTTCAGCGTACATGGTGTGGAATCATCCAGTTCAGAAAAGCAGCGCAATCAAGGCCAGTCTGGCCAGCGTCAGCAGCGGGCGCAGGATACTGTCCAGCACGCCGGTCAGCAAAAGTGCAAGCAGCAGGAACAGGCCGTAGGGCTCAAGCCGGGCAAAGGCCATCGACGGTCCGCGCGGCAGCAGACTCACCATGATGCGGCCGCCGTCCAGCGGTGGAACCGGCAGCAGGTTGAGCACCATCAGCAGCAGGTTGATCAGGATGCCCACCTCCGCCATGAGCGTCAGCGGCTCGCCAAAATACTGGGGAGAAGCGTCCAATGCAAATTTGTAGACCAGCCCCCAGGCGACAGCCATGACCAGATTGGCCCCCGGCCCGGCGGCAGCTACCCACAGCATGTCCTGTTTGGGGCGGCGCAACAGCGAGAAATTGACCGGTACCGGCTTGGCCCAGCCGAACAGCAAGCCTGGCTGGCCGAGCATTGCGGCGCCGAAGTACATGACCAGCGGCACGAGTATCGTGCCCACCGGATCGATGTGCTTCAGCGGGTTGGCCGTGATGCGCCCGGCCAGATGTGCAGTCGGATCTCCCTTGAGCAGCGCGGCGTAGCCGTGCGCGGCTTCATGCAGGGTGATCGCCAGCACCACCGGAATGATGATGATGGCCAGTCGCGCGATCATGTCATCCATGTGCGCTCCCTGCTGCAGGCTGCACTCACGATTCCTCGAGCCCGAAACGCGACACGTCACCGGCACCAGCGCGTATCAGCACCGGCTCGCCCGACGACAGATCGATCACCGAAGTCGGCCGGGTGCCGCAGGAACCGGCTTCGATCACCAGATCCAGTTCGTGCTGCAGGCGCTCCCGGATGTCGTCTGCATCGGTCAGCGGCAGTTCTTCTCCGGGCAGCAGCAGCGTCGAGCCGAGCAGCGGCTCGCCCAGTTCGGCCAGCAGGCTGGACACGACGGGATGGTCGGGCACGCGCAGCCCGATGGTCTTGCGCTTCGGATGCAGCATGCGGCGGGGCAGTTCGCGTGTCGCTTCCAGGATGAAGGTGTAGGCGCCGGGCGTGGCGCTCTTCAACAGCCGGAACTGTGTGTTGTCGACCCGCGCAAGGCTGGCGATTTCCGACAGATCACGGCACATCAGCGTGAAGTGATGCTGGGCGTCCACGCCACGGATGCGCCGGATGCGTTCCAGCACCTGCGCATCGCCCATGTGGCCGACCAGCGAATAGGCGCAGTCGGTCGGGATGGCAGCCAGCCCGCCGGATCGCAGGATGTCGGCCGCCTGACGTATCAGTCTCGGTTGCGGATTGTCGGGGTGAAGATTGAAAAGTTGGGCCAATTGGGATCGAAGGGAAAATCGGGGAGGAAAATCTGTATCAGATCGTCAGTGCAAGTCGTTTCGGGCGCGTCGCCTGTCGCAGGCAGTTTCGGGCCGCCATGCGCAGGCTCAGGTCATGCAGATCACGCGTTCGTTCAGTTCCGGTGCCAGCCAAATCGGCTTCAGATCATCAGGCAGTGGTGCGCTGCACCCCAGATCCACGGCGCTTTCGTCCGGCGCGTGAAAATCCGAAGCGCGCGATGCGTAGAAGCCGAATCGGCGTGCGAGGCGGGCAAAGGTTCGCACTTCAGCGTCGCCGTGCGAGCCGGACACCACCTCGATGCCGCGGCCGCCAAGCGCATGGAATTCTTCGAACAGCTGTTCGACCTGCCCTCCGGAAACGCGGTAGCGCCCTGGATGCGCAATCACCGCTACGCCACCGGCGCCATGTATCCAGACCAATGCCTGCGACAGTGTGCTCCACCGGTGATCGACGTAGCCCGGCCGCCCGGGCACCAGAAAGTTGCGGAACACCGCATGGACATCAGCGGCATAACCCTGCTCCACCAGCACGCGTGCAAAGTGCGAGCGCCCGACGAGTGTCGGATTGCCTGCGTGGCGCATCGCGTTCTCGTACGGTGCATCCACGCCCAGCAGTGACAGCTCATCGGCAATGCGCAGGGCTCGGGCATCGCGCCCGCTGCGCACCCGGGTCAGACCGGCAGCCAGATCCGCATTCGAGGGATCGATGCCCAGCCCGACGACATGTACCGTGATGCCACCCCAACTCACCGATACTTCGACGCCATCGATGAAGGACAGGCCGCACTGCATCGCAGCGTTGCGTGCTTCGTCGAGCCCGTTCAGCGTGTCGTGATCGGTCAGCGACCAGAGCTCGACGCCGTTGGCCGCTGCGCGGGCAGCCAGTGCCGAAGGCACAAGCACACCGTCGGAGTGGCAGGAATGGCAGTGCAGGTCAGCGTTCATATCCTCTCGATTCTATCAGGCCATCGTCCCCCGCCCGGCGCAGCTACAATTCGTACTGGTCATTTCAACCTGGAACTGCAATGAATCACCCGGACACTCTTCGCTACACAGACACGCATGAATGGGTCAGGATCGAACAGGATGGCAGCGTGACGGTCGGCATCACTGACCATGCCCAGGACGCACTCGGCGACGTGGTTTTCCTGCAATTGCCCGAGGTGGGCCAGCAGGTCGCCCGCAACGATTCGATGGCCGTCATCGAATCGGTCAAGTCGGCGTCGGATATCCATGCACCGGTGTCGGGCACGGTGACGGCGGTCAATCCGCCGGTCGCAGATGCGCCCGAACAGGTCAACAAGGATCCGTACGGGGCGTGGATGTTCGTCATCAAGCCGGATGACGCCGGCGAGCTCGATGTCCTGATGGACGCCGCCCGCTACGCCGCTTCCATCGCCTGATCGTCCGGCTGCAGCCTGCTCACGTCTTGCCGCGGCCGATGCGCTGGCCGTGCTTGCGCAGGCTGCCTGAAAGCTGATCGATGATTTCGCCGGCGGCCGCGACGATCTGGTTCGGCCCGAAGCCGGCCGACTTCATTTCCCGATAGAAGGATTTGGCCAACAGCTTGGCCATCTGGGCAGGCTGTGCCGCACCTTGTGTGAAGGCCTCCATGGCCGGCAGCGGCACATTACCGCCGCTTTCCAGCGCGCGCTGCGCAAAACCCGAATTCAGCAGGTAAGCCAGCTGAGCGACCTGGATCGCCTTGCCAGCGTAAAGCGCCAGCGCTGCGAGCAACTGCTGGTCGATTGCGGTGAACGGTGCTTCGCCACGTGGTCGGCGCACATTGATGACGCCCAGCACGCGGCCATCGAGCGAAAGCGGCTGGCAGATGAAACTGCCGCCCTCGCCCCGCACACTGACATCGGGCGCGGCGGCATCGACGTCATCGATACGCTGCGCGACACCGCTCGCGAATACGCTTCCGGATGTCGACATGCCGACACCGACGCGCACCTGCAGGGCGTCTTCGGCCAGTTCGCCGCGCCACGCCGCAAGTCCGAGCAATGCCTGCTCACCCTCGCCGTCGGCCAGCATGATGGACGCACGTGCGCAGCGCACGCCCGTCCACACGGCATCGATCACCTGATCGAGTGCCGCCTGCAACAGACCGCGGCCGGCATCCGGCTCGGGCGACGACATCGGCTTTTCAGCAGCCATCGAGCGCGCCTTTCATCGGCGAAGATGCGACCCACCCGGCAATCTGGACACCCAGGGCATCGACGGCACGCGCCGATGCCGCCACGCCAGCGGCCGCATCGGCACCGGCCGCCGGTTCGCTGATCGCGAACGGCAGGCTGGCCAGGACCCGCTGACCACGCATGTCGGTCAGTACGGCACGGCCGGACAGCAATGCCCGCGCACTGTCGGGCCGGTCGAAGTGCTGGATGAATTCATCGATGTCGACCCGCAGGCGGCAACCCGGGCCGGTGCCCGCGTCGTCGGTCTGCAGCATCTGGCGCAAAGCGACCGTCAGCATTTCCGGTGGCGAAGCAGCCCAGCGGCTGAAGGCGTAGATGTCGCGCCGCGTTGCACTTTCGTAGGCAAGGCGGTAATGCATCGCGCTGCCATCGAGCCAGCTCGGCGAACGGACCTCTATGGCGCGCAGCCCCGCGATGCGCTGCAAGGTGGCACGCGCGCTGCCCAAATCGTGCAGCGCCGGTGGCGGCGGGCGACTGACCAGCGGCCCGCAGCCTGCCAGCGCCACCAGAACAAGCGACAGCACCGTCGTCCGGACCCACCGCCTTGATCCAGCCTTCATCGAGTCGCTCCTTCGGTGGCTGGCGCGAAACCGGGTTCCCCTGGTCCGGCACGCGACGTTTCGCGCCCCAGCAGCAGCGTCTGCGGCGATGATTCAAGTTCGCCCAGCACCCTGTTGAGCTGGCGCGAATTGCGTTGCACTTCGTCGATCAGGGATTGCAGCCGGGGCAAGGTGTCGTCGGTTACCTGCTTCCCGGCAACAGCGGCCAGCGTATCGACGCGATCCGCAAGCTGTTTCATCGAACCCAGCAGGGCACGCAGATCTTCCGCGGCGCGGCGACCTTCGCCGCTGGTCTGTTCGATGCTGGCCAGAATGTCGCTCAAGCGTTCGACATTCTGCGGTGACAGGACGGCCTGCGTACGTTCGAAAGTCTTTCGGGCCTCGGCGAGTACGGCTGGCAGCCCGGCCAGCGACGCATCCAGATGCGCGGTGGCCGACTTCATATTGGCGAGTACGCCGGAAATCCGCTCGATGTTGCCATCGTCGAACAGCACATTCACGCGCAGCAGCACCTGCCGCAGCACGGCCATGGTGTCCGTTGCCTGCGAACCGAGCGCGTCAAACTGCGAACCACCGAGCGGTATGCGCGCAGGGCCCGTTTCGCTGGCCGGCAGCGGCGCCGGATCTGAACCGTCGTCGTCGAGATCGATCAGCGCGAGTCCGGTCACGCCAAGATAGGACAAGCGCGCACGCGTGGCAGCGGTGACTGGAAAACGCTCCGGAATGTCGATGCGGACATGGATTTCACGCGGTACGTCGGGATTGATCGAAATCTCCTTCACCTTGCCCACCCGTATGCCGCGGTAGCGGACCTGCGCCTGCGGACTGAGTCCGCTGACATTCGACGTCGTCACCAGCAGATATTCGCGCCCCACCTCGCTGTCGCTGGACAGGTACCAGGTCGCGAGCCCGACGCATGCGCTCATCAGCAGAAGGAACAATCCGGCGGCAAGGGCGTGGGCGCGATTCTCCATCTTCAGCGCACCGTGGCGTCCGGCGTGCGCTGCAGGCGACCGGAGGCGAAGAAGTTCTGGATGAATGGATGGTCGACGTTCATGACGTGATCAAGCGGGCCGTAAGCCAGTATACGTCGCTCGCCCAGCACGGCGACCTGTGTTGCCAGCGCTGTCAGCGTATCGATGTCATGGGTGACCAGAACGACGGTGAGGCCGAGTTGCCCGCGCAGTGTGCGGATCAGGCTGACGAATGCGGCCGAGCGGTCCGGATCGAGGCCGGCGGTAGGTTCGTCGAGCAGCAGAAGTTCGGGTTCGAGTGACAGCGCCCGCGCCAGCGCCACCCGCTTGATCATGCCGCCGGACAGTTCGGACGGCATCAGCCAGGCATGCCGGGGTTCGAGTTCGACCATGGCCAGTTTCATCATGACCAGATCGCGGATGGTGGCGCGATCCAGCCAGCGCAGCTCGCGCAGCGGGAAGGCAATGTTTTCGAACACATTGAGCGCCGAGAACAGCGCACCTTGCTGGAACAGCACGCCGAAGCGCTGGCGCAGCCGGCGCTCGGCCAGCGCGTCGCCGGAGAACAGCGGCTGGCCGAAGACGCGAATCTGTCCGGAGTCAGGCTGCAGCAAGCCGATCACCTGGCGCAGCAAGGTCGTCTTGCCGCTGCCCGAGCCGCCGACCAGCGCCACCACTTCGCCAGCCGCGACGGACAGGTCGATGTCCTGATGCACCACGTTCGTGCCGAAGCGCGTCACCAGCCCGCGAATGTCGATGACCGGCGCGCTCATCCGCCGGGCAGCCCGATGTGACGCGTGGCAATGGCAAACAGTGCGTCCACCAGGATGACGCAGGTGATGGCGCTGACCACCGATTTGGTCGTGTTCGTCGACAGGCTTTCGGTGTTGGGTTTCACCGACAGCCCGAAATGGCAGGCCACCAGCGCAATCACCAGCCCGAATGCAACGCCTTTCGCCAGTCCGATGTACAGATTGGTGATCGGCACCACGCGCGGCAGCGTGTCGAGAAAGAAGCCGTAGCTCATATCGAGCTGTATCGATGCGGCCACCATGCCGCCGAACAGTGCGGCCGACGATGTCCACAGCACCAGCAATGGCAGTGCCGTCACCAGCGCCAGCACCTTGGGCAATACGAGGCGCAGGCTGCGCGGCACGCCCATCGTCGCCAGCGCATCGATCTCTTCGGTCACACGCATCACGCCGAGCTGCGCCGTCATCGCCGAGCCGGAACGTCCTGCCACCAGCACGGCGACCAGCACCGGCCCGAGTTCGCGCACGATGCCGATGCCCAGGATGTTGATGATGAATACGTCTGCGCCGAAGGTCTTCAGCTGCAGCGCCGACAGATATGACAGCACGACGCCGATCAGGAAGCCGACCAGCGCGGTGATCGGCAGCGCACTGACGCCGGTCTTGTATAGATTGGCGGAAATCTCGCGCAGCGGCGATTCCTGCGGCCGGCGCGCGATGTGCAGCAGGTCGAGCAGCAACTGACCGATCAGTGCGACCAGATCGCCGATCCGCCGTGCGAACGACAGGCCCGCACGGCCCAGTGCAGCCAGCGAGTCGGACGGCGACGCCCGTGGTGGCGCCACACGACTGCGTGCGCCAAGCACCGAAGCGGATTCCAGCATCGCAAGCGTGTGCTCGCCGGCGTCAAGTGTTGCCGGCAGACGGTCGCCCCAGATGCGCCACAGCAGGCAGGCGCCGAGGCTGTCGATGCGTGCAATACCGGTCAGATTCCAATGAGTGGCTGCCCGTGCCTCACTCGTGTCGAGCGCAGCGCGCAATGCATCGATACGGCCTTCCAGCTCTTGCAGCGTCCAGTCGCCCTGCAGCGACGCGACCGGCGCAGCGCCCTCCCGATCGAACGATACGGTCGGCGCGCTCATGCAGATGTCAGCGCGTCACGCCGGCTGCAAGGCGGGTGGTGCGCAGCTTCAGTTCGATTCCGATCACGCTCCACAGCCTCAGCTCGTCATGCAGGCTGGCATTGGTCAGTGGCGAGGCCGACAGCCACTCCGCCCGCGCGCCAAGTTGATAGCCACTGCCGGTGCGCTCGATGGTCAGCGGCAATTCGTTGAAATCTTCACGGCTGCGATGCAGCAGCACCGCAAGACGCAGACAGAGGATCAGCGACCAGTCGCGCGCGTCGGCTGAAGCCGAGTTCACCTTTTCAAGCTTGCCGCGATGCGCCAATACGATGCGCGCCAGACGCGATTGGTCCATGCGCGAAAACCCCGGCATGTCGGCGTTGCCGACGATGTAGGCGCTGTGCTTGTGATAGCCGGCGTGCGCGACCGAGATACCCAGTTCATGCAGGGAGGCTGCCCAGCTCAGCATCTGCAGGTCGGGGTGATCATCGGGGTGCTCACCCGTTGCCGCCGGATTGAGCGCGCGGAAAAGGCGCACCGCCGTACCCCGCACGCGCTCGGCCTGCTTCTGGTCGACCTGATAGCGCCGCATGAACTGCAGTACCGTCGCATCGCGCAGATCCTGGTGGTGATAGCGGCCGAGGAGGTCGTACAGCACGCCCAGCCTCAGCGCCCCTTCCGAGAAATTCATGCGTTCCAGCCCGAACGCATCGAACACCGCCGACATGATGGCGAATCCGCCCGCAAGCACAGGCAGGCGATCGGGACGCAGGCCGGCGATGCTGAGCCGGTTTACGTCGCCGACGCGCAGCAGCAGCGCGCGCAGCTTTTCCATGGCCTCGCGGGTCAGCGCACCCTGCGACCAGCCGTTCAGTTCCATGATGTCGAGCAACGCCCTTGCCGTACCGCTCGACCCGACGGCTTCGTCCCAGCCAAGCGAGCGGTAGCCGTATTCGATGGTTTCCAGCTCGCGCCGCGCCGCCAGTTCGGCTTCGCGCAGTGAGCGCTTGTCCATCCGGCCATCCGGAAAGTAGCGCAGGCTGAACGCCACGCAACCGATGTACAGCGACTCCAGGGCCAGCGGCTCGAAGCTGCGACCGATGATGAATTCGGTCGAGCCACCGCCGATGTCGACCACCAGTTGCTGGCTCGACGGGTTGGGCAGCGTATGCGCGACGCCGACATAGATCAGCCGGGCCTCTTCGCGCCCGGCGATTACCTCGATCGGAAAACCCAGCGCCGCCTCGGCCTGTGGCAGAAGTTGCGGTGCATTCTTGGCCACGCGCAGGGTGTTGGTGGCCACTGCGCGCACCTGGTCCGGCGCGAAGCCGCGCAGACGCTCATTGAATCGCGACAGGGCTTCCACGGCCCGAAGCTGCGACGGGCCGTCAAGCAACTTGCCCTGTCCAAGTCCCGCCGCCAGCCGGACAGTTTCCTTCAGGCCGTCCAGCGGATAGATCTGATCGTCGACAACCCGGGCAACCTGGAGACGGAAGCTGTTCGAGCCCAGGTCAACCGCAGCAAGTAGTTCGTAGCTCATGCATCCGTGACTGAAAGTGATCAGCAGCGGAGTTTAACAGCCGGGTGCACACGTGCCTTCAGCGCGTTTGCGTCACACGGCTGTAATAATCGAACATGTTTCATGTCACACAATAGCGAGTTGCCTAACGATGTCGAATCCGGACTTTTGCCCATGAACCCAACGCTTCTGGTGCCACGCTTCGCGCCTGACCACTTCATCAACCGCGAACTGTCGCTGATCGCCTTCAACCGACGCGTGCTCGCGCAGGCTGCCGACGAGCGTGTGCCGTTGCTCGAACGGCTGAAGTTCCTGTGCATCGTATCGAGCAATCTGGATGAGTTTTTCGAGGTGCGGATCGGCGGCCTGCGCGAGCAGATCAAGCTTGGCGCGCGCAGTGTCACGTCGGATGGGCGTTCCGCGCAGGAGGCCTTGCGCCTGATCGCGAACGAATGCCATCAGCTGATCGCCGAGCAGTACTCACTGCTGAACGACGTCATCCTGCCCGCGCTGGAAACCGAAGGCATCGTTTTCCTGCGCCGAGGCGCCTGGACGGATGAACAACGGGAGTGGATTCGCGACTTCTTCATGCGCGAGCTGATGCCTGTGCTCACGCCGATCGGGCTGGATCCGTCGCACCCTTTCCCGCGCGTGCTCAACAAGAGCCTGAACTTTGCGGTGGAACTGGACGGCCGCGACGCGTTCGGTCGCAGTTCGCGGTTTGCCATCGTGCAGGCGCCACGGGCGCTGCCGCGCGTGATCAAGCTGCCGAAGGAACTGACCGGCGTCGACCACGGCTTCGTGTTCCTGTCGTCAGCGATGCACATGAATGTCGGCGATCTGTTCGAAGGCATGAATGTGCTCGGGTGCTATCAGTTCCGGGTGACCCGCAATTCCGACCTCTTCCTCGACGAGGAAGAGGTGAAGAACCTGCGTCTGGCGCTGCAGGGCGAACTGCCGCAGCGCCACTACGGTGATGCGGTGCGCCTTGAGGTGGCCGACAACTGCTCCGAGCACATGGCGGACTTTCTGCTGCAGCAATTCAATCTGACCCGCGACGACCTTTACCGCGCGCCCGGCATCGTCAATCTGGTTCGGCTCATGCAGGTACCGAACTGGGTGGATAGGCCGGACCTGAAGTACCCGCCGTTCACGCCGACGCTGCCGCGTGCCATGGAGAAGCGCTACGACATCTTCTCGATGCTGCGCCGACAGGACATCCTGCTGCATCACCCGTGGGAGGCCTTCACGCCGGTGATCGATCTGGTGCAGCAGGCGGTGGATGACCCGGAAGTGGTTGCGATCAAGATGACCGTGTATCGCACCGGCATCGATTCGGTGCTGATGGAGGCACTGGTGCGCGCGGCGCACAAAGGGAAGGAAGTGACCGTCGTGGTCGAACTGATGGCGCGTTTCGACGAGGAAGCCAACATAAACTGGGCGTCGCGGCTGGAAGATGCCGGCGCCCACGTGGTGTATGGCGTGTTCGGCTACAAGACGCACGCCAAGCTGCTGATGGTTGTACGGCGCGAGGAGATCGACGGTGTGCGCAGCTTCCGGCGCTTCGTTCATCTGGGAACCGGCAATTACCACCCCAGTACGGCACGCTTCTACACCGATTTTGGTTTGATGACGGCAGATGAGCTGATTGGCGAAGACGTGAACGAGGTGTTCAAGCAGCTGACCGGGCTCGGCCACGCTGGCACGCTGACCCACTTGTGGCAGGCGCCGTTCACGCTGCACAGCAATGTCATCGCCGCGATCAACCGCGAAGCGGACAACGCACGCGCCGGCCGCAAGGCGCGCATCATCGCGAAGATGAATTCGCTGGTCGAAGACGAAACGATCGAAGCGCTCTACCACGCCAGCCAGGCGGGTGTCGACATCGATCTGATCGTGCGCGGTGTATGCGCCTTGCGCCCCGGTGTGCCGGGCCTGTCCGACAAGATCACAGTGCGCTCCATCGTCGGCCGCTTCCTCGAACATTCGCGCATCTATCACTTCCATGCCGACGGTGAGGAAAAGCTCTATCTGGCCAGCGCGGACTGGATGGAACGCAATTTCTTCCGCCGCATCGAGGTGGCATTTCCGATACTCGATCCGAAACTCAAGCGGCGCGTGATGAAGGAGGGATTGCGCCCTTACCTGCTCGATAACAGCCAGTCGTGGGAGATGGAGCCCGATGGCCGGTATCGCAGGCGGGTGTCTCGCGCTGCACGCCACTGTGCGCAGGAAACCCTGCTGGCCGAGTATTCGCGCGGCGGCAAGTAATGCGCCGCCGGCCGGTGAACCGACTCAAGCGCTGGCGGGAATTGCCGTAAACCGGATGTGTTCAATCCATCCGGACAAACGTCAAGGTGAAGGTCGCCCAGTCCATCCTGCTCGTGTCGCTCGCCGCCACCCTCATGGCGTGCGACAAGTTGCCCATTCCGGATCCGAATCGCGCAGCGATGAAAAAGGAGCTCGACAGCAAGGCTGTCGGCGGAGCCTGTCGTCATGCCGGCCGGGCGCTGGAAGACTGCTACCGGCTCAATCCGAAGGCATCGAAGGCCGCCGTCTTTGCCGGTTGGCGCGAAATGAACGACTACATGACGGAAAACAAGCTCGACGTCGTGCTGCCCACCCTGCCGCCGCGGGGCACCCGTATGGTGAGTGAAACCGCACACGCCGGGACGCCACCCGCAGATTCGCCCAAAGACACCGACAAGGCCAGCGCCGATCACGCAGCCGACGACAAGAAGAAACCGGACAGCAGCAGCGCGACACCGTCGGGCGAAAAAAACCCCGCACTCACGGCGGGGTGATTCCCGTTCCGGTCGCGCTTGCGACCGGGCCGCGGACCTAGCGCATCGCGGCCAGTTCGCTCAGATCCTTCCCGTCGATCTTTACCCGCGCGAGCGTCACGTCACCGTCGTCCATATCCAGCGGTTCGATGCTCACCCGACCCGAATCGAGCAGTTGCTGCAATTTCTGTTTGCCGATGCTCGAAGCGGTCGTGGTTTCGAGCGCTTCAAGGCCTGCCGCCTTCACACGCACACCATCAGCGTAGAACGTACTGCCATCCACCGCATAGTGCCGCTGAGCCGGCGCCTTCGGCGGACGGAATACCGGTGCAGCGGCAGCAACCGCCACCGTGCGTCGTGGCGCCGTGGCCGTCACCGATATGCGCTTCTTTGCCGCAACATTGACCGCAGGGCGGATCTTTTTCTTGACTTGCTGGCTGCTCGCCACCGTCCGCGCCGCGTAGGCGTCGTCCATCGTACCGAACAGCGAAAATCCAAACAGGGCAGACAGGGCGATTGCGCCCAGGGTTTTACCGATCATGCACGTCTCCCGAAGTTGCCCGCAGCGCCAACCGATCTGAAAACTTCGATCAACGATGTGAGCCAATTTATTGTTTAGGATGATTTTTCCAATATTAACCATTGCAGCCGCGCAGCGCCAGTACCGCCGAAGCATGTCGGCACGACTTACAATGGCGGCGATTCCCTCTCCGTACTCCGCACATGCTTCGCGTTTTCGGTATCCGGCGCTGTGACACGATGTCCCGCGCCATGGCCTGGCTGAACGAACATCAGCTCGAATTCCATCTGCACGACTACAAGAAGGACGGTGTGCCGGCGGACCGGCTTGCCGGCTGGATCGAACGTGCCGGCTGGCGAGCCATCGTCAATACGAAAGGCACGACCTTTCGCAAACTGCCACCCGAATTGACCGCCGATCTGGACGATGCGAGCGCCCAGCCTCTGCTGACCGAGCATCCGTCAGCTATCCGCCGGCCCATCATCGAGCATGGCGCACACTTGCTTATCGGCTTCGATCCGGCGCACTGGAGCGAAATCCTCAAGCGCAAGTCCGATGAGTGAGCGCGATTTCATCCAGCGCTTCATGTTCGAGGCGCTGGACATCCGCGGCGCGTTGGTCCGTTTCGACGAAGGCTGGCAGGCCATGCAGCACGGGCGAGGCTATGGCGCCGTCGCCACACGGCTGCTCGGCGAAGTGGCCGTCGTCACGCTGCTGATCGGCGGGCAGCTCAAGCAGCCGGCCCGCCTGACGGTTCAGGTACGCGGCCGCGGACCGGTCGAGACCCTGGTCGTGGATTGCGACCAGCAGCTGCGCCTGCGCGGCATGGCCAGCGCCCCGCCAGACTTGGCCGATGCACCGGTTCCGACGCTGCTCGGTGAAGGTCATCTGGTGATGACCTTGCAGACGGATGAGGCGGAAACGCCCTATCAGAGCCTGGTACCGCTGGACGGCGACTCGGTGGCGGCGGTGTTCGAGCACTACCTTGCGCTGTCGGAACAGCAACCGGCGGCGCTGTGGCTGCACGCAGATGCCGAATGCGCGACCGGCCTGTTCCTGCAGAAGCTGCCGGATGCTGACCGCAAGGATGCCGATGGCTGGAACCGCCTGTGCCACCTCGCCGCGACCGTGACGTCGGACGAACTGAAGACGCTGGCGCCCGAGGCACTGCTCGGCCGCCTGTTTGCCGAAGAGGCGGCGCGCGACGGCATCCGCCTGTTCGCACCGGCGATTCCGCACCATCACTGCCCGCGCGACGAACAGAAGTTGCGCCGGCTGGTGCTGTCGCTCGGTCGCGAAGAGGTCGAATCCATCCTGCGCGAACAGGGAGAGGTGCATATCCACGACGACATGTGCAACCACGACTACCGCTTCAGCGCGCTCGACATCCAGCTGCTGTTCGGTGAAGCTCCGCCCGCCGTGCATTGATGCAGCGTCCTGTTGCCCCGCAACGGCAGTTGCCGGTGCTCCGGTCACTATGTAGACTTTCGAAATTTCCCGCGGACACCCCATGGCGCGCAAGCCCGCTCCCCCGGCAGTAGAACTCAAAAGCGCCACGCTCGAAGCCATGCGCGCACTGCTGCACGCGGCAGATGCGTCATCGGTCGCGGCAGCGCTGGACGCGCGGCTGGGTGCAACCCCCGGTTTTTTCTCGGGCGAACCGGTGGTCATCGACGCAAGCGCGCTGGCGCCGGATGCTGCGCCCGACTGGGCAGGCATCCGGAACGCGTTGGCCCGCCATGCACTGACTGCCGTCGCGGTTCAGGGGGCCGATGACGCCGCTGCCGAGGCCGCGCGCGCACTGGGCTTTGCGGTCGTGGTCGGCGATGCTCAGCCTGACCGGGCGCCAGTGCCCGAACCGGTCGTCGAGCCAGTCATCGAAGTCGACACCGTCATCGCCGAGGCGCCCGAGCCGGTGGTCGCACCGCCCGCGGCGGCCCGGCGTGCCGAAATCATCGACAAGCCGCTGCGTTCCGGTCAGCGCGTGTATGCCCGCGGCTGCGACCTGATCGTGCTGGCCATGGTCAGCGCCGGCGCCGAGGTGATCGCCGACGGCAACATCCACATCTACGCGCCGCTGCGCGGACGTGCACTGGCGGGTGCGTCGGGCGACGTGCAGGCGCGCATCTTCACCACCTGCTTCGAAGCCGAACTGGTGTCGATCGCCGGCGTTTACCGCACCTTCGAACATACCGCGCACAGCGAGCTGCTGCGCAAGCCGGCGCATGTGCGGCTGCAGGAACATGAAGATAAACAGGTACTTGATGTCGCTGCACTGGCGACCACCTGAAACACCAGAGGGAGAACAAGAGTGACCCGTATCGTAGTCGTCACATCCGGCAAGGGCGGCGTGGGCAAGACCACCACCAGCGCCGCTTTTTCGTCCGGCCTTGCCATGAGCGGCAAGAAGACAGCCGTCATCGACTTCGACGTCGGCCTGCGCAACCTCGACCTCATCATGGGCTGCGAGCGGCGCGTCGTGTATGACTTCGTGAATGTGCTGCACGGCGAAGCCAACCTGACGCAGGCGCTGATCAAGGACAAGCATTGCGACAACCTGTTCGTGCTGCCCGCTTCGCAGACCCGCGACAAGGATGCGCTGACCGAGGACGGCGTCGAGAAGATCCTGAACGATCTGGTCGGCATGGGCTTCGACTTCATCGTGTGCGACTCGCCGGCAGGCATCGAACACGGCGCGGTCATGGCGCTCACCTTTGCCGACGAAGCCATCATCGTCACCAATCCGGAAGTCAGTTCGGTGCGCGACTCGGACCGCATCCTCGGCATCCTGCAGTCGAAATCGCGTCGTGCCAAGGAAAGCCGCGAGCCGGTGAAGGAGCATCTGGTCATCACCCGCTATTCGCCCAAGCGCGCCAACGACGGTGAAATGCTCAGCTACGGCGACGTTCAGGAAATCCTGCGCATTCCGGTTCTGGGCGTCATCCCGGAGTCTGAAATCGTGCTGCAGGCGTCGAATCAGGGTACGCCGGCGATTCACATGGAAGGCAGCGATGTCGCGCAGGCGTACGCCGACGTGGTGGCCCGCTTCCTCGGCGAAGAGCGCCCGCTGCGCTTCGTCGATTACGAAAAGCCCGGCCTGCTCAAGCGCCTGTTCGGAGGGAAGTGACATGTCGCTGCTGTCACTGATTTTCGGCCAGAAGCCGAAAACTGCATCGATCGCTAAGGAAAGGCTGCAACTGATCATTGCGCGCGAACGCGGCGCGAATTCGTCGGCTGACTTCCTGCCGGCGCTGCAGCAGGAACTGGTGGCGGTCATCTCGAAATACGTGCGCGTCAATCCGGAAGACATCAAGGTCCAGCTCGAAAAGCAGGACAACTACGAGGTACTTGAAGTCAACATCGTGCTGCCCGATCAGCGCAATTGAACGTCTCCGTGCCGCGCGCGCCGCGTCATTCGATCGACGTGTCCGAGGGGGCCGGCGTTCGTTACCTGCACTTCGGTTCGGAGTGGATACAGGGTGCGATGCGCGTCGCGCGCCCTTTCGCGCTGGAACTGGAGTACACGCGTGAAATGATGCTGCCGCTGCTGCTGGCGGCCGACGAAAGCTGGCCGGCGCAGGTGCTGGTCATCGGCCTGGGCGCCGCATCGGTCACCAAATTCCTGCACCGCTACTGCGCGCGGTCGGCGTTGACCGTGGTCGAGATCGATCCGCGCATGCCGGCGGCGGCGGCCAGCTACTTCCGCCTGCCGCCGGAAGACGGGCGACTGCGCATCGTGATCGACGACGGCGCGAAATTCGTCGCTTCCAGCGAGCAGCAGTGGGACCTGATCCTGGTCGATGGCTACGATCACCGTGCGCGGGCCAACTCGCTCGATACCGAAGCCTTCCATCGTGCCTGTCGGGCGAAGTTGTCGCCGGAGGGTCGGGTCTGTCTGAACCTGTTCGGTCGCACGCGCGGTTTTCGCGCCAGCGCACAGCGGGTGATGGACGCCTACAATGGGCACGCGCTGGTGCTGCCCTCGCTCAACGAAGGCAACGCGATCTGCATCGCGTCGACTGGCCATGGAACGGGCGTGTCGATGGACGTGCTGCGCGCGCGGGCGCAACGTCTGCGTGCCGACACCGGGCTGAATCTGGCACCCAGCCTGAGCCGGATCGAACAGGCGGGGTATTGTGCGGGGGGCAGCCTGGTGATCTGAACGAGCGCGCCGGCTGCGCACCTCAGGACGCACAAAAAAAGCCGGCATTGCCGGCTTTTTCCGTTGCCGGAGCGGATGTTCAGCGACGCGACACCAACGGACCGGCTTGCGATGCGAAGTACGCCGCCAGATCCGCCATGTCCTGCTTGCTCAGCGCACCGACCTGGGCAGCCATGATGGCATTCTTGCGCGCACCGCTCTTGTACGACAGCAGCGACTGCAGCAGATAGTCCTCGTGCTGCCCGCCGATGCGCGGGAAAGCCGGCGCCGGACTGTTTCCGTCGGCACCGTGACAGGCCGCGCACGCAGCCGATTTTTCCTTGCCGCGCGCTACGTCACCTGCGAACGCGAAGCTGCTGCCCAGCAGCACAGCGGCTGCAACCACCATCGTTTTCTTGATCATCACGACCTTCCTCATTTCTGCGCGGAGTAGTACGCGGCGATGTCGGCCATGTCCTGCTCGGTCAGGCTGGCGGCAATGCCATTCATCGACGGGTGCTTGCGGTCACCGCTCTTGTAGGCCTGCAGCGCGGCGACGATGTAGTCGGGGTACTGGCCACCGATCCGCGGCACCTTGTAGGTTTTCGGAAACACGGTCTGGTAACCCGGAATGCCGTGGCAGCCGATGCACATGGCGACCTTGTCCTTGGCGGCTTCTGCATTGCCTTCGACGGCGAGGGCAAGCGGGCTGACACAGAGGGCTGCGACAGCGAGAACGGTTCTGGCGCTCATCGATGATCTCTTTTTGAAGGTTGAACTTATTTCGGAAAATCGCCGCGCAGTGTAGCGAAGGACGGGGTGACCGTCAAAACCGCTGCGCGCTGCGCGGCCTGCAGATTCAGGCTGCAGCGGTATCGACCACCAGGCGACCGCGTACCTTCCCTTCGAGGAAGCGCGGCGCGACGTCGAGCACCTCATCAAGCCGCACCACCTGCGTCATCGCGTCGAGCCTGGCCATCGGCATGTCGCGCACGATGCGCGCCCAGGCTTCTTCACGCGGTCCGTGTGCCACGGTGACGCTGTTGATGCCGTACAGCGTGACGCCACGCAGGATGAACGGCGCGACGCTGGCCGGAAAGTCCATGCCCTGGGCCAGCCCGCAGGCGGCGACCGCGCCGTTCTCGCGCGTGGCGGCGCAGGCGTTTGCCAGCGTGTGCGACCCGACGCTGTCCACGACACCGGCCCAGCGCTCGCGCGCCAGCGGTTTGCCCGGTGCCGAAAGCGTCGCGCGATCGATGACCGACTCGGCGCCGAGCGACTTCAGGTAGTCGGTTTCGTCGAGACGGCCGGTGCTCGCCACCACGCGATAGCCCAGACCGGCCAGCAGTGCCACGGCCACCGAACCCACGCCGCCGCTGGCGCCGGTCACCAGCACCTCGCCGTCGCCCGGCGCCAGGCCGTGACGTTCCAGCGCCAGCAGGCACAGCATGGCGGTGAAGCCGGCCGTGCCGACGGCCATCGCATGCTTCGCGTCGAAGCCGGCCGGCAGCGCGACCAGCCAGTCACCCTTGACCGCAGCGCGCTGGGCCAGACCGCCCCAGTGACCCTCGCCCACGCCGAAGCCGGTCAGCACGACCTTGTCGCCGACCTTCCAGCACGGATGGTCGCTGTGTTCGATCACGCCCGCGAAATCGATGCCGGGCACCATCGGCCACTTGCGCACGATGGGGCTGCGCCCGGTGATCGCCAGCGCATCCTTGTAGTTGAGGCTGGACCACTGAACGGCAACGCGCACATCGGCTTCGGGCAGTGCCGCGTCATCGATATCGCTCAGGCGGGCAATCGTCTTGCCGTCCGCGCCCTGCTCCAGCAATATGGCCTTGAACATCTTCGGTTTCCTCCGGTCATTGACGGTCTGCATCGCGCAGGATACTTGTTGACCCGCGAAGCAGTAAGGTTGCGGCGGCGACAACGGTCTTACTCCGACATCCTCCATCGCATTGCCACAGGGCTCAATCACGCATGCACGCCACACTGCCGCTCCTGCGAACGACCGACTTCCCGCCGCTTGCCCGTCGCCACACCGAAATCCTGCAACTGAATCTGGGCTACACCTGCAACCAGAGCTGCCTGCATTGCCATGTCAACGCAGGGCCCGGCCGCACCGAACAGATGAGTCTGGCCACATTGCAGGTCGTACTCGACTTCATCCGCGCGTCCGACGTGCGCCTGATCGATCTGACCGGCGGCGCGCCGGAAATGAATCCGCATTTCCGCTGGCTGGTCGGCGAGGCGCGGAAGCTGGACATCGCCGTGATCGACCGCTGCAACCTGACCATCCTGTCCGAACCCGGCTACCAGGACATGGCGCGGTTTCTGGCCGACCATCAGGTGCAGGTCACTGCGTCGCTGCCCTGCTATCTCGAGGACAACGTCGACCGCCAGCGCGGCAATGGCGTGTTCGCGCGCAGCATCGCCGCGCTGCAGCAACTCAACGCGCTCGGCTATGGACAGCCCGATTCCGGGCTCGAACTGAATCTGGTGTTCAACCCGCAGGGGCCGTCGCTGCCACCGCCGCAGGCCGCACTGGAGCAGTCGTATCGCGATCACCTCGGCAGCGCATTCGGCATCGTGTTCACCCGCCTTTACACACTGGCCAACATGCCGATCCAGCGTTTCGGGTCGACGCTGGTATCGAAGGGGCAGTTCAACAGCTACATGCAGACGCTGCGCACCGCCCACCGCGACGACAACCTGGACAGCGTGATGTGCCGCAACCTGCTGAGCGTCGATTGGGAAGGTCACGTGTATGACTGTGACTTCAACCAGATGCTGGGCCTGCCGCTGCGCATCGATGGCCGGCCGCGTGTGCACCTGTCGGAATTGATCGGCCGCAACGTGTCGGGCACGTCCATTGTCGTGATGGATCACTGCTACGGATGCACCGCGGGACAGGGCTCGTCCTGCGCCGGCGCGCTCGTCTGAAGGGCTCAGCATGAATGATCCGGTGGTGTTCGGTGTCGCCTTCTGGGGCTTTCTGGTGCTGTACGGCGTCGGCATGTATGCGCTGTCCCCGCGTGCCGTCGGGCGGGCAGGCTTCTTTGACGGCCACGATGAAGCGGGTCGCCCGGCCGGCACGTGGGCGCTCGGCGCCAGCATCTTCATCTCATGGATCTTCGCGAAGTCGATCACCAACGCGGCCAATCTTGGCGCGACCTACGGCATCGTCGGCGGTCTGGCCTACGCGACCTACTGGCTGTCGATTCCGCTGGCCGGCTGGGCCATCCTGAGACTGCGCCGACGCTACGGCGCCACCAGTCTGATGTCGTTCCTGACCGGCCGCCACGGCAGACTGGCGGCGCTGGCCTTCTCGATCGCCATCCTGGTGCGCTTGTTTAACGAGGTGTGGAGCAATACGGCCGTCGTCGGCGGCTACTACGGCCCGGCCGGATCGACCGAATTCATCGGTGCCGCGCTGCTGTTCACCGCCGCAACGCTGTTCTACAGCCTGAAGGGAGGGCTGCGCTCGTCGATCTACACCGATGTGCTGCAGACCGGCCTGTTCGTGCTGTTCTTTGCCGTCGTGCTGCTGTGGGTGCTGCCGACGCACGGCCCGGTTGTGCTCATGGGTACCGGCGATTTCCGGCTCGATGCCGGCGTCGACCTGCTGCTGGTCGCTGCGCTGCAGGTGTTGTCCTATCCCTTCCATGACCCTGTGCTGACCGACCGCGGCTTCATCACCGAAGAAAAGCGCATGCTGCGCGCCTTCGTCTGGGCCGGCGCGCTCGGCTTCGTGTGCATCCTGCTTTTTTCGCTGGTCGGCGTGCACGCCCGGCTGGAAGGGCTGGCCGGCGGCGACAACGTGCCGGCGGCACTCGCCCGCAGCATGGGTCCGGCGGCGCTTTTCATGATGACCATCGTCATGGTGGCTGCCGCAGGTTCCACGCTCGATTCGACTTTCTCGTCCCTGGCCCGGCATGTGGCACAGGAACTGCCGCAACTGGCCGGGCGCCCCGAGCCGAGGCGCGCCATCGCGCTCGGCATGGGGGCCATGGCGCTGTTCGCGATCATCGGCAATCTGCCGATGATCGCCGGCACCGATATCCTGAAGGCGACGACCATCAGCGGCACCATGGTGATCGGGCTGGCGCCGATCTTCCTGCTGGCCGGCTTCACGCATCCGGGCACGCGCGCCGCGAAGTGGTCCTTCCACCTGGCGTTCTGGACCGGGCTCGCGCTGGGCGTGCTGCTGGCGATAGGAAGCGTCCCGGACAGCTGGGCCATCGGCACCGGCAAATATGCCAAACTGCTCGGCGTGAATCTTTACGGACTGCTGCTATGCACCTCGGGCTATCTGCTGCCGCCGCTGATTGCTGGGCGGATGCGATGAACCCCGATCTCGTCGATAGCACGGCCGACGACAGTCTCGCCGACCCCGGCCGCAGCTGCCCGCTGCATTACCGCTACGGTGCGGCCGCGCTGGCAGACACCCGCGCCGACCTGGTGACGGATGCCCTGTATGTCGTCGGCGGCCTGTATGGCAACCGGCCGGCGCTTGATGCGGTAGAGCACCTGTTCAACGGTGAGCATGGCGACGCACGCCTGCTCTTCAACGGTGACTTCCACTGGTTCGACATCGACCCGGCCCGCTTTGGCGACGTGCAGCGGCGTGTGCTCGCGCATGACGTGATCGCCGGCAACGTCGAAGCCGAACTGGCCGATGGATCCGGGGATGCCGGTTGCGGCTGCAGCTACCCGGACGACGTGCCGCAGGCGCTGGTCGAACGCTCCAACCTCATCCACGCACAGCTGTCGCGCACCGCCTGTCACGACCCGCACTGGCGCGGCGAACTGGCGGCGCTCGATTTCTGGCGCGGCGTGCGCATCGGCGACGCCCGCGTCGGCGTGGTCCATGGCGACGCAGATTCGCTGGCTGGCTGGTCCTTTGACGCGCGAGCGTTGCGACAGCCGGCGTCGGGCGCCCGCTACGCGGATCTGTTCGCCCGTGCGCGCTGCGACGTGTTCGCCAGCAGCCATACCTGCCTGCCGGCGCTGAAGCGATTCGACGGTCATGCGGTCATCAACAACGGCGCCGCAGGCATGCCCAATTTCCGCGGCCGTCTGTGCGGTGTCATCAGCAGGATCGCACTGACGCCGTCGCCGCATCCGGTGCTGTATGGCGCGCGCGTAGGCGCGCTGCATGTCGATGCGCTCGC
Organism: Methyloversatilis sp. XJ19-13; assembly: GCF_024580155.1. Taxonomy (NCBI): domain Bacteria; kingdom Pseudomonadati; phylum Pseudomonadota; class Betaproteobacteria; order Nitrosomonadales; family Sterolibacteriaceae; genus Methyloversatilis; species Methyloversatilis sp. XJ19-13. Next base: position 298,982 of record NZ_JANINH010000002.1, on the reverse strand, counting down.
GCTCGACTACGATCCGGCGGCCTGGCGGACCGAATTCGCCGCGCAGTGGCCCGACGGCTCGGCGGCCGCACTGAACTACCGCGATCGCATTGATCACGGCCCTGACTGGACACCTGAAGAGGCGGCACCATGAACGCACGCAAGCTCGCCCTGCTCGGGGTGGTCGTGGCGCTGGTCGCCGCCTTCTTCATTCTCGATCTCGGCCGCTTCTTCGATCTGGCCTGGTTCAAGGCGCAGCAGCGCATGCTGACCGACCAGGTCGATGCCGCGCCCTGGGGTTCGGCCGCGGTGTTCTTCGCGATCTACGTCGTCGTGACGGCGCTGTCGCTGCCCGGTGCGGCGATCATGACGCTGGCCGGCGGCGCCCTGTTCGGTTTCGCCAAGGCACTGGTCATCGTGTCCTTCGCATCCAGTCTGGGCGCCCTGCTCGCCTTTCTGATCGCGCGCTTCCTGTTGCGCGACTGGGTGCAGGCGCGCTTCGGCACGGCGCTCGAGTCGATCAACCGCGGGGTCGAGAAGGACGGTGCCTTCTATCTGTTCACGCTGCGTCTGGTGCCCGCGTTCCCGTTCTTCGCGGTCAATCTGGCGATGGCACTGACCGCGCTGCCGGCACGCACCTTCTACTGGGTGAGCCAGCTCGGCATGCTGGCCGGCACCATCGTGTTCGTGAATGCGGGCACCCAGATCGGCCGCATCGAATCGCTGTCCGGCATCCTGTCGCCCGGGCTGATCGGGGCCTTCGTGCTGCTGGGCGTGTTTCCGCTGATCGCCCGCAAGGTGATCGATGCGGTGCGCAGTCGTGCCGTGTTCAGCCGCTGGCCGAAGCCGGCGCACTTCGACTACAACCTGCTGGTGATCGGCGGCGGCAGTGCCGGTCTGGTCACCGCTTACATCGGCGCCGCGGTGAAGGCGAAGGTGGCGCTGGTCGAACAGCACAGCATGGGCGGTGACTGCCTGAACACCGGATGCGTGCCGTCGAAGGCGCTGATCCGCTCGGCGCGGCTGCTGTCGCAGATCGCGCATGCGAAGTCGCTCGGCGTGCGCGAAGCGAGCGCGCAGTTCGATTTTGCCGATGTGATGGAGCGCGTCGCGCGCGTGGTGCGCGCCATCGAACCGCATGATTCGGTGGACCGCTACACCGCTCTGGGTGTCGATTGCTTCGACGCGCGGGCGCGCATCACCTCGCCGTGGACGGTCGAGGTGACGCAGCACGACGGCAGCACGCGCACGCTGAGCACGCGCAACATCGTCATCGCCGCCGGCGCCCGCCCCTTCGTGCCACCGATACCCGGCATCGAGGCGATGGATCTGCTCACCTCGGACACGCTGTGGTCGCTGCGCACCCTGCCCGGCCGTCTGCTGGTGCTCGGTGGCGGCCCGATCGGCTGCGAACTGTCGCAGTCCTTCGCACGCTTCGGCGCCGACGTGACCCAGGTCGAAATGGCGCCGCGCCTGATGGGGCGTGAAGACCCTGATGTGTCGGCGCTGGTCGAAACACGTTTCGCGGAAGAAGGCGTGCGCGTGCTGACCGGCCACAAGGCGGTTCGCTTTGCGCGGGAAGGCGATGCGAAAGTGCTGTACGCCGAAGGCCCGGAAGGTGAAGTGCGCATCGAATTCGACACCCTGCTGTGCGCAGTCGGACGCACGCCCAACGTCAGCGGCTATGGTCTGGAAGAGCTGGGCATCACGCTGCGGGCCAACCGGACGGTCGATACCAACGACTACCTCGAAACGCTCTACCCCAACATCTTCGCCTGCGGCGACGTGACCGGCCCGTTCCAGTTCACGCACACCGCGGCGCACCAGGCCTGGTACGCCGCGGTCAACGCCCTGTTCGGCCGCTTCAGGCGCTTTGCGGTCGACTACTCGGTCATTCCGTGGGCCACCTTCACCGAACCCGAGGTGGCGCGGGTCGGTCTGAACGAGACCGACGCGAAGGCGCGCAACATTCCGCACGAAGTGACGATCTACGAACTCGATGACCTCGACCGCGCGATCACCGACGAGGTGGCGCACGGCTTCGTCAAGGTGCTCACCGTACCCGGGCGCGACCGCATCCTGGGCGTGACCATCGTCGGCGAACACGCGGGCGAACTGATTGCCGAATACGTGCTGGCGATGAAGCACGGCCTCGGGCTCAACAAGTTGCTGGGCACCATCCACATCTACCCGACGATGAACGAGGCGAACAAGTTCGCTGCCGGCGTCTGGAAGAAGGCGCATGCGCCGCAGACGCTGCTCGCATGGGTCGCGCGCTATCACGCCTGGGTGCGCGGATGAGGCGTCTGTCCGTCGTGCTGCCGGCGCTGAACGAAGCCGCGACCATCGGGGAAGCGCTGTCGCGCATGCCGGCACCCGACGTCTGCGGCCTGGAACTCATTGTCGCCGACGGCGGCAGTCTCGACGACACCGCATCGATCGCCGCCGCGCAGGGCGCGCGCGTCGTACGCGCGCCGCGCGGTCGTGCGCTGCAGATGAACGCCGGTGCGCAGGTGGCGACCGGCGACGTGCTGCTGTTCCTGCACGCCGATACGCAGCTGCCGCCCGACGCGTTCGCACGGATCGATCGAGCGATCGCAGCCGGTGCGCAGTGGGGGCGCTTCGATGTGCGCATCGAAGGTCGCCACCTGCTGCTCGCGGTCGTCGCCGCCATGATGAACCTGCGTTCCCGTCTGACCGGCATCGCCACAGGCGATCAGGCGATCTTCTGCACGCGCGCGCTGTTCGACACACTGGATGGCTACGCACCGATCGCGCTGATGGAAGACATCGACTTTTCCACCCGTGCGCGGGCGCGGTCGCGACCGGCCTGTCTGCGCGCGCGCGTCATCACGTCAGGCCGCCGCTGGGAGCGCCAGGGGGTGCTGCGCACCATCGTGCTGATGTGGCGCCTGCGCCTGCGCTACTTCTTCGGTGCCGATCCGGGTGATCTGGCGCGCGACTATCGGCCGCATCATGAGTGAATCCGGAACGGCGGTACTGGTGTTCGCGCGCGCCCCCGAGGCCGGCCGCAGCAAGACGCGGCTGATGCCGCTGCTGGGCGCTGACGGCGCGGCGCGGATCGGTGCGCAACTGACCGAACGTGCGCTGCAGGTGGCCGCCGACGCGGCCATCGGCCCGGTCGAGCTGTGGTGCGCACCGGACTGCTGCCACGATTTCTTCGAACGCTGTCGCGACCGCTACGGCGTGTCGCTGCATGCCCAGACCGGCGGCGACATCGGCATGCGCATGGCGCATGCCTTCGATGACAGCCTCCGTCGCCATGCGGGCGCGCTGCTGATCGGCGCCGACGCCGTGTCGCTGCAGTCGGCCGACCTGCGCGCTGCGGGTGTTGCGTTGCGCCGCCACGATGCGGTGTTTGCCCCGGCAGAGGATGGCGGCTATCTGCTGGTGGGGCTGCGCGTACGGCAAGCCGCGCTGTTCGAAGGCATCGCATGGGGCAGCGCCGGGGTGTGGTCGCAAACCCGTGCGGTGTTCAGGCGGCTCGGTCTGCTCACGCATGTGCTCGCGACCGGTTACGACCTTGACCGGCCGGATGACTACCGACGCGCCGTGGCCGAAGGTCTGCTGGTGCCCGAACCGTGCTGACCCGCCTGCGCGCGCTGCTGCTGGCCATCGCGCTGGCGCTGACCTGCGAAGTGTCGGCAGCCGCGGCAGATGCGGTGTCGCTGCCCGCCTTTTCGACCCAGCCAGCCGGACCGAACGTCAGCGGATGGACGGCCTACACGCTGGGCGGCAAGGCCGCGCCCGCCGATTTCCGGCTGGCCGAGCTGGATGGCCTGACCGTGCTTCGTGTCGAGGCGTCGAATGCCGCCTCGGCGCTGATCCACACCCGCCGCTTCGATCCGCTCGCCACGCCCTGGCTGAACTGGCGCTGGCGCGCCGATGTGCTGCCGGCCGCCGGGCGCTTCGCGACACGGGAGGGCGACGACTACGCGCTGCGCGTCTATGTGCTGTTCGATCTCGATCTGTCGAAGCTGTCTTTCGGCACGCGCACGAAAATCCGTCTGGCGCGCACCTTCTACGGCGAGCAGATCCCTACGGCCGTGCTGTGCTACGTGTGGGACACGCGCGCCGCGCCGGGCTCGCGCGCATGGAGCGCCTACACCGACCGGGTGCGCATGATCGCCGTCGATGGTGCCGGTTCGCCGACCGGCAGCTGGCGCGACGTGAGCCGCAACCTGGTCGAGGATTTCCGGGAAGCCTTCGGCGAAGACCCTCCAGCCGTCACTGGCATCGTCGTGGCGAGCGACAGCGACAACACCGGCGGACAGACCCTCGGTTATTTCGGCGACCTGTCGGTCACCGCCCGGTCACCGCTGAAGCCACCCCCATGAAACGTCTTGTCCTGCTCGGTGGCGGTCACGCCCACCTGTTCGTACTGGAAGCCTTTGCGCGCGAACAACCCGATGCGGTGGTCAGCCTGGTTACGCCCGATGCGCTGACGCCCTACTCCGGCATGATGCCGGGCGTCATCGCCGGCCACTACGACTACCGGCAGGCCTGCATCGATCTCGCGCCGCTGGCTGCGCGGGCGGGTTGCGCGCTCAGGCTGGATGCCGCGGTGTCACTGGATGCCGGGCAGCGGCAGATCCGGCTGGCCAGCGGCGAGGTGATCGACTACGACATGCTGTCGATCGACACCGGTTCGACGCCGCGCATCCCCGATCTTCCGGGTGCCGACACCTGTGCGCATCCGGTGAAGCCGATCGGCCAACTGCTCGAAAGCTGGCACACCGCGCGCGCCGCACGCGCTGCCGCAGTCGTCGGCGCCGGGGCGGCCGGCGTCGAAATCATCATGGCGCTGCATCACCGGCAACCGCGGATGCGCTGCACCCTGATCGACCGCGCGCCCCTGATACTCGACGGGCTGCCAAGGCGCCTGCAGCGGCGGGTGATGATGGAACTGGCGCGTCAGCAGATAGACGTGGTGACCAATGCGCGCGTGTCCGGAGTCGATGGCGACGCGCTGAATCTCGAAGACGGTCGCAGCATTCCGAGTCAGTTCTCGGTGTGGGCCACCGGCGCTGCCCCGCCGGCCTGGCTGCGCGGCAGCGGACTGACGGTCGACGAACGCGGTTTCATCGCGACCGGACCGACACTGGAGTCACTGTCACACCCTGAGGTGTTCGCGGCCGGCGACGTGGCGACGATGATCGATTCGCCGCGCCCGAAGTCCGGTGTGTTTGCCGTGCGCGCCGGTCCGCCGCTGGCCGCCAACCTGCTGCGCGCCGCGCGCGGCCACACGCTGCAGCCCTGGACACCGCAGACACAGGCCCTGCTGCTGCTCGCCTGCGGCCGCCGCCACGCCATCGCCTCACGCGGCGGCTGGTCGCTTCAGGGAGACTGGGTGTGGCGCTGGAAGGACCGCATTGACCGCGCCTTCATGCGCCGTTTCGATCTGTGAAGGCAGATGCAAGATTCAAGATGCAAGATTCAAGGAACGACCTCCTTGCATCTTTATTCTTGAATCTTGCATCTCAGGTCATCCTGCCGGCGGCCAGGCGGATGCGGCGCGTGCAGCGCGACGCGAGCGCTTCGTCGTGCGTCACCAGGATGAGCGTGGTGCCTTGTTCGGCATTCATGTCGAACATCAGGTCGATGACCGACGCGCCGGTCGCGGCATCGAGATTACCGGTCGGCTCATCGGCCAGCAGCAGTCCGGGCTCGGGCGCGAAGGCGCGCGCCAGCGCGACCCGCTGCTGCTCGCCGCCCGACAGCTGGCGCGGGTAGTGCGTCATCCGCCCACCCAGGCCGACCCGTTCCAGCAGTGCCACCGAGCGCTCGCGCACCCGGTCGACGCCTGCCAGTTCCAGCGGCAGCATGACGTTTTCGAGCGCGGTCAGAGCCGGCAGAAGCTGGAAGGACTGGAACACGAAGCCGACCTTTTCGCCGCGCAGCTGGGCCCGGGCATCTTCGTCGAGCGCAAAGATGTCCCGTCCGGCGATGCTGACCGAGCCGGCAGATGGCAGGTCAAGCCCGGCCAGAAGACCGAGCAAGGTCGATTTTCCTGAACCGCTGGCGCCGACGATGGCCAAAGCTTCACCGGCACGAACCGTGAAGGCGATATCCTGAAGAATCTGCAGCGGCGCGTTTCCGCTGCTCACCTGCTTGCCCAGCCCGCTGACTTCAAGGACGGTCGGGCGTGTTTCCGGAGTGTCTGTAGGCATGAAAAAAGTGTTGTTCTCAATGTTGTGCATGGTGTTCATTGCGCTGCCGTTGCAGGCGCAGACACTGCTGGTGGTCGGCGACAGTCTGTCAGCCGGATACGGTCTGCGCCAGCATGAGGCCTGGCCGGTGTTGCTCGGGCAGAAACTGGCGCAGTCGGGTTACGCCCATTCGGTCGTCAATGCGAGCACCAGCGGTGACACCACGGCCAACGGCCTGTCGCGCATCGACGCGGCGCTCGCGGCGCACAAGCCAGCCGTCGTCATTCTCGCGCTCGGCGCCAACGACGGCCTGCGCGGCCTGCCCGTCAAGAGCATGCGCGACAATATCGAATCCATGACACGCAAGGCGCAGGCGGCAGGCGCCCGGGTGCTGATCGCCGGCATGCAGCTGCCGCCGAACTACGGCCCCGACTACACGCAAAAGTTCTCCGCTGCCTTCAGCGAGGTGGCCACAACGACCCGCTCGGCGCTGCTGCCCTTCCTGCTCGATGGTTTCGCTACCGATCCGCGCAGCTTCCTGCCGGACGGCATTCATCCGGTTGCCAGCGCACAGTCGCGCATCGTCGACAACATCTGGACGCCGCTCAAGCCTCTGCTCGGCAAGGTGGTCGACACTGCTTCGGCCACGCGCCAGCGGTGATTGCGGTCCGGCCTGCGGGTCGAAAGCAGGCGCTGCATGTGTGTATGTCGTAACGCGGCAACCCATCACTCGACCATCGTCCGGCACGCTACCATCGCCGGCCGCAGTTCTCCCCGACAAGGCTGTCATGCACAGGAACACCCGGCAATGAGCGACGCTCCCATCCTGCGGCGACCGGCGGGAATGGCGTCGATCGGTCAATTGCACGATTTCGACGCCTTCATCGATACCCGTTCGCCAGCTGAATTCGCGCTCGACCATGTGCCGGGCGCGATCAACTGCCCGGCACTCGACGACGCGCAGCGCGCCGAAATAGGCACGTTGTACAAACAGGTGTCGCCCTTCGTCGCCAAGCGGCGCGGTGCGGCGCTGGTTGCCCTGAACATCGGCCGCCACCTGCTGGAAACCTTCCACGACAAGGGGCCGGACTGGCGTCCGCTGATCTATTGCTGGCGGGGCGGCAAGCGCAGCGGTGCCTTCGTCACCGTGCTTCGCCAGATCGGCTGGGACGCGCACCAGCTCGAAGGTGGCTACAAGCGCTATCGTCGCGATGTGCTCGACCGGCTCGCCGCAGCCCCCGCCCAGCTTGATTTCCGCGTGCTGAGCGGACCGACCGGCAGCGCCAAGAGCCGGGTGCTCGAAAGACTGGCGGCACGTGGCGAACAGGTGCTCGATCTGGAGGCGCTGGCCGCGCACAAGGGTTCGGTACTGGGCCGACAGCCCGGCCAGCCACAACCTCCGCAGCGCTGGTTCGAGTCGCAGCTGCATGCGGTGCTGGCGAGCTTCGATCCGGCGCGTCCGGTGTTCACCGAAGCGGAAAGCAGGCGCATCGGTCTGGTTTCGCTGCCGAACGAACTGATCGAGCGCATGCGGGCGGCACCCTGTCTGCGCATCGATGCCTCGGTGGCCGCCCGTACCGACTTCCTGCTGCGCGACTACGACTACCTCACAAGCGATGCCGAGGCGCTGATTGCCGAGCTCGAACGGCTGTCCGATCTGCGCGGACACGAAACGATAGATGCCTGGTCGGCGCTGGCGCGCGCCGGCGACTGGCGCACCCTGGTCGCGGCACTGCTGGAACAGCACTACGACCCGCTGTACCGACGATCGCAGCAGTACAACTTTGCACGCCACCCGGATGCGCCCACCTTCGAGGCCGACCGGCTCGACGCAGCAGGTATCGATGCGCTGGCGGCACGGATCATCCGGACCACCGCTCAGGGCACTCTGGACGACGTGTCGGCGCGCACCGCACAGATGCGCTGAATCATCGCCGGCGCCGGCGCGGTCAGTTCGCCCTGTTCGAAGGCCAGAACGCGTCCCCAGCTGCGCGCCCAGTCGAACAGTTCGTCCGGCCGCAGCAGGAAATCCGGGTTCGACGGCTTGCCGAAGCGCTCGTTGCCCAGCATGAAAGTTTCGTAGATCAGCACGCCGCCAGGTCGCAGCAGCGCGGCCAGCTCCGCCAGTCGCGGCCGGAACAGGTAGCGCGTCACCACCACCGCATCGAAGCTGTCTGCGACCCAGGGCCACGGACCCTTTTCGAGATCGGTGCACAGTGTGTGAACGCCTTGCGCATCGGCCAGTTCGGCCAGCGCTGCCTGATCACGATCGGCCGCCAGCACGCTGAATCCGTGGCCGGCGAGCCAACGGGCATGCCGACCGGCGCCGCTGGCGAAATCGAGGATTTCCGCGCCTGGCGCACAGAGCGCAGAGAAACGGGTGACCCATTGCGATGGCGTCTGACCGGAAAAGTGGGAATGAGAGGGCATCGGCAGGCCTTTATTCGGGGATGCGAGCAGTCAGGGCGGCATTATCATCCTAGGCACTTCAAGGAAAACAATGTTTCGCACTGCCGATATGCCGGCCTCCCCCATGACCGCCAGCGGTTTCTTCCTTTGGCGGGCGCTGCCACTGGCCATTCTTGCCGGCGTTGTTGCGGCCAGCGTGTCCGTACCGATCGGTCTTGCCGTTTTCCTCATTGCCAGCGGCATCGGGGCGGCGGCTGCACGGCAGCTCACCCTTTCCGCCGAGCGCCTGTCCGTCCAGGACAACGAAAACCTGCGCCAGCAGGACTTTGCCGACCTCGCGGCAGACTGGCACTGGGAAACCGACTCCGGCATGAGGCTTCGCGTTTCGCAGACCCGTCCGGTGCTCGGCAATGCGCTGGACATCGTTGCGGTCAATGGCCTTCAATTCTGGAAGATCGACGCGCTGTCCCCGGTGCACGGCGACTGGGAGGAGTGCCATCGCATGATCCAGGCGCGTCAGCCCATGCAACTGCATCTGGTGCTGCGGCTCCCTGACAGCAGCGTACGCCACATCGACCTGCGCGGCAGACCGGTGACCGATGCGCAAGGCGAGTTCTGCGGCTATCGCGGCACCGGGCGCGACGAAAGTGCCTTCGTGCAGTCGACGCGCGCGCTGCGTGAGCTGGAGACGCGCCACCGCGAAATGGTGAATCACCTGCGCGAAGTCATTTTCCGCATCGATGCGCGGGGCCGCTTCACTTACCTGAACCGCGCCTGGGAAGACCTGACCGGTCAGCCGGTGTCGCAGGCCATCGGCCAGCGTGTGCTGCGCTGGCTGTCGAAGGACGAAGCGCGCTATCTGCTGGCGCGCCTGGAACCGCTGCTCGACGGTCGGCGAGACTCGATGCAGGTGGAGGTGCGCACCCACACTGCCGGTCAGCCGGCGCGCTGGCTCGAAATCGCGATCAGTGCCCGCTTCGACGGCAGCGGCGGTCTGGAGAGCCTGTCCGGAAGCATCGAGGACATCACGCAGCGCAAGCAGGCGGAATCGACGCTGTACGACATGAATGCCGAACTCGAACGGCGCGTGAAGCGGCGTACCGCTGAACTTGAAGCGTCGAATCGCGAACTGGAGGCCTTTTCCTACTCGGTGTCGCATGACCTGCGCAACCCGCTGCGCGCGATCGACGGCTTTTCGCAGATCATCATCGAGGACTACGGCGATCAGCTCGACAAGATGGCGCACAGCCACCTCGGACGCATCCGTGCGGCGTCGCAGAAGCTGTCGACGCTGATCGACGACCTGATCGAACTGGGTCGGCTGACGCGGGCGCCGATCAGCCGGGTGGTGGTCGACCTGTCGGCGATTGCACGCACCATCGCGCGCGAGCTGCATGCGGAGGCGCCCGAACGCGAAGCCCGCGTGTCGATCGGCTTGCACCTGATGGCGCGCGTCGACCCGATACTCGCGCGCGTCATGCTCGAACACCTGCTGCGCAATGCGTGGGCCTTCACTGCCGCCTGCGCAACGGCCGAGATCGAATTCGATGCCCGGCTGCGCAATCGCGAAGTCGTGTTCCACGTACGCGACAACGGCGCCGGCTTCGACATGGCCCACGTGTCACAGCTGTTCCGCCCGTTCAACCGGCTGCACGATCAGGCCGACAACAGCGGCACCGGTATCGGACTGGCGACCGTGCAGCGTATCGTGCACCGCCATGGCGGTCGCATCTGGGCCGAAGGCGCCCCCGGCAAAGGCGCGAGCTTCTACTTCACGTTGCCCGATCCGGCTGGTTGAGTTCCGTTTTGATGTGTTTATATTGCGATTGCACATTTATAAGTTTGTAGATTCAACTTTAGAAATCCTGCTCAAGAATATAATTAAATTAGTTTAATTTATTCTTTACGAAGATTATGGATTTCCACGGGCGGAACTTGTGTTGCGATGCAATATACTGAGGTCAAGGTGCCGGGTATCACCGCGTACGGCAGCAGCAAGGCTGGCAATCACCGCCACCACCGCTGACGACATCGCAGCGCCAAGGGAGTCCCCATGCAGTACGAGCACTATCTGAAGTCCATGTTCGAGCCGCAGTCGGTCGCCATCGTCGGTGCCAGCGAGCGGCACGACTCGATCGGTGCGGTCCTGATCCGCAATATGCTCGACGCGCGCTACAGCGGTGCGCTGCATGCGATCAATCCCAAACATGATTCGGTTCACGGTGTGCCGTGTGTGGCGCGCCTCGATGACCTGCGCAAGCGGCCCGATCTGGCGGTGATCTGCACCCCGGCGGCCACGGTGCCCGGACTTATCGAGGAATGCGGCCGGGCCGGCATCAAGTCGGCGGTCGTCATCAGTTCCGGCTTCGCCGAATGCGGCCCGGCAGGTGCCGAACTGGAACGGCGCACCCGCATCGCGGCCAAGCGCAGTGGCGTACGCATCATCGGCCCCAACTGCCTCGGCCTCATGCGACCGGCGATCGGCCTGAATGCCACCTTCGCACGCGCTGCAGGCATCCCGGGCAGCATCGGTCTCATTTCGCAGTCCGGCGCGATCTGCACCGCCCTGCTCGATTGGGCGCAGACGAATGGCGTCGGCTTTTCGACCGTGGTGTCGCTGGGTGCGTCGATCGATGTCGATTTCGGGGAAATCCTCGACTACATGATTGCCGACCCGCGTACCGAAAGCATCTTCATGTACATCGAAGGCATCCGCGATGCGCGCCGCTTCATGAGTGCGGTGCGTGCGGCGGCGCGGGTCAAGCCGGTGCTGGCGATCAAGGTCGGCCGGCATCCGGCCGGTTCGAAGGCGGTGGCGTCGCACACCGGTGCCATGGTGGGCTCGGACGACGTGTTCGACGCTGCGCTGCGCCGCGCCGGCGTGGTGCGCCTGTCGAACATGGGCCAGATGTTCTCTGCGGCCAACGCGCTGTTCACTGGTTTCAAGCCTTCGGGCAAGCGGCTCGCCGTGGTGACCAACGGTGGCGGACCGGGCGTCATGGCGGCCGACCGGGCGGCCGATCTGGGCATTGAACTGGCGGCGCTGTCGCCGGAAACGATGGCAGCGCTCAATGTCGCGCTGCCGCCCACCTGGTCGCACGCCAACCCGATCGACCTGATCGGCGATGCCGATGCCGCACGATACGGCGCTGCACTGAAGGCTGTGCTGGCCGATCCGGGTGTCGACGGCGTGCTGACGCTGCTGACACCGCAAGCCATGACGCAACCGACTGCCGTGGCTGAGACTGTCATCGCCATCGCTGCCACCGCGCACAAGCCGCTCATGACCTGCTGGATGGGGGGCGAACAGGTGCGCGCCGCGCGTGCGCTGTTCGAGGCGGCGCATTTGCCGACCTTCCGCTCGCCCGAGCCGGCGGTCGAACTGTTCCATCACATCTCGTCCTATTACCAGAACCAGCAGCTGCTGCGCCACGCACCGGCTTCGCTGGCGCAGGACCTCGATCCGCCATCGGTTGAATCGGCCCGCCTGGTGATCGAGACGGCGCTGTCCGAGCGGCGCACCGTGCTCACCGAAATGGAATCGAAGGCGCTGCTGGCCGCTTTCCGCATTCCGATCGCACAGACCGTGGTCGCGCGCAGCGCGACCGAAGCCATGGTGTACGCCGAAGAAATGGGCTTGCCGGTCGCCATGAAGATCGATTCGCCCGACATCACGCACAAGAGCGATGTCGGCGGCGTGCGGCTGCATGTCGACAACCTGCGCGCAGTGCGCGACTGCTGGCAGGAACTGATGGCGGAAGTCGGCCGGCGCAAACCCGATGCCCGGCTGACCGGTGTGTCGATCGAACCCATGGTGACCAAGCCCAATGCACGCGAGCTTTTCGTCGGCGTGGTGCACGACGATGTGTTCGGGCCGGTCATCAGTTTCGGCCACGGCGGCACCCGCATCGAGGTGCTGCGCGACCGTGCTGTCACGCTGCCGCCGATCAATGTCGAACTGGCGCGCGATGTCGTCCAGCGTACCCGGGTGTCGGCTATGCTGGGCGAGTTCCGCGGCATGCCGGCGATCGACATGGACGCACTCGAACGGGTGCTGATCCGCGTGTCCGAAATGGTGTGCGAGCTGCCCTGGATACGCGAGATGGACATCAACCCGCTGCTGGTCGACGAGAGCGGCTGCGTGGCGGTGGATGCGCGCATCATTCTCGCCGACGTGTTGCCGACCGCGACGCCCTACTCGCACATGGCGATCCACCCGTATCCGGCGCGGCTCGAACACGTGGTGAATATGCCCAATGGCGCACGCGCTATCATCCGTCCGATCCGACCGGAAGATTCCGACCGCGAAGCCGACTTCGTGCGCGCCCTGTCGCCGGAAACACGCTATCTCAGATTCATGAGCACGATCAAGGAGTTGCCGGGCCCTTTGCTGGCCCGCTTGACGCAGATCGACTACGACCGCGAAATGGCGCTGGTGGCCATCACCGGTGATGGCGACAGCGAAGAGCAGATCGGCGTCTGTCGCTATGTCGTCAATCCGGATGGTGAATCGTGTGAATTCGCCATCGTCGTCGCCGACGCCTGGCAGCGTCAGGGCCTGGCCCGCACGATGATGAATCTGCTGATCGAAGCGGCGCGCGAACGCGGCCTCAAGGTGATGGAAGGCGTGTTTCTCGCCAACAACGAACGCATGCTGCGTTTCGTGCAGAGCCTGGGTTTCCACATCAATCGCGACCCGGAAGACAGTTCGCTGTTCAACGGCGAACTGGAACTGCGTCCGTCGTGAGCGCACTGCCTGCCCGCTGCAGCTGGTGCGGACAGGACCCGCTGTACGTCGCTTATCACGACACCGAATGGGGGGTGCCGGTGCGCGATGAGGCGGCGCTTTTCGAACGCCTCATTCTCGAAGGTGCGCAGGCTGGTCTGGCCTGGATCACAATACTGCGCAAACGCGAAGGCTATCGGCGCGCCTTCGACGGTTTCGACGCCGGGCGCATCGCGCGCTACGGCGACGAGGACCGCACACGCCTGCTGGCCGATGCCGGCATCGTGCGCAACCGGCTGAAGATCGATGCCACCATCGGTAACGCGCGCGCGCTGCTGGCGCTGCACGAGCGCGGCGAAACACTTGCCGGATTGCTGTGGGACAGGGTGGACGGCCAGCCGCTGATCAACCACTGGCGCCGGCCGGCCGATTGCCCGGCGACGACCGACCTGTCGGACCAGCTGTCGAAACAGCTCGCCCAGCGCGGCTTCCGCTTCGTCGGCAGCACCATCGTCTATGCCTGGATGCAGTCGGTTGGGGTCGTGAATGACCATATGGTCGACTGCTTCCGTCACCGAGAACTGGTGCGTCCCCTGGCCTGAAGCGCGCGAACCGCGCGGCGTACGGATAGTCTGTGCACCGTCTGCCTGCCCCCTTCCCCCGATGTCCGATCCGGAAATACCGTCCGACGAACCGACGCGTGCCGACATCCGGCGCATTGTCGCGTCGTCTTCGCTCGGCCGGCAGCTGCGCGCCGCGCGGGCGAAGCAGCAGCGCGAGCAGGCGGCCGGGCAAACAGGCGAGCGCGTGGCGCCCCGGCCGGCCCGACGTGCCCGGCGTGCCGGTGGTGCGCTGCCCGACGTCGCCGCACTGCAGGCGCGCATCGATGGCCTGTACGCCGAACGCGGCTGGCGCGTGTTCGATTTCCAGCGCACGGTGTGGGCACATCTGCAGCAGGGTTGCAGCGGCCTGCTGCACGCCGGGACCGGATCGGGCAAGACCCTGGCGGTGTGGCTCGGGGCGCTGCTGCGGGCCGCGGCCCGGCCCGCCCCGGGGCTGCGCGTGCTGTGGATCACACCGATGCGCGCACTGGCTGCGGACACCGCGCTGACGCTGGGCGAGTCGGCGCGCGTGCTCGGTCTGGACTGGGAGGTCGGCCTGCGCACCGGCGACACCGGTTCGGCCGAGCGCTCCCGACAGGCGCGCGCGTTGCCGCAGGCGCTGGTCACTACGCCGGAAAGCCTCACGCTGATGCTTTCGCACGACACCGCGCGCGATCAGCTGGGCGGGCTGTGCGCCGTGGTGGTCGATGAGTGGCATGAACTGATCGCCAACAAGCGCGGCGTGCAGACGCAACTCGCGCTGGCCCGGCTGCGCGAGTGGAATCCAGCGCTGCCGGTGTGGGGACTGTCCGCCACATTGGGTAATCCGGACCATGCGATGGAGGTGCTGTGCGGTCCGGGGGGCGCACGGGTCGCCAGCGAAGTCGACCGGCCGGTCAGGCTGGACAGCCTGATTCCGGCGCGCACCGAACGCTTTCCGTGGGCCGGCCATCTGGGGGTGAAACTGCTCGACGCCGTACTGACCGAACTGGACGCCAGTCCGTCGACCTTGCTGTTTACCAACACGCGGTCGCAGGCCGAGCTGTGGTACCAGGCGTTGCTGGCGGCGCGCCCGGACTGGGCAGGACTGATCGCGCTGCATCACGGCTCGCTGTCGCGCGAGGTGCGCGAATGGGTCGAAGCCGGGCTGAAGAACGGCACGCTGCGCGCCGTGGTGTGCACCTCCAGCCTCGATCTGGGCGTGGACTTCCTGCCGGTGGAGCGCGTGCTGCAGCTGGGCTCGCCGAAAGGTGTGGCGCGGCTGATGCAGCGCGCCGGCCGCTCTGGCCACGCGCCGGGCCGCACGCCGCACGCCACCTGCGTGCCCGGTCACGGCCTGGAACTGATCGATTCGGCCGCCGCGCGCCGCGCAGTCGCAGCCGGGCGCATCGAACCGCGCCACAGCCCCGAGGCGCCGGTCGACGTGCTGGTGCAGCACCTGGTGACGCTGGCGCTGGCCGGCGGTTTCGACGCCGACGCACTGAAGGCGGAAATCCGCACGACCCATGCCTATCGCACGCTGGACGACCGCACCTGGGACTGGGCGATGGATTTCGTCAGCCGCGGCGGGGCGTCGCTGTCCGCCTACCCGGATTACCGCAAGGTCGAACGCGATGCCGATGGCCGCCACCGCGTGCCGCGCGCCGACATCGCCCGCCGCCACCGCATGCAGATCGGCACCATCACTGCGGATTCGGCGGTCGATGTGCGCTGGGCGAAGGGTGGAAAGAGCGGTGGAAAGAGCGGTGGAGGAAGCGGCGGTCAGAGCGCCCCCGCGTCCGGCGCTGCGGCGCTGGCCGGTGGCCGGCTCGGTCAGGTCGAGGAATCCTTCATCGGCCGTCTGAAGCCGGGCGACTGTTTCCTGTTCGCCGGCCGGGTGCTCGAACTGGTCGTGGTGCGTGACATGCAGGCGCTGGTGCGCGCCGGCAACGCGGCGCGCGGCACAGTGCCGCGCTGGGCCGGCGGACGCATGCCGCTGTCCAGCGAACTGGCACAGGAAATCCGCACGCTGATCGCACTCGCCGCGCAAGGCGACTACCCGGAGCCGGAAATGCGGGCGCTGCGCCCGCTGCTCGACGTGCAGCGCGGCTGGTCGGCGCTGCCGTGCGAAGACGAACTGCTGATCGAAGTCATGCAGTCGCGCGAAGGGCATCACGCCTTTTTCTTCCCGTTCGCCGGCCGGCCGGTGCATGCCGGGCTGGCCGCACTGCTCGCCGGGCGCATTTCGCGCAGCCGGCCGATCACCTTTTCGCTGTCGTTCAACGACTACGGCTTCGAGCTGTTGTCGGCCTCGCCGGTCGACTGGGCGCAGGAAATCGCGGCCGGTCTGCTGTCCGGCGACGCGCTGGATGCCGACATCGAACATTGCCTGAACGCGGCCCAGCTCGCGCGCCGCCGCTTTCGCGAAGTGGCCCGGGTGGCCGGCCTGACCTTCCAGGGCTATCCCGGACAGGGCAAGAGCGCACGCCAGCTTCAGGTCAGCAGCGAGTTGCTGTTCGACGTGTTTTCGCGCCACGACCCGGACAACCTGCTTCTGCAGCAGGCGAAGCAGGAAGCCCTGCAGGATGAACTGGATGCCGAACGCATCGCCGGCACGCTGGCTGCGATGCGCGCCGCCCGGCACTGCATCACGCGTCCGCCGTCCATGACCCCGTTTGCGTTTCCGTTGCTGGTGGCGCGGCTGCGCGAGCGGCTGTCGAGCGAACAGCTGTCCGAGAGGGTGGCACGCATGGTGGCGCTGCTGGAAAAAGCGGCCGGGCCCTGAAGTCATGCTGCAGATCGACCTTGCCGGCGAATCGCTGACGCTGCTCGCCGAACGTGCGCTGTGGTGGCCGGCGCAATCCACCCTGCTGATCGCCGATGCGCATTTCGGCAAGGGTCTGACCTTCCGCGCGCGCGGTGTGGCCGTGCCTTCGGGTACCAGCGACGACACGATGGACCGGCTGGCGGCACTGCTTGCCCGCACGGGTGCCGACCGCGTCGTGTTTCTCGGCGATCTGCTGCACGCCCGCGAAGCACGCCAGCCGGCGTTGATGGCGACGCTGGCCGGGCTGCGCGCACCGGGCGTCGAGTGGGTGTTGGTGCGCGGCAACCACGACATGCACGCAGGGGTGCCGACCGAACTGGGGCTGACCGTGGTCGACGAGCCCATGCTGATGGCGCCGTTCGCGCTGTGCCATCACCCGGATGCGCGACCGGGCCATTACGTGCTGGCCGGCCACGTCCATCCGGCGTTGCGCGTCGAGGCGGGAGGCGACCGGCTGCGCCTGCCCTGCTTTGCCTTCGGCCCGGATGTCGGGCTGCTCCCGGCCTTCGGCAGCTTCACCGGACACATGACGCTGGAGCCCGACGCCGGCATGCGCTGCTTCGTCGCCGCCGCCGACCGCGTGCTGGAAGTGCCGCATGCCTCGGCACGCCGGCGCAGCAAGGCCTAAAATGCAGCGCTTGCGTGATCCGTCGCGCGGCGACTCCCGTTTCCCGGAACCCGAATGCCAATCAGCCCGAACGCCCTGAACACCGCCTCGCTGCCTGCGCTATACAGCGCAGAGGCGCTGCGGCGCATCGAGCGGCACTATGCACCGCGCAGCTCACCGCGCCTGATGGAGCGTGCCGGTGCGATCGGGGCGGCCAAGGCGATGGAAATCATGGGTGGCCGGCACGGCCGCGTGCTCGTGATGTGCGGGCCGGGCAACAACGGCGGCGACGGCTTCGTGATCGCCCGCCAGCTGCGTCAGACCGGCTTCGACGTGGTCGTGGCCTATATCGGCGACGAACATGCGCAAGCCACCGATGCCGTATCAGCGTGGGCATCGTGGCGTGCCATCGGCGGTGTCACGCTGCCGCGCCTGCCGCGCCTGCCGCAGGGCGAGTACTCGCTGGTGGTCGATGCGCTGTACGGCATCGGCCTGACCCGACCGGTCGAAGGCGAGCACGCGGCCTGGATCGACGCAGTCAATGACATGACCTGCCCGGTGCTGGCCATCGACGTGCCGAGCGGATTGAACGCCGACACCGGCCGCGTGCTGGGTCGCGCCATCCGTGCGTCGCACACGGCGACGATGATCGCGCTGAAACCCGGCCTGCTGACGCTGGACGGGCCTGACCACTGCGGCGAGCTGTCGCTGCACGATCTGGGACTCGACTGCGCGCTGGTCGCGCGGCCGTCCGGCTGGCAGGTCGGCCGCGCGCTGTTCGACCACCTGCTGCGCCCGCGCGCACGCAACAGTCACAAGGGCACCAACGGCAATGCGGTGCTGATCGGCGGCGCGCGCGGCATGGCCGGTGCCGCGTTGCTGGCCGGGCGCGCCGCCTTGAAGGTGGGGGCCGGCCGTGTCTATGTCGGCATGCTCGACCACGCCGCCCTGCCGCTCGATCCCGAACAGCCGGAACTGATGATCCGCTCGCCGGGTGAAGTCCTGACTGGCGATCTGGCGACCTGTGTCGCCATCGGACCGGGCCTGGGTCAGAGCCCGGCGGCGCTGGAACTGATGCGCGAGGCGATTGCGACCACCGCCACGCTGGTGCTCGACGCCGACGCGCTGAATCTGTTGTCGCAACACCCGGATCTGGCACAGGCGGTGCACGACCGCAGCGCGCCGACACTGCTCACGCCACACCCCACCGAAGCGGCGCGTCTGCTCGGCAGCACGACGCCGCAGGTGCAGGAAGACCGCATCGCCTCGGCCTGCGCCATCGCGCGCCGCTACCACGCCGCGACCGTGCTCAAGGGCTGCGGCAGCGTGATCGCATTGGCCGACGGACGCTGGTTCATCAACACCACCGGCAATCCGGGCATGGCGTCGGCCGGCATGGGCGATGTGCTGACCGGGCTGATCGCCGGTCTGCTGGCGCAGGGCTGGCCGGCCGATCTGGCGCTGATCGGCGGCGTGCATCTGCACGGGCTGGCCGGCGACCGTCTGGTCGCGCTCGGCAAGGGACCGAACGGCCTGACCGCTGGCGAAGTGATCGAATCGGCGCGCGCCGCCTTCAATGCGCTGATCGCCGGCACCGATCTGCAGGAAGTCAGCCATATCCCGCTCTGACCGCTCGCAGCCGCTTATCGGCGTCATGCTGATGCTGGCGGCCCTGTTCTGCTTCGCTGTACTGGACACGACCGGCAAGTACCTGTCGCAGCGTTATCCGGTCGGCGTTCTGGTCTGGGCGCGCTATCTGGTACCGGCCATCGTGCTGGGCGCCGTGCTGTACCCGCGCATGGGACGCACCCTCGTGGTCACAGCCCGCTGGCGGCTGCAGATCGTGCGTGCAGCGCTGCTGGCCGGCGTGTCCTTCCTGATCATGGGAGGCCTGCGCACGATTCCGATGGCCGAAGGCACGTCGCTGTTCTTCATCACGCCGCTCATCGTCACGCTGCTGGCCGGTCCCGTGCTGGGCGAGCGGGTGACCGGGGCGCACTGGCTGCTTGCGCTGTTCGGCTTTTCCGGCGTGCTGCTGATCGCCCGCCCCGATGGCGACCTGCCCCTGGTGCCGGTGCTGATGCTGCTGGCCGGCTCGCTGCTTTACGCGCTGTACCAGCTGGCGACGCGCACGCTGGCGCCGACCGAGCGACCTTTGACCACCTTGTTCTACACCGCGCTGATCGGCGCCGGGATCTCTTCCGTTGCGCTGCCGGCGGCTGCACACAGTGACATCCCGGGTTGGCAGGACACCCTGCTCGTGCTGTCGCTGGGCGTGTCCGGCATGGCCGGTCACTTCCTGCTGATCCGCGCGATGGCTTTCGCGCCGGCGTCGACGCTGAGCCCGCTCATCTATGTACAACTGGTCTGGGCGACGCTGATGGGCTGGCTGGTGTTCGGTGACCTGCCAGGCGCCAGTGCCATCGGCGGGGCCGCCATCATCGTGGCCAGCGGACTGCTGAGTGTCTGGCTGGCGCACCGACGCTGAGCGTGTCCGGTGTGACTGCCGCCGCATGGCGCGCACGGGCGCGATGCTAGAATCCGCCGCTTCGATCTACCGGTCACTGCCATGCGGGAAAATGAACAGCTGTCCATCGAAATCCAGCGCAATGTGTCGCAGGCGCTCGCCGAGGATGTCGGCACCGGCGATCTGACGGCGCGCCTGATTCCGCCCGGGCGTGCTGCGCAGGGCCTGGTGACGGCGCGCGAGGAAGCGGTGCTGTGCGGTCGCGACTGGTTCGAAGCCTGCCTGCGCGCGCTCGACCCGAAAGCGACGGTCGCCTGGCATGTGCCGGAAGGCGAATGGGTGGCGCCGGACCAGAAGCTGTGCGAAATCCTGTCCGAAACGCGCGCCCTGCTGACGGCCGAACGTGCTGCGCTGAATTTCGTGCAGCTGCTGTCGGCCACTGCCACGATGACCCGGCGATTCGTCGATGCGATTTCGGGTACGTCGGCGCGCATCGTCGATACGCGCAAGACACTGCCCGGGCTGCGACTTGCGCAGAAGTACGCGGTGCGCATCGGCGGCGGGCTGAACCACCGCATGGGGCTGTATGACGGCATCCTGATCAAGGAAAACCACATCATGGCGGCTGGCGGCATCCGCCCGGTGCTGACACGGGCGCGCGGCATTGCACCGTCGAACGCGTTCATACAGATCGAGGTGGAGACACTGGCGCAGCTGCGCGAGGCGCTGGACGCCGGAGCCACCATGGTGCTGCTGGACAACATGAGCATTGACCAAATGCGCGAGGCAGTGGCGATCAATGACGACCGGGCAGAACTCGAAGCGTCCGGTGGTGTGGATCTGGACCGGGTGCGCGCCATTGCGGAAACCGGGGTGGACCGCATTTCGATCGGCGTGCTGACCAAGAACGTACGCGCGATCGACCTTTCCCTTCGTCATGTCGAACGCTGAGCGTCCGGCACACGCGACAGAAACCTGCGGAGACCCGGTCTGATGTGGTTCATCCTCTATTACATCGTTGCAATCACCGTACTCATCCTGCACTTCACCGGTTTTCTCGCCCGCAACAACATCGAGTGGCTGGTGTTCGTGCTGGCCGTGACCGTGTTCCCCGCAGTGCTCTACCTGTAGTGGGCGCCTCGATCGGCACGTTTCCGGACTGACCAGCACCGCAGCGGCTGCCTGATCCGGCAGCCGCTTTCCCCATGTCGATGTCTGCCCGACGCCCTCGAGCGGGACCGGGTACGGGTGTCTGCCGCCCTCAAGCAACGGGCGAAATGTTGAATTTGGTTGAGAATCATTCAACTTCCTATTACCATTCTTGCGCAGATGACCCGGCCCATCCAAGGCATCGCCCCCGCAAGGAGCACGCATGAATCAGCCGGTCGCTGTGACCGATTCGAACCTGAAGCCTGAGCGCGCCCGAAGCCATGAAGCCGGTGCCAAGCGGAATGTGCTGGCCGGGTCGCTGTTGATCCATGGCGCGCTGTTCGGCACCGAAGTGCGCGCCACCGGCCGCGCGATGTCGCGGCAGAACCCGCTTGCCGGTAACACCTTCCAGGAAAGCGGGTTCAAGAAGTCGAACGACGTGGTGCAGCCCGGACAGAAACTTGACAATGCGCCACGCCACACCTTCATTGCGTGGGCTCGCAGCCCGCTGCCCCATGAACCGAGTGACGGTGGCGGCGTGCAATATGTCGATACCCGGAAGAACACCAGCGCCAGCAGTGCCGGCACAGTCCTCGAGGTCGTTTTCGACGACTGCGGGTCGTGCGATGCGGCCAGCGGCCAACGCATTCCGGGAGCCGGCCGAGCGGGCGCGCTACCGGGCAACCATTCTTTCTGATCCTTGCTGCCCATGCTGCTGACGATAGACGATCTGCTGGCGAACGATGAAGTCGCCCTGGTGCGCGCGCTGCTCGACCGTGCCGAGTGGTCGAGCGGTGCGGCCACCGCCGGCACGCAGGCCGTCACCGTCAAGAACAACCAGCAGATCGCCGAAGATGCGCCGCTGCTGCCGGAGTTGCGGCGCATCGTACTGGCGGCACTGAACCGTTCGCCGATGTTTTTCACCGCAGTGCTGCCACACCGCATCGTGCCACCCTGCTTCAACCGCTACGCCGACGATGCCGACCGCTACGGTGCGCACATCGACAATTCGATGCGCGCACTGCCCGATGGCAGCGGCTATGTGCGTGCCGACATATCGGCAACGCTTTTCCTGTCAGATCCGGCCGATTACGACGGTGGCGAACTGGTGATCGAAGACACCTACGGCCGTCATGAAGTGAAGCTGCCGGCCGGCAGTCTGGTCGTTTATCCGTCGTCGTCGGTGCATCAGGTACAGCCGGTGACGCGCGGTGAGCGCATCGGCTGCTTCATGTTCATCCAGAGTCTGGTGCGGGACGCCGAACAGCGACGCCTGCTGTTCGATCTCGACATGGAATTGCTGGCGCTGCGCCAGCAGTTGGGTGAAACGCCATCCATGGTCAGATTGACCGGTGTCTATCACAACCTGCTGCGCCGCTGGGGTGACACCTGAACGTGACCATCCCTGCGCCGCGTTCCATCGGCGATTATCGCGAGCTGGCGCGCACACGCCTGCACCCTGAACTCTGGCACTACCTCGACGACGGCCGCGAAACGCCGTGCGGGCGCGCCAACCGCGCAGCGTTCGACGCTGCGCCGCTGACGCCGCGCCCGCTGACCGATGTGCGCGGTGGCCATACCCGCATCGAACTGTTCGGCGAGGTGCTCGGCCATCCGATGCTGCTCGCCCCGATCGCCTATCAGCGCCTGTATCACCCGGATGGCGAACAGGCGAGTGCCATGGCAGCGAATGCGCAGGACGGGCAGATGATCATCAGCTCGCTGGCCAGTCGGCCATTCGACGCCATCGCACGTGCCGCAGAGCGCGCGCCGTGGTTCCAGCTTTACTGGCAAGGCAGCCGAGAAGCGACACGCCGGTTGCTCGATCGCGCCATCGCTTCCGGCGCCCGCGCGCTGGTGTTCACGGTCGATGCGCCGGTGAAGCAGACCGCGCTGGCGCTGCCGGTGCAGGTCGGCGCAGTCAATCTCGATGCACCTGCGCGCCCGGTCGCCATCGCCGACGGCCAGAGTCAGGTGTTCGACGGCTGGATGGCGCAGGCACCGACCTGGGACGATCTGGACTGGCTGCGCGAACGCACGTCGCTGCCCCTGCTGCTCAAGGGCGTGCTCCACCCGGACGACGCAGTGCAAGCGGTGCGTCGGGGCTGTGACGGCATTGTCGTGTCCAACCACGGCGGACGCGTGCTGCCCGGGGCACCGGCCAGCCTGGCGGCGCTGCCGGCCGTCGTGAGCGCCGTCGGGCCCGGTGTGCCGGTGCTGCTCGACAGTGGCATCGACAATGGCATCGACGTGCATCGCGCACTGGCGGCGGGCGCGCATGCGGTACTGATCGGGCGACCGTGCATCTGGGGGCTGGCCGGCAACGGTGCGCTCGGTGTTGCGCACGTCATTCGCCTGTTGCGCGACGAACTGGAACAGAGCATGGCGCTGTGCGGCCATGCCAGCGTGGCAGCTATCCGCCCCGGCAGACCCTAGCGCAGGAAAGTCCGGCTGATTTCGCGGAACTCGTCCGAGCCAGCCGCACCCAGCCATTCGAATGCCACCATTTCGCGCGACACCACGATTACGCCGTGCTGACGCATGCGGTCGATGGCCACCAGGCGGTTGGACGGGTCGCGTGACGCGATGCAATCGGCGGCGACGAACACCTGCTTGCCGCTGGACTGCAGGTCCAGCGCACTCTGCAGCACGCAGATATGCGCTTCGATGCCGCAGATCACGACCTGCGGCCGCAGCAGCCCTGTCATCGTGTCCAGGCAGCCATCGGTGACGCATGAAAAGTGCATCTTGGGCGCGATGGACTGAGCCGGTACGAGGTCGCGCAGCGCCCGCACCGTCGCACCCAGACCTTTCGGATTCTGCTCGCAGATTGAAACCGGAACCGACAGGCGTTGCGCGATGCGCACCATCCAGACGACATTGTCGAGCAGGCGTTCAGCGTCATCCATCGCGGGCAACAGGCGCTCCTGCATGTCGATCAGCAGCAGCGACGATCCGTGGCGGTCAATCAGCATCGAACACTCCGTCCATCCTTGTTGCACAAGAGCTTAACAGCCCTTGATGACAGCCGGCATCGCCCGGCTCAGAGCAGCAGCATGGACGCCACCGACAGCTCGTCCAGCCGGGCCAGTTCTTCAGTGGTCTGCCAGGCACGGTATTCGATCACGCCGAGCGCGACCGCGGCCAGCATGGAACACAGCACCAGCCCGGTCATCCAGCCACGCAGCACGCGCGGGCGGCGATGTGGTGCACCGGCAAGCAGCCGTTGCTGCAGGTCGTGTGACGGCGTCGGTTCGGGCATTTCGCGCAGCGCACTGCGCAGCGCATCGTCTGCGAACGGGCCCGACGCGGCATCCGGTGTGACACCCGGCAGTGGTTCAGTCATGTGCGTCCCCTCCTGACAGCAGGGTCTTGAGCCGGGTCCGGGCCCGGAACAACAGTTGATGGACCGCATTTTCTGCCAGCCCCAGTTCGTGTGCAATGGCCGCGATGTCGCATTCTTCCCACGCCCACATCATCAGCGCGCTGCGCTGGCGCGCCGGCAGCCGCTCGAGGGCCTCGTGCAGTCGCGCGCTGCGTACGCCCGCCAGCCAGTGCTGCTCCGGTGTGGCTGCCGGATCAACCAGATCGTCGAGCACGGATGGGTCTGCGCGCTCCACCTCGCGGCGGAAGCGGTCCATGCACAGATTGCGCACGATGGTCAGGAACCAGGTCGACACCGAAGCGCGGGGCTCGAAGCGCGGCGCGTGCTGCCACAGACGACAGAATGCCTCCTGCACGACATCCTCCGCGTCCGCCCTGTTGCCGGTCAGCCGCCACGCAAGTGCATGGGCCCGTGGCAGCAGGCGTCGCACCAGTTCCTCGGAGGCGGCCCGCGTCCCCGCATGCGCCTGCTGCAGCAACGCAGCGTCACTGCGCCAGGCGCGCGGCAGCAGGCCATCGAGTGCCGGCAGGCCGAATTCAGCAGCCACGGATGTCTGCGGCCACAGGTCTAGCGTCCGATCTCGCGCTGCCATCGGCGACGCTCTTCAGGTTTCATGCGGTCCAGCAGTTCGCGCCGCTCGCGCAGCAGGGCCTCGCGTTCTTCTGCCGACAAGGAGCGGATGTATTCCCGTCGCTCGGCACGCAGGCGATCCCGATCGGCGTCACTCATGGCTTTCCAGTCTTCGCGCAGCCGGTCAGCGATTTCGCGCCGCTGCTCCGGCGGCAACGCCGACAGGCGTTCGCGCAGACGTTCGCGAAACTTCCGGCGCTCGTCCGGCGTGGCGGCACGCAGCTTCTCGCGCAGGGCGCCGGCACGCGCATCGCGCTCGGCGGCCGGCAGGGTGCTCCAGGTCTGCGGGTCGGGTACTTCGGGCAGCGCGGCCTGTGCGCTGCCCGACAGGATCCCGAACGCGAGCACGCACACGATCAGGAGCAGGATCGGAATCGGGAGGTACGGCCGGCCCATGGCGTCGTCGGAGGAGAGTGTGAACAAGTTGGTTCCAGGCATCACGGTCACCAGCATTGAACGCGCGGGACGACGGATTCTTACGCGACATCCGGGGCCGCCGCAAAACCTTGCATCCGCTTACATACGGGCGACGTAAGGACCTGCGGGCGCGCAGCGTTCAAGCGATGCAGGCGATGCATTCGCACGCCGCTGATCTTCCGGAGACCACCATGAAAGCCCTTCCGCTCGCCGCCCTGCTCGCCCTTGCCTTCAGCACCGTGGCACTCGCTCAGCCCACGCTGTCCGATCGCATGGAAACCCGCATCGACAACCGGCAGGACAGACAGGAAACGCGGATCGACCGCGGAATCGAAAAGGGGGCGGTCACCGCGCACGAAGCCGCCCGGCTGGAACATCAGCAGGCGCATATCGATCGCGTGGACAGCCGGGCAATGGCCGATGGCGCGATCGATCACAAGGAAGCCGTCAGGATGGAACGCATGCAGGATCGCGCCAATGCCAGCATCCGGCATCAGAAGCATGATCGTCAGCTGCGTCGCTGACGGTCAGCAGCCCTTAATGCGCGCGCTGCTGGCCGAGCGCCTGGCTGACCGCCCGGTCGAACATCGGCTGATTGTCGACCACGCGTGCTTCGCCGTTCGCCAGTTGCAGCGCCAGCGCGTCAGGTGCGATCGAGGTGGCCCGCGTCGAACCGGGATTGGTGAACAGGTAAATGCCGCGTTGCGGGCTGACCCAGTTCAGGCGCATGCGTACGAAACTGCCGTCAACCTGGCGAAACTCGATCCAGTCGCCGCGCTTGAGTTCGAACACACGGTCCTGCTCCTGGATGTCGAGTGGTGACGGCAGGTTCAATGAAATGTCATTGAGCTCCAGGCCGTCCTGCTCGACATGCTCGCTGACCACTTCCGGTGCCGGCACATCGTCATTCGCGGAGTAGGCCTCGGGTACCCACTGTTCAACTGCCGGTGGAGCTGTCACCGCACCGGGTTTGAGCCACTGTGCGTGCAGGTCGAACAGGCCGTTGAGCAGCATCAGCTTGTCGGCAGGATGGGCGCCTGCCAGGTCGAAGCCCTGGTTGAGGCGGCGCAGCAAACCGGGCAGCGCCACCACGAGGGCGCGGCGTTCGTCCGCATCGGCCTTGGCCTGTACGCTCCAGATCAGTTCGTCGATGGTGGCGAGCGCCTGCTGGTAATCAACGGCCGCATCCGGACCGGTATCGACATGCTTGCGCAGCAGCCGCCGCCACACGCCATCGAGCAGACTTTGCACCACACCGGGCAGCGGCTTGCGCAACCGGTCATCAATTTCGTCGTCGGCGGCTCGCCGCGCATCTTCGCGGCGCAGTCGTTCCTGCTCGCGCGCACTGGCGATCAGCGCCGCGGCTTCCGCACGTTGCGTCTCGTCTGCTTCCAGTTCGGTGACGAAGGCGCGCAGGTCTTCGCTGCAGGCCTCGAACAGGCTCAGATCGCGATCGAAATCTCGCAGGATGCGGTCGACGATTTCCGCCAGCTTGATGTAAAGGGGGTCTTCGTGACCGACGTCGCGCCCCCAGCGCATCATCGAGTTGGAAATCAGGTCGAGCAGTCGGCGCGCCGGATGCGCCTTGCTGGAGAAGAAGCTGCGGTCCAGCATGGCCACCTTGACCAGCGGAATCTGCAGCCGGCCGACCAGCGCCTTGATCGGATCGGCGATATCGGCGTCGTCGAAGATGAGGTCGAACAGCATGGCGACGATGTCGACCGTGATCGCATCGAACTGCCCGAGATGGCGGCCCAGTTCGGAGGTACGGAAATTGCGCAGCAGATTGGGCGGAATGCCGAGGTTGAAGGACGCAGCGGCCGGCACAGAAAGGTCGGCGTCGGACTGAAGTGCGCTGAGCGCCTCGAACACGAAGGGCGACGCCAGCCCGGCCGGGTTTGCTCCGGCTGCGCCGATCGGCGGCAGCGTAATGCCCTGTGCCGCCATCTGGCCCTGGACCAGTTGCGACAGCATGGCGTAGATATCGCCGTCAGCGTCCGCAGCAGCGCCAAACGCAGCTTGCTCGCCGAAGCCGCCACTCACGGACGACATGCCGAAGCCGGGCATCGATGCGGTGAAGCCTGCGTCCTGGGCGCCGCCTGTCGAAGGAAAGCCACCCTGCCCGCTTACAGACTGCGCAAAACCACCGCTGACCATTCCCGCCGGATCGCCGGCTGCGCCATTGCCCTGCATGGGCGGTACGCCCGCCACGCCGGCGCGTGCTCCGACGTTGCGGCGGAAGCCGCGACGCAGTCCCGGCAGGACGTTCTGCCGCTGCAGTCGTACGTTGAGGTCCTGGTAAAGCTTTGAAAGTTCGCGTGAAATCTGCGATTCGAGCGACTGCAGCAGCACCAGCCGCATCTGCACGCTGGCATCGACCTCTTCGCACGCAGCGCGCAGCGCCTTGGCGACGCCTTCGGTGCCGAGCGGATTGTCCTGATCGGTCGGGTCTGACTTGCCGAGCAGTGAACCCAGACGCTGTTCGACGCCGAACAGCTCCTCGTCGCAGTGTTCCTTCAGCTTGCGGGTGAGTTCATGGACAGCCAGATCCTGAGTCAGGTCGTCTTCGCCCACCAGGCTGAGTTCGTCAAGTGAAGTCGGTACCGCTGAGCGTGACGATTCGACCGGCTCGCCGCGTACGCGCGCGTCGAAATAGCGAGTCAGGTGGTCGATGAACGTTTGTTCGATGCCGGCCCACTGCTGGCGGGCCTTGCCGCAGGTGAACATGTAGAGGTTGCGCTGGTCGCGATCGAGTTCCGCCTCGGCCCGGGCGACCAGATCTTCTTCGATCTTTTCGAGCATGCCGCGCAGCGAATCACGCAGGCGCCGGATCGTGAAATCGCGGCAGTCGCTGATCACCCGCCCTCGTTCGGGCGGTACGGCAGTCTGTTTCGGCAGGGGTACAGCGCTCATGATTCACCTTTGCGGCCGCGCACGGCGGTCGGTAAAGGCTGAAACGGGGCGCAAAGTCAGGACCGGACGCGAGGCGGGGTACAGCTTCGCGGCGGCCCCGCTGTCGTGGGGCGCCGGGGCACCCGGTAGACCGGAAACTTTGCGTCGCCACCTTTCGGTGGGTTTGCCCTGGTTCAGCTTCAATATGTCGTCACATCATTTAACGACTGCGCTGCGCCCGACTTTAGGGTCTGCAAGAATTTGATTCGTACATCACTTTTACAGTCGGCGCATCGCTGGGCAACGCGACGCACCCATCAAACGAGAACAGATCCAAGCTCTCAAATCTGCAATGTGGCGATGATGGAATCGATCTCTTCCTTCGATTCCGC
Source organism: Methyloversatilis sp. XJ19-13 (assembly GCF_024580155.1). Classification (NCBI taxonomy): domain Bacteria; kingdom Pseudomonadati; phylum Pseudomonadota; class Betaproteobacteria; order Nitrosomonadales; family Sterolibacteriaceae; genus Methyloversatilis; species Methyloversatilis sp. XJ19-13. The sequence continues at coordinate 270,351 of NZ_JANINH010000002.1, read as the reverse complement.
AACCACCGCTTCCAGCGTTTCGTTGTCGATGTCCGAGGTCGCCGCGTCGGCGAGCAGACCGTCTTCTTCCGGCGACAGCGTGGTGAACGGATTCGGAAATGCCGCCATGCTCTCGGCAAGGAACAGCACATCACCCAGCGAACGGGGCGGCACGACGGCACCTTCGAACGACGGTGCATCGACGGCTGCGATGACCTGCTCCGGTACCTTGAGCGATTCGAGCACCGCGCGGCCGACGCTCTGGCTGAAACTGAACATCAGCCCACCCAGTTCGGCTTCGCGCTGCAGCAGCGCAGGAAAGGCCGATGCGCGGGCCAGCAGGTAGAACTGGCCGATCTCATGGACCAGACCGGCGAACATGGCCGTATCGGCGTTCAGCCGCGAAAGGCGACGCGCGATCACGTAGCTCAGCGCCGAAACGTGGATGGTGTGCCGCCACAGGTCGTGCGTCAGGACGCGCAGACGTTCGTCGGCGCGCGCATCGACCATCTGGCGGACGATGAGCGACATCGTGAGCATGCGGATCGGCTCGGTACCGACGCGCGTCACCGCGGTGCGGACGTCCGTTATTTCGTTGCCGCTGCGGTTGTAGGCGACCGAATTGGCGAGGCGCAGCGCCTTCGCGCTGAGCACCGGCTCGGCGCCAACCAGCCGGCACACCTCATTGACGTTGATATCGGGATTTTCAAGCGCCTGCCGGATGCGAAGCGACACATCAATGCTGGTCGGGAAGACGATGTCGCCCGATTCAAGTTCGGCTGAAAGCCGCTGCAGTGCCTCAAGCGATGAATTCACCGGCTCACCCATGACATGTTCTCCGTGACGCACCGCGGTGCGCATGTGGTTCGATGCCTGTGTATACGGCAGCGTGCGGTTCGGACTTGATCCCCGATTCCGCCCGCGCTGCTGCCTGCCTGCCGATTATCCAGTGTTGCGGGCAATGAAGGCCTTCATTGCGGCCACGTCGGTACCCATCACCTCGTAGCGCTGCGGCAACGATTCGAGGTGCTCCATGCCGTGCGGGCGGACCGGCTCGCAGCCCAGTGCTTCGACCACGGTTTCCGAGAACTTGGCCGGCAGTGCAGTTTCGAGCACCACCATCGGCACACCGGCTTCGCGCCGCTCCAGCGCCACCTTCAGGCCGTCGGCGGTATGCGTGTCGATGGCGCGCCCCCAGCGCTGATGCGCCAGCCGCATCGTGGCGACACGATGGGCATGGTTGCTCGAACCGGACTGGAAGCCGTACTCGGACGCGACCTTGCCGAACAGCCCGGTGCCCGACAGATCGAACGGGCGGCCGCGATCGACTTCGCCCCACATCGCCCTCACCTGCCCGGTGTCGCGACCGGTGAGATCGAAGATGAAGCGCTCGAAATTGCTCGCCTTGGAAATATCCATCGACGGGCTCGTGGTGTGCAGCGTTTCCGCATTGCCGCGCGGCCGATAGACGCCGGTGCGGAAAAACTCGTCGAGGACGTCGTTTTCGTTCGTGGCCACCACCAGATGCCGGATCGGCAGGCCCATCATGCGGGCGATGTGACCGGCGCACACATTGCCGAAGTTGCCGGACGGCACGGTGAAGCTCACCTGCTGGTCATCGCGCTGCGTCGCGGCGAAGTACGCCTTGAAATAGTAGACAACCTGCGCCGACACGCGCGCCCAGTTGATCGAATTGACGGTGCCGATGCGGTACTTCGCCTTGAAATCGAGGTCGTTCGATACCGCCTTCACCATGTCCTGGCAGTCGTCGAACACACCGCGCACCGCGATATTGAAGATGTTCGGGTCCTGGAGACTGAACATCTGGGCGCTCTGGAAGCGGCTCATCTTGCCGTGCGGACTGAGCATGAACACGCGGATGCCGCGCTTGCCGCGCATTGCGTATTCGGCGCTCGAACCGGTATCGCCCGACGTGGCGCCGAAGATGTTCAGCTCGGCACCATTTTTCGCCAGTGCATACTCGAACAGGTTGCCGAGCAACTGCATCGCCATGTCCTTGAACGCCAGCGTCGGGCCGTTCGACAGTTCGAGCAGATGCAGGTCGGGTTCCAGCGTGTACAGCGGCGTGATGTCGCGGGCGTCGGAGCCCGACACGGTGTTGCAGTAAACCTCGGGCCGATAGGTGCGTTCGATCAGCGTGCGCAGGTCGTCGGACGGCAGGTCGTCGGCGAAGCGCGACAGCACCGCGAAGGCCAGCTGGCGGTAATCCATGCCGCGCATGGACCCGAGCTCGGCCGGTGTGAACGTCGGGTAGTGCACAGGCATGGCGAGACCGCCATCCTCCATCAGTCCGCCCAGCAGGATGTCGGTGAAGCGCTTCTGCGGCGCGAGGCCGCGGGTGGATACGTAATACATTGATATTTACTGATATCGGAAGTGGCTGCAAACCAATCTGAAAAATAATAAAAATCTAGTGGCCACAGACTTTCTCTCCCCTGAAGTCTTGGTCAAGAAACTTCTTCAAGTCGCAGATAATGCACATTAAGGGTTCTCATTTCTGATGCCCATATTACAAAATAATCGCCCCTGATGGGATAAAATCGATTTTTCTGGTCGAAGGTCTCGCTCGCGTCCTGCGATATTTCTCGACGCGACACATCCTCAAGAACAAGCCGGTCAATTGAACCATCTGGGTTCAGGAAAAACTCTACGAGGCGCCCTAAATAAAGCTGGGCACTCCCTCCAACTTCAACCACTGCCGCAACCAAAACCCCATCCGGTGGCGTATCGGCATCGTAACCATTCAACAGGTAATACCACGGTGTATCAAAACGAAACCAACGTGAAAGTATTGTACCGTCCCGGTCTAGACGGAAGTGAGTGATTGCGCCGCGCAGTGCGCGGCCGACGAGAAAAGCCGCAAAGTATAGAATCAGGAAATAAGCAGCTATCGCATTACGGTGAGAAGCCACCCTGGTCACCGCATCGGCGTAGCCAACTGCGCGGTCACCCGACATCAATAACAGCAAGTCATCGACCCGCACAATCCAAGGTGTGAAAATTTCGACGGATACACTTCCCAACCCATTCAGAACGAAGGCCAGCAATATAGCGTTAGTGATCGACCGGCTAAATGGAAGGGTGTCAAGTACGGTACGTTCAGGTCGTCTGAATTCCGCCTGCAGTATAAAACCTGGAAGTAGAAGTAGAAACAAGATAACTGTCGGTAGCGCGATATTCATAAGCAGTGCTCAGCAAGCACATTCCGCTGCCGTGTTGCCACGTTGAATTGGGTGGGCTGACAGATCCTTAGTCACCACCCCGCACCGTACGAATCGGGACCACAGAGATTCGAACCTTGCCTTTACTAAGCTCTATTGTTACCTCATCCGGCTCACGGCCCGAGGTCACCGATTGCATGGCCTGGCGAAGTTGCTCCCGATCCTTGGGCACTTTCAGAAAATTCATCAGTTTCGAGCTAGCAGCCACTTTCATAGCGCGTCTCCCAGTTGTTAATGTACTGAAAATACGATTGCTCTCCTCGAATTGCAAGTCACTCAGCCGTTCAGCTCTTCAAGGCGCAGACGCGTCACGCTGCCCACCGTGCTGTCGAGTGCTTCGATGCGTGCGATGGCGGCATCGACCTTTTTCTCGCGCGTCACGTGGGTCAGCATGATGATGTTCGCCTGCTGTTCGCCTTCCGACGGCTCTTTCTGCAGCATGGCGTCGATGCTGATTTCCTGGTCGGCGAGGATGCGAGTGATGTCGGCCAGCACCCCCGGCCTGTCCTGCACGCGCAGGCGCAGATAGTAGGCGCTCTCGACTTCGCTGATCGGAAGGATGGGGGTGTCGGACAGCTGATCGGCGCGGAATGCCAGATGCGGCACGCGATGTTCCGGGTCAGCCGTGTGCAGACGGGTCACGTCGACCAGGTCGGCGATCACCGAGCTCGCTGTCGGCTCGGCGCCGGCACCGCGGCCGTAATACAGCGTGGCGCCGACCGCGTCGCCTTTCACCAGCACCGCATTCATCACGCCCTCGACATTGGCGATCAGGCGCTTCGACGGGATCAGCGTCGGGTGCACGCGCAGTTCGAAACCGTCGGCCTTGCGCTTGGTGATGCCCAGCAGCTTGATGCGATAGCCCAGCGCTTCGGCGTAGCGTATGTCGTCGGCGGTCAGTTTCGTGATGCCTTCGATGTGCGCGCGGTCGAACTGGACCGGGATGCCGAACGCGATCGACGACAGCAAGGTGATCTTGTGTGCGGCATCGACGCCTTCGATGTCGAAGGTCGGATCGGCTTCGGCGTAGCCCAGCCGCTGTGCGTCGGCCAGCGCGTCGGCGAAGGTCAGGCCCTTGTCGCGCATTTCCGACAGGATGTAGTTGGTGGTTCCGTTGATGATGCCGGCCACCCACTCGATGCGGTTGGCCGTCAGCCCTTCACGCACCGCCTTGATGATGGGGATGCCACCGGCGACCGCAGCCTCGAACGCCACCATGACGCCCTTGGCCTGCGCCGCGGCGAATATTTCCTGCCCGTGCGTGGCCAGCAGCGCCTTGTTGGCGGTCACCACATGCTTGCCATGGGCGATCGCCTCGAGCACCAGTTCCTTCGCGATGGTGTAGCCACCGATCAGTTCGACCACGATGTCGATGTTCGGGTCGCGCACGACCTCGAAGGCATCGCCGGTCACTTTCACCTTGCCACCGGTCAGCTGCTGCGCGCGGGCGGTATCGCGGTCGGCTACCGCGGTGATCTGGATCGGCCGACCGGCGCGACGGGTGATTTCTTCCTGGTTGCGGGTCAGGACCGTCCAGGTTCCGCCACCGACGGTGCCGATGCCGAGCAGACCTACATTGATGGGTTTCATGCCTTGCCTCGTGTGGAATGTCGTTGCGGGACCGTGTCCAGATCCCGCGAAAAAAGGAAACAGGCGATGTGCATGCCTTCGCGATGGTAGAAGCGGCGCGCATCGACGCGCTGTGTGCCGGAGTCAAGCCTGAGGCGCGTGGCCCCGCGTTCTGTTGCCTCGTGCGCAAGCCAGTCGAGAAGGGTCTTGCCGACCCCCTGCGAGCGAGCCGCCGGTGCGGTGACCAGGTCATCTATATAGAAGTGCACACCGCTCGACGTGTTGCGGTGACAGCGGAAGACCGCCACGCCGAGCACCTGGTCATCGCGGACGGCCACGACCATTTCGCCGCCGTCGTCGAAAATGCCCTGCAATGTGCCGACGTAATCCGCAGGCAGATCGGGCCGGAGTGCGCGATGCACCGCTTCCGCGCGCGCCAGCCAGGATGGTTCGAGAACGGCGCGCCGGGCGGCCACCCGCACGACGGTGACCTCAGCGGCCATGACGCTTTCGGAAGCCGTCGAGGAAGCGGGCGATGCGTCCGATGGCTTCGCGCAGGTCGTCCTCGTGCGGCAGGAAGACGACGCGGAAGTGGTCCGGCCGCGGCCAGTTGAAGCCGGTGCCCTGCACCAGCAGCACACGCTGCTCTTCCAGCAGTTCGAGAATGAAGCGCTGATCGTCCTCGATCGGGTAGAGCTTCGGGTCAAGCCGCGGAAAAAGGTAAAGCGAGGCGCGCGGCTTGACGCAGCTGACGCCCGGGATCTGCGTCAGCAGCTCCCACGCGGTGTCGCGCTGTCGCGCCAGTCGTCCGCCCGGCGCAACCAGATCGTTGATCGTCTGATAGCCGCCGAGTGCGGTCTGGATCGCGAACTGGCCCGGGACGTTGGAGCACAGTCGCATCGACGCCAGCATGTTCAACCCGTCGATGTAGTCGCGCGCATGACGCTTGTCGCCCGATACGACCATCCAGCCGGCGCGGTAGCCGCAGGCGCGGTAGTTCTTCGACAGGCCGTTGAAGGTGACGAACAACAGGTCGTCGGCCAGCGAGGCGATCGACGTGTGGGTGGCGCCGTCGTACAGTGTCTTGTCGTAGATTTCGTCGGCAAACACGATCAGGTTGTTCTGGCGCGCGATCTCCACCAGATCCTGCAGCAGCGCGTCGGAGTACAGCGCGCCGGTCGGATTGTTCGGGTTGATGATGACGATGGCGCGCGTGTTGGCCGTGATCTTGGCGCGGATGTCGGCCAGATCGGGCATCCAGTCGGCGCCTTCGTCACAGATGTAGTGACGCGCCGTGCCGCCGGCCAGCGTCACTGCCGCGGTCCACAGCGGGTAGTCGGGCGCCGGCACGAGTACTTCGTCGCCGCTGTTGAGCAGGCCCTGCATGGCCATCACGATGAGCTCGGACGCACCATTGCCGATGAAGATGTCGTCCACGCCCACGCCCGGAATCCGCTTTTCCTGGCTGTACTGCATGATGGCCTTGCGCGGTGCAAACAAGCCGCGCGAATCGGTGTAGCCGGATGCGTCGGGCAGGTTGCGGATCACGTCCTGCACGATTTCCTCAGGCGCTTCGAAACCGAATGGCGCGAGGTTGCCGATGTTGAGCTTGATGACGCGCTGCCCTTCTTCCTCCATCTGGCGGGCCCGGGCGAGCACGGGGCCGCGGATGTCGTAACAGACGTTGGCGAGCTTTGAAGACTTCGAAACCGGAGGATGCACGATGGGGCGATCTGGAGAGGCGATGATTGGATGACTGGGCATGGGGCAGGTTGCGGCAGTCACCGGGATGACCGCCGTCGCGCGGACTTCATTGTCCGCCGACGAAAAAAGATATGATTGTATGCGAGCCCGCAAGGCAGGGCAAAAGCCGGTTGCCGGCGGCACCCGAAGACCACCTGGATCCTCTCCGACCGAACCACCGTGAAGCTGCACCAGACCCCGCGCCCGACCACCTACCTTGTCACCGGATTCGGTGATGGCTATCTGCAGATCGGCGAGCGCCAGCTGACGCGCACCGTGGTGCTCGGCCCCGGACTGCTGCGCGAGGACTGGGGTGCCGGCAGCATCGACCAGCTCGATGCCGCCGACTTTGCGCAACTGACCTCGCTCGATGCACAGATTCTTCTGCTCGGCACCGGCCCGACACAGCAGTTCCCGCACCCTTCCCTGCTGCGTCCGTTGATCGACGCCGGCATCGGCGTTGAAGTCATGGACACGCTGGCCGCAGCGCGCACCTACAACATACTGGTCGCGGAAGGCCGTGCCGTGGCCGCAGCACTCATCCTGCCGGAGGCTGTGCCGTCAGCGTGACCCCGAAACCACTCAAGGAGAGACGGCTCAGATGAGCACCACCCAGATCGACGATTTCACACTCGCTTCCACCTCGGGACAGGACTTCAACCTGTCCGCTGCCGCCAAGCCGCTGGTCATCTACTTCTACCCGAAGGACAGCACACCGGGCTGCACCACCGAAAGCGCAGCCTTTCGCGATCTTTATCCGCAGTTCGTTGCCGCCGGCTGCGGCGTGATCGGCATTTCGCGTGACAGCATCAAGTCGCATCAGAATTTCAAGGCCAGGCTCGAGCTCCCGTTCGAACTGATTTCCGATCCCGATGAAACCGCGTGCGCAATTTTCGACGTCATGAAGATGAAGAACATGTACGGAAAGCAGGTGCGCGGCGTGGAGCGGAGCACTTTCGTGATCGGCACCGGCAACCTTATCCTGCGCCAGTGGCGCGGCGTGAAAGTGCCGGGGCACGCGGACGAGGTGCTCGACTTCGTCAATACACTCTGAAACCCGGCGCAACCGACAAAGAAAAGATCCAATGGCCACCCGACGCCCCGCCGCAGCACCCGCACCGCGCACCCGCAAGTCCGCCCCCGCCACCAAGCTCTTCATCCTCGACACCAACGTGCTGATGCACGACCCGACCAGCCTGTTCCGCTTCGAGGAGCACGACATTTTCGTGCCGATCATGACGCTGGAAGAGCTGGACAACAACAAGAAGGGCATGACCGAGGTCGCGCGAAACGCGCGCCAGGCCAGCCGGTTGCTGGATGAGATCGTCAGCGGTGCGGAAGACCTCATCGCCCTGGGGATACCGCTGGCGGCGGCGTCGAGCGACCTGGCGAGTGGCCACTTGCTGCTGCAGACCGAGGCGATCGATGGCGTGCTGCCGGCCGGACTGCCCACCGCCAAGGCGGACAACCAGATCATCGCGGTCGTGATGCACCTGTCGCAGCGCTATCCGGCGCGTCAGGTCATCCTGGTGTCGAAAGACATCAACATGCGCATCAAGGCTCGCGCGCTCGGGCTGCATGCGCAGGATTACTTCAACGACAAGGTGCTCGAAGACACCGACATGCTCTACACCGGCACGCGCGAGCTGCCGGAGAAGTTCTGGGACGAGCATGGCGGCAACCTTGAATCGTGGAAGGAGAGCGGCCGCACGCTTTATCGGGTGAAGGGCCCGCTGTGCCCCGACCTGCTGATCAACGAATTCGTTTACCGTGAAGCGGGCGCGAAGCAGGACAAGCCTTTCCATGCCGCAGTGCGCGAACGCAGCGGCAAGACCGCGGTGCTGGAAACGCTGGTCGACTACGGACACCACAAGAATTCGGTCTGGGGCATTCTGGCGCGCAACCGCGAACAGAACTTCGCGCTGAACCTGCTGATGAATCCGGATATCGATTTCGTCACCCTGCTCGGCCAGGCGGGCACCGGCAAAACGCTGCTGACGCTGGCTGCCGGACTGACCCAGGTGCTGGAGAGCAAGCTCTACAGCGAAATCATCATGACGCGCGTGACCGTGCCGGTCGGCGAAGACATCGGTTTCCTGCCGGGTACCGAAGAAGAGAAGATGACGCCGTGGATGGGCGCGCTCGAAGACAACCTCGACGTGCTGAACAAGACCGACGACCCGAACGCCTCCGGTGAGTGGGGCCGCGCCGCCACGCTCGACCTGATTCGCAGCAGGATCAAGGTCAAGTCGCTCAATTTCATGCGCGGGCGCACCTTCCTGAACAAGTTCCTGATCATCGACGAGGCGCAGAACCTGACGCCCAAGCAGATGAAAACGCTGATCACCCGCGCCGGCCCTGGCACCAAGGTGATCTGCCTGGGCAATATTGCGCAGATCGATACGCCCTATCTGACCGAAGGCAGTTCCGGTTTGACCTATGTCGTTGACCGTTTCAAGGGCTGGCCGCACAGTGGTCACGTGACCTTGCAGCGTGGCGAGCGCTCGCGCCTTGCCGATCATGCAGCCGAAGTGCTATGAGTGCCATGTGTGAAGTGATGAAGGAGCCGCAACCATGATTGATCCCATGCTTCTTGACCAGCAGTTGTGTTTCGCCCTCTATGCAGCGACGCATGCCATCACCCGTTGTTACTCGCCAGGGCTCAAGGCCCTCGGCCTGACCTACCCGCAATATCTGGTGATGCTGGTTCTGTGGCAGGAAGACGCGCTGACGCTCAAGGCGCTTGCCGAACGTCTGGATCTCGATTCGCCCACGCTGACGCCGCTGCTCAAGCGGCTTGAAGGCGCCGGCTACATCACGCGGGCGCGCAGCCGGATCGACGAGCGGGCTCTGGAAATCCGGCTGACCGATGCCGGACGCGCACTGCGGGAACAGGCGCGGCCCGTGCATGCCGGGGTGGCCGAACAGTCCGGTCTGCCGCCGGACGTCTTTGCGCGCATGCGCTCCGAACTGCACATGCTGAGCGCGCACCTGAAGCAGCATGATCAGGCCGCTCACGGCGCTGGCTGAACGAGCCGTCGCTCGCAGCCAGCCATTCAGTCGCCGAACAGTTTGCCCACCGCGTCGCCGACGCCTTTCACGACCGAACTGCCGGCACTGCCTACCCCGCGCACCAGGCCGCCGAGACTGACGCCGACCGATTCGGCGACGGCGCCGGTGACGCGGGTGGCGAATCCTTCGTTCAGCGAGAACGAAGGATCATCGATGCGGCCTTCCAGCGTGAAGTCGACGCTGATGCGCTCGTCCCTGTCCTTCATCAGCCCGACCACGGCCGCCCGCGGCAAGCCCATGAACGAGCCGCCGGAGGCAAGCTCCAGTCCTTTCAGCGTCAGCCTGCCGGGCGCTTTCAGGCGCTGTTCGACGACGACCGGCCGGATGTCCAGATCCATCGTGCCGCGCTTGACGCCGGTTTCCGCCGCCTTGATCAGATAGGGCTGGAAGGCCACCAGATCGACATCGCGCAGCGACAGTTCCAGCCGTGCATCGCGAGTCGCGGGCAGCACTTCGCCCTGCAACGTCAGGCGGCCGTCCTGTCGCACGCCTTTGACGACGCCCTCCATCTTGAGCGTGCTGGCGGTATCCAGCGCAGGAAGATCGAACGGTCCGATCTCTGCGTTCAATGCCTGCAAGGTCATCCGATGCGGTGTCCGGCGCACACTGGCGTCGTAGAAATCGAGCGCCGCGTCACGCAATTCGATGCGCGATACATGAACCGGAACGGGCTTTCGGGGAGATGCGTCCTGAGCGCCTTCCTGAACAGGCAACTTCTCCAGCAGCACCGGCAGCACCCTCAGTACGCCGTCACGCGTGCGCAACATCGACAGATAGGCGCCATCGACCGTGATGCGCTCGATGCGCACGCGTGCCGACAGCAGGTCGCGCAGTTGCGGACGCACTTCGACGCGTCGCGCACGCAGCTCGTCATCGGTCGGCCATCCCTGCTTGCCATCGCGCACGGCGCGAATGCGCACGTCGTGCAGCACGACCGACCCGAATCCGACATCGATCTTCGCAACCTCGCCGCGCGGCCCGAGGGCCGTCTCGATCTGATTGCGAAGCAGCAGCGGCGCAAGCAGGAAGGCGCCGAGCAACGACACGCCCGTCAGGGCCAGGAGCAGAACGGCGCGGCGCAGCCCGGAACGCATGTTCGCGTCAGTAGGAACCCGGCCGCGCCGCGTTGACGAAGCGGGTGTGTTCGCCCTGGAAGCCGAGCGTGACCGTGCCGGTCGGGCCGTTCCGGTGCTTGCCGATGATGATTTCGGCCAGCCCCTTGTCCTGCGTGTCCGGGTTGTAGACCTCGTCCCGGTAGATGAACATGATGATGTCCGCGTCCTGTTCGATGGCGCCGGATTCGCGCAGGTCGCTCATTACCGGGCGCTTGTTGGGTCGCTGTTCCAGTGCGCGGTTCAGCTGCGACAACGCGATGATCGGTACGTGCAGTTCCTTGGCCAGCGACTTGATGGAGCGTGAAATTTCGGAAATTTCCGCCGTTCGGTTCTCGCCATCGCGCGTGCCTGACATCAGCTGCAGGTAATCGACCACGATCAGGCCGAGCTTGCCGCATTGCCGGTACAGCCGCCGTGCACGGGCGCGCAGGTCGGTCGGATTGATGCCGCCCGTCTCGTCGATGTGGATGGGCGCTTCATGCAGCTTGCCCAGTGCCATCGTCAGCCGGCCCCAGTCATCGTCGGTCAGCCGTCCGGTGCGCAGACGGCCCTGATCGATCTTGGCGACCGATGACACGAAACGCATGGCCAGCTGGGTGCCTGGCATTTCGAGCGAGAAGATGGCGACCGGCAGCCCGATGTCGACGGCGATGTGCTCGGCGATATTCAGCGCGAACGAGGTTTTGCCCATGGCCGGACGGCCGGCGACGATGATCATGTCGCCCGGTTGCAGGCCGGCCGTCTTCGCATCAAGGTCGATGTAGCCAGTCGGCACACCGGTGACGTCGGACGGATCGTCGCGGTCGTACAGTTCCTGGATACGGTTCACCACCTGGACCAGCAAGGGCTGGATGGCGACGAAGCCGGAGCCGCTGCTGGCACCGGCTTCCGCAATCTCGAAAATCTTCGATTCCGCTTCGTCGAGCAAGGTCTTGGCATCGCGTCCGCGCGGTGACAGCGCACTCGCCGCGATTTCATCGCCCACGCTGACCAGCTTGCGCAGGATGGCGCGCTCGCGGACGATTTCCGCGTAACGGCGGATGTTCGCTGCCGACGGCGTGTTGTTGGCGATTTCGCCCAGATACGCCAATCCTCCGGTCTGTTGTCCCTCGTCGGACTTTTCGATCGACTCGTACACGGTGACGACGTCGGCCGGCTTTCCCTGTTCGATCAGCTTCGCGATGTGGCGGAAGATGCGACGATGGTCATCGCGGTAGAAATCGGATTCGCCGACCTGGTCACCGACGCGGTCCCAGGTACTGTTGTCGAGCAGCAGCCCGCCGATCAGGGATTGTTCGGCTTCGATCGAATGGGGCGGCAGCTTCAGTGCAGCGATCTGCCTGTCCTGCGAAGCCTGTGCGGCCTGCGCGTCGGGGTTGCCTGCGTTGCGCACGATGCTCATTGTGGTGTTTTCGTTTCCTGGAAGCGGTGCCGTCAATCCGGCAATCTAGTCCGGCCGGGCGTGCGGCACAACGGCACAAGCTGTGGATAAGCTGTGGGCAGCGATGTGGCTCTGCTGGAAGTACATCTGGACGCCAACTCGAAAACAAAAAAGCCACCCTGCGGTGGCTTTTTTGCTGCGACCCGGCCAGCTGGCCGGAAGCGACGATCAGCTTTCGCCGACCACTGCCACCGTGACGTTGACCAGCACATCCGAGTGCAGCGCGATTTCGAACTGGCTTTCGCCGGTCGTCTTCAGCGGACCATCGGGCATGCGGACCATCGACTTGTCGACCGGGAACGACTGGGCGACCAGCGCCTCGGCGATGTCGGACGTCGACACCGAGCCGAACAGGCGACCATCGACACCGGCCTTGCGCACGACCTGAACGGTCACGCCTTCCATCTTTTCGGCGACGGCCTTGGCGCCCGCCAGACGTTCGGCAGCCGCCTTTTCCAGTTCGGCGCGACGCGTTTCGAACACCGCCAGGTTTTCCGGCGTGACGCGCTTGGCGCGGCCGGTCGGAATCAGGAAATTGCGGGCGTAACCGTCACGCACCTTCACCACATCGCCCAGATCGCCGAGCTTGGCCACTTTATCCATCAGGATGACTTGCATGGTTGTCTCCTCGCTTACTGGTGCAGGTCAGTAAAAGGCATCAGCGCAAGGAAGCGGGCGCGCTTGATGGCCGTGGACAGCTGGCGCTGATAGCCGGCACGGGTGCCGGTCAGTCGGGCCGGCATGATCTTGCCGTTCTCGGAGATGAAATCCTTCAGGATTTCGACGTCCTTGTAGTCGATTTCTTCGATCTTCTCGGCGCTGAAGCGGCAGAACTTGCGGCGCTTGAACATGCTGCGCGATCCGCGATCGTCCTTCTTCTTTGCGTTCTTCGGTCTGAAAGCCATGGTGGTTCCTTCCATTTTTGCGACGGTTCGCGGGTCAGCGTTCCGTCACGAATTCAATGCTGTTCATGTGCATGACTGCCTGCCTGCTTCGTGCGCTGCGGGCAGCCATGAATCCCTGTGCGATCAACGCGGTTCCGAGCGGTGCGGCGGCGAGCAATCCGGCCTGGTCTCCGAGCAGCACGAAGTCTGTTTCAAGCCTGACTTCGCGCGGCACGCCGTTTTCGATCTGCTGCGAGTGGTGTTCGAGACATCCCCGCAGGATCGGCACGCCAGCCGGTGTGTGCCTCAGCGCGTCACGTTCGATCAGGATGGCGTGCAACGTGAAACTGTTGATCGCCTGACCGGACGGATTCGCCTTGCGCGCCGTATCCGTTCCGCCGTCGATCAAGCGGCCGGCTGTTCGGCGACCGGCTCGGCTTCTGCAGCCGGTGCCGGGTCAGCGGACGGTGCCAGCAGCGAACGCGACTTCTCTTCCTTCATCATCGGCGAAGGCGTCACGACAGCCTTGCGCATCTTGATCGTCAGATGGCGCAGGACGGCGTCGTTGAATTTGAAGGCGTGCTCGAGTTCGGCCAGCGTTTCGTTGTCGCACTCGATGTTCATGAGCACGTAGTGGGCCTTGTGTACCTTCTGGATCGGATAGGCCAGCTGACGGCGGCCCCAGTCTTCCAGACGGTGAATGCTGCCACTGCGACCGGTGACGAGCGTGCGGTAGCGCTCGACCATTGCGGGCACCTGCTCGCTCTGGTCCGGATGGACGATGAAAACCACTTCGTAATGTCGCATGTAATCTCCTTGCGGTTTTTGCCCGCCTGCCCTGCGGCAGACCTGGCGGTTAAGCCTCCCGGCATGCGAGTCCGGTGAGGCAAGGTAAGCCAAACATTATAGCCCGGAAAATCAAGGCCTCACAAGCCGGACCGGGCGCTGCGCTGGCGTCTGGCCTCGAACAGGCAGATGCCGCTGGCAACCGATACGTTCAGGCTTTCAACCGTGCCGTGCATCGGAATCATCGCCAGCACGTCGGCGGTTTCGCGCGTCAGCCGGCGCAGGCCGTCGCCTTCGGCGCCGAGCACCCAGGCCACCGCGCCGGACTGGTCGACGGCATACATCGACTGCGTCGCCTCGCCGGCCGCGCCGATGGTCAGGATGTCGCGCTCCTTCATTTCGCGCAGGCTGCGCGCCAGGTTGGTGACGGTCACATAGGGCACGGTATCTGCCGCGCCGCTGGCCACCTTGATTGCGGTGGCGTTGAGGCCGACCGCACGGTCGCGCGGCGCGACCACGGCATGGGCACCCGCCGCATCGGCGACTCGCAGGCAGGCGCCGAGATTGTGCGGATCCTGGATGCCGTCGAGTACCAGCAGCAGCGGCGGTTCGGACAGCGCATCGAGCACGTCGTCCAGCGAGCGATAGGGAATCTGCGCCAGCACGCGCGCCACTACACCCTGATGGCGGGCGGCCCCACCTGCCAGCCCGTCAAGCCGTGCCGGATCGGTCTGCACCAGCTTCACACCAGCCGCTTCGGCCGCGCGGACGAGGTCGCGCATGCGGCCGTCGGTCCGAGCCGTCGAAACGAACACTTCCTTCACGCTGTCCGCGGCGTGACGGATTTTTGCCGTCACCGCGTGGAAGCCGAAGATGTAACGCGTATCGCCACTCATTTCCGGCCACCACGCTTCGGTGCAGCCGGCTCAGGCGGGGTCTCGTTCGTCCCGCCGCCGTTTGCTGCGGCCGTCTTCGATGATCTGGCGGGCGACTTCGAGAGCAGCAGGGCCGCAGGTTTGCCGGCCGCTTTCGCAGCTGGCTTCGTGGCCTTCGATTTTGCAGCTTCACGCTTCGCGGGCTCCGGCTTTGCAGCCTTGGGCTTCGCAGCCTTTTTCGCGCCGCTTTTGGTTTGCTTGGCTGGCTTGGCTGGTGCGTCAGGCGCTGCTTTCGATGCCGCTTTCGGTTTCTTGCCAACGGACGGCTTGTCCGGAACAGCGTACGGGGACGAAGCGGCCGCAGACGCCTGAGCCGCCTTCCTGGCTGCCCGACCCCGACCGGCTTTCACCGCCTTCGGCGGCGGCGTGGGCTCGACCGGTTCGACGGCGACCCGCTTGCGCGATGAAGGACCGGTCGGCCCGGCTTTCGGCGTCAGCGATGCGCGCGGCACGCGCCCGAAATCGTCGCCACCGCCCGCCAGCCTGAATTCGATGCGGGTGTTGTCCAGATCGACTCGCACGACCTGAATGCGCACCCGGTCAGCGAGGCGATACATGCGTCCGCTGCGCTCGCCAACCAGACGATGCTTGCCCTCTTCGTAGTGGAAGTAGTCAGCGCCCAGTTCGGAAATGTGGACCAGCCCTTCGATGAAGACATTGTCCAGCGCGACGAACAGACCGAATGGCACGACAGCCGAAACGCTGCCTTCGAACTCTTCGCCGACGCGATCCTGCATGAAATAGCACTTGAGCCAGTTCTGGACGTCGCGACTGGCTTCGTCGGCACGCCGCTCGGTGGTCGAGCAGTGCAGGCCGATGTCCGACCAGTCACCCGGCTCGTACCGCTTCTTCGCGAGCGCCGCCTTGATCGCGCGATGCACGAGCAAATCGGGATAACGACGGATGGGCGACGTGAAGTGGGTGTAGGCCTCGTAGGCAAGACCGAAGTGGCCGACGTTGTCGGGGCTGTACACCGCCTGACGCAACGAACGCAGCATCACGGTCTGCAGCAACTGGCGGTCCGGCCGATCGCCGATCTGCGTCAGCAGCGCGGCGTAGTCCTTCGCGTGCGGCTTGTCGCCACCGCCGAGCTGGAAGCCGAATTCGCCGAGGAAGGCGCGCAGCTTCTGCAACCGGTCCTCGCTCGGGCCTTCGTGCACGCGATACAGCGTCGGCTGCTTGCTGTCTTCGAGAAAGCGTGACGCGCACACGTTGGCCGCGAGCATGCATTCCTCGATCAGCCGGTGCGCATCATTGCGGGCATACGGAACGATGCGGTCGATCTTGCCTTCATCGTTGAACAGCATCAGCGTTTCGACGGTTTCGAAGTCGATTGCGCCGCGCTTGGCACGCGCCTTCTCGAACACGCGGAACACCGCATCGAGTGCTTCGAGGCGCGGCAGCAGCGGCTGCAGGCGTTCGCGCGTCGCAGGGTCCTTGTCGTAGATCGCAGCCGCCACTTCGGTATATGTCAGCCGTGCCTTCGAATTCATCACTGCAGCGTAAAAGCTGTAGTGCTGGATGGCGCCGGTGGCCGACACATCCATGTCGCACACCATGCACAGGCGATCGACTTCCGGGTTCAGCGAACACAGGCCATTCGACAGTTTCTCGGGCAGCATCGGAATGACGCGGCGCGGGAAATACACCGAATTGCCGCGTTCGAAGGCGTCGATGTCTAGCGGCGCATCCGGCTTCACGTAGTGACTGACATCGGCGATGGCGACGATCAGGCGGAAGCCCTTGCCCTGCCGTTCGGCGTAGACCGCATCGTCGAAGTCGCGCGCGGTTTCACCGTCGATGGTGACCAGCGGCAGCGCGCGCAGATCTTCGCGCTTGCCGATGTCTTCCGGCCGTACTTCGTCGGGCAGGCGTTTTGCCGCAGCGAGTGCCTTGGCGGAAAATTCGTGCGGCATGTCGTGCTTGCGCAGCGCGATTTCGATTTCCATGCCGGAATCGCCGAAATTTCCCAGGACCTCGACCACGCGGCCGATCGGCGGCGTGTAGCGGGTCGGCTGTTCGATCAGTTCGACTTCGACCACGCTGCCGGCGGCGGCCTTCAGTGCCCGCTTGCCCTTCTCGGGCGCGGCCAGCACGATTTGCTGGCGGATGCGGCGGTTCTCGGCAATGCAGAACTGCACGCCGTGCTCTTCGACGACGCGGGCGACCAGACGCGTATTGCCGCGCTCGGTGACCTCAACCACCCTGCCCTCACGGCGGCCGCGCCGATCTAGCCCGGTGACGCGCACCAGTACACGGTCGCCATGCAGCACGCTGCGCATTTCCTGTGCGCTGAGGAAGATGTCGCCCTTGTCGCCTTTTTCGCCCTTCTTGTCCTTGCCGTCACCGGTGATGACGAAGCCGAACCCGTCCGGGTGTCCTTCGACCCGCCCTGCCACGAGGTCTGCCTTGTCGGGAATGATGTAGGCATCGCGCCGGTTGCGCATCAGCTGTGCCTCGCGCTCCATCGCGCTCAGGCGGCGCACGAAGTGCTCGCGCTCCTCGGGCTGGATGTCCAGCGCTTGCACGAGCTCGTCGGCGCTCATCGGCATGCCGGTCTCTTCGAGCGTCTGCACGATGTACTCGCGGCTCGGCAGGGGATTGTCGTAACGCGTCGACTCGCGTTCGAAGAACGGGTCGGCGCGTCGAATCTTGCTCGGTGAATTCTTCTTCTCTGTTTCTCTTGACAACGTGAATGCTTTCTTTAGAATGCGCAGCCTCTTGCCCAGGTGGCGAAATTGGTAGACGCGCTAGTTTCAGGTACTAGTGCCGCAAGGTGTGGAGGTTCGAGTCCTCTCCTGGGCACCAAGAAGCAAGGACGAAAGCCGACAGCGATGTCGGCTTTTTTCTTTTCCTGTCCGCTTTATTCCTGCCGACGTTCCTGACGGCATCGGTCACTGTACCCATTATGAACCGCATGGCCTTCACGGACATGCGGCCCCCGGCCCCGCCATCACTCACTCGAACGGATGGCGCAGCAGAATGGTTTCGGTACGGTCAGGTCCGGTGGAAATCATGTCGACCGGTACGCCGCAGATTTCCTCGATGCGCTTGAGGTAACTGCGGGCATTCGCCGGCAGTTCATCAAGCGCCTTGATGCCGAAGGTCGTGTCCTTCCAGCCCGGTAGCGTTTCATACACCGGCTCGCAGCGCGACAGCTCTTCGGCGCCGACGGGCAGGATGTCCGACAGCTCTCCTTCGATGCGGTAACCGGTACACACCTTCAGTTCCTCGACGCCATCCAGCACGTCAAGCTTGGTCACGCACAGGCCGGATATGCCGTTGATCTGGATCGAACGCTTCAGCGCGGCGGCATCGAACCAGCCACAGCGACGCGGACGACCCGTGGTGGCACCGAATTCATTGCCCTTGGTGGCCAGATGGCGTCCGGTGTCATCGAACAGTTCAGTCGGGAACGGTCCGCCGCCGACGCGCGTCGTGTAAGCCTTGGTGATGCCGAGCACGTAATGCAGCATCGTCGGGCCGACGCCGGCACCCGCCGCCGCCGCACCCGCGACGCAATTGCTCGACGTGACAAAGGGATAGGTGCCGTGGTCAATGTCGAGCAACGTGCCTTGGGCCCCCTCGAACAGCAGGTTCGAGCCCGCCTTGTTCGCTTCGTACAGGGCGCGCGGCACGTCGGCCACCAGTTTTTCGATGCGCGGCGCCAGCGCCAGCGCGCCATCCAGCGTTTGCTGGAAGTCGACCTTGGGCGCGCCGAAATACTGCGTCAGCACGAAGTTGTGATAATCGAGTATCTCCGCCAGCTTGGCTGCAAAACGCGTCGGGCGCAGCAGGTCCTGCAGGCGCAGCGCACGGCGCGCCACCTTGTCCTCGTAGGCTGGGCCGATGCCTCGACCGGTGGTGCCGATCTTGTTCTCGCCCTTGGCGGTTTCGCGGGCACGATCGAGCGCCTGGTGGTACGGCAGGATCAGGGGACAGGCTTCCGAAATGCGCAGGCGCGCCGCAACATCGACTCCGGCAGCCTCCAGTTCGTCCATCTCGGACAACAGCGCCTCGGGTGACAGCACGACACCATTGCCGATGTAGCAGGCCACGCCTTCGCGCAGCACGCCGCTCGGAATCAGGTGCAACACGGTCTTCTTGCCACCGATCACCAGCGTATGGCCAGCGTTGTGACCGCCCTGGAAGCGCACCACGCCCTGTACCGAATCGGTCAGCCAGTCGACGACCTTGCCCTTGCCCTCGTCGCCCCATTGACTGCCGACGACCACTACGTTCTTTGCCATGCTTAAACCTTTCTATCGAGCGACACGATCTGCCACTCACCTTCAACGAATTCCAATTGGCGGTCACATCCCAGTTCGGCGACATCGTCCGGATGACCCGGCAGGTCCACCACGACGATTTCGCCGGCGTCACGCAATGCGCGAACCCGCTGCATCAGCGCGGCATCATGGACATACGGCGCGCGGATGCCCGACCGCCGTTCGAGTTGCGGCGCCTGACGCGCCAGCTGGCGCAGATCCAGGCTGAATCCGGTCGCCGGACGCGCCCGGCCGAAACTCTTGCCCACTTCATCGTAGCGCCCGCCGAGCGCGATCGCCTGCGCCTGACCGGCACAGTATGCGGCGAACGTAATTCCACTGTGGTAGTGGTAGCCGCGCAGGTCCGCGAGGTCAAAACCGAGTGCATCGGCATCGACTGTCGCACCCACGCGTTCAAGTTCCGCCAGCGCGGTCGCGATTTCCGGGAAATCCGGCAGCGCTGCGCGCGCTCGCGCCAGCGTGTCAGCCTTCCCGTACAGATCGGGCAGTGCGAGGAAGGCAGCCTTGAGCGTGGCGGGTTCATCCACCAGCAGTTGCCGAAGCGACGGCATGTCCTTGGCCTGAAGCGCTGCAAACAAGTCCTGCAATCCGTCTTCGCTGCGCAGCTGAGGTGACTCCAGGCGGTCGGCCAGCGCTCGAAAAATGCCGACATGGCCAAAATCGATGCGTGCGAGCGCAACCTGCGCAACATCGAGCGCCGTCAGCAGCAAGGTGACCAGTTCGACGTCTGCCTCGATCCCTGCGTGGCCGTAAAGCTCTGCACCGAGCTGTATCGGTTCTCGCGTCGCGTTGAATCCGGACGGCAGCGCATGGACGACCGGGCCGCAGTAGCACAGGCGCACCACGCCGCTGCGGTTCAGCAGGTGGGAGTCGATGCGTGCGACCTGGGGCGTGATGTCGGCACGCAGTCCCATCGTTCGACCAGACAGCTGATCCACCAGTTTGAAGGTACGCAGATCCATGTCGCGCCCGCTGCCGGTCAGCAACGATTCGATGTATTCGACGAGGGGCGGGACGACGAGCTCGTAGCCCTGGGTCAGGCACTCATCCAGCAGGCGCCGACGCAGGCTTTCGACCTGACGTGCCTCATCGGGCAGCAGGTCTTCGATCGATTCGGGCAATAACCAGCGACGCATCACTTGAACAGCGCAATCAGCGCAATACCGATAATCATTGAGGTCAGACCGACGAAACGAAGCTGGCCGTCGGCCAGCTCGGTCGCTCTGCGGAAAGTTTCACGCCACAGGCGCGGCGCCACGAAAGGCAGGACGCCCTCCAGGACGAGCATCAAACCCAAAGCGATGAGAAGTATTGAATCCATCACGAAAAAAGCACAGCCCGCATTGCGGGCTGGTGACTTTTCATTCCGTACGGCGAATAAATAACCGGTGGACTATACAGCAGCGCGGACGCCTGGGGTTCCGATGCTCATTTCACCGGCTGCCGACCGCTGTTGTTGAGATAGCGGAAGAAATCGGACGTCGGCTCGATGACCATCAGGTCGCTCTTGTTGCGAAAGCTCTTCTGATACGCGTCCATGCTGCGGTAGAAGGCGTAGAACTCCGGGTTGGAGCCGAATGCGTCGGAGTAGATGGCCGCTGCCTGGGCGTCGCCGTCACCCTTGACCTTCTGCGCTTCCCGGTAGGCCTCTGCGACGATGATTTCACGCTGACGGTCGGCGTCGGCACGGATCTTCTCCGCTTCGGCCGAACCGAGCGAGCGCAGCTCGTTGGCAACACGCTTGCGCTCCGCTTCCATCCGGCGATACACCGATTCGGACACCTCGGTCGGCAGGTCGACGCGTTTCAGCCGCACATCGACGATTTCCACACCGATCTTGACCGCATCGACATTGGCCTTGCTGCGCATGTCTTCCATGATCTTTTCGCGCTCGCCCGACACGACCTCATTGACCGTGCGCCGACCGAATTCCTCGCGCAACCCTGCGTTCACCGTCTGCAGCAGGCGCGTTTCCGCGAGTCGCTCGTTGCCACCGACCGAGATGTAGTACTGCTTGACGTCGGTGATGCGCCATTTGATGAACAGATCGACCAGCACGTTCTTCTTTTCCGACGTGATGTAGCGCTCCGGGTCAGCGCTGTCGAGCGTCAGGATGCGGCGGTCAAACAGGCGCACGTTCTGCACCAGCGGCCATTTGAAATGCAGGCCGGGCTGCTCGATCACGGTGCGCACTTCACCGAGCTGGAACACGATGGCGTACTGGCGCTGATCGACAGTGAACAGCGAGCTGGACAGCACGATCAGCGCAACGATGATTCCACCGAAAAAAAGAGGTAGCTTTTCGCGCATCAACGCTCTCCTCGCTCACGTGCGCGCAGAGCATCGCGCGATCGCATGTCGGCCGCCGCAGCGTCACCGGACATGGACGGAAGCGTCGTCGATTCATTGCTGCGACTGCCCGCCGCGACATCGACCGCAGCGGCGCCTGCCTGTTGCATAAGCTTGTCGAGCGGGAGATACAGCAGGTTATTGCCGCCCTTCGCGTCGAGCAGCACCTTGCTCGTATTCATCATGACCTGTTGCACCGTGTCTATATACATACGCTGGCGTGTGACTTCCGGCGCTTTCACGTATTCGGCAAGAATCTGCTTGAAGCGGCTCGCATCACCCTGCGAAGTCGCAATGATCCGTTCCTTGTAGCCGTTGGCCTCTTCAAGCAATCGCGAGGCGGTACCGCGTGCCTTGGGGATCACGTCATTGGCGTACGCCTGACCTTCGTTCTTTTGCCGTTCCAGATCCTGTCCCGCCTTGACTGCGTCATCGAATGCGGCCTGCACCTGCTCCGGCGGCTGCGCGTTCTGCAGCGTCAGGCGGCTGATCTGGATGCCGGTCTGATAGCGGTCCAATATCTGCTGCATGATGCGCTGCGCGTCGGCTGCGATCTGTTCCCGTCCTTCGTAAAGCACGAAGTCCATCTTGCTCTTGCCGACCACCTCCCGCATTGCGGTTTCAGCGGCATGTACAACCGACTCCTCGGGCAGGCGGTTCTGAAACAGGTAAGCGACGGGATCCTTCAGAATGTACTGCACCGCGAACTGGATGTTGATGATGTTCTCGTCGTCGGTCAGCATCAGTGCTTCCTTGAGCACCTTGTTGCGTTCTGCACCGCGATAGCCCACTTCGACCGTGCGCACGCCGGTCAGATTGACCAGCTCGTGCGAGTCAATCGGATACGGCAGGCGCCACTGAAGTCCCGGGTCGGTCGTCTCGACAAGCTTGCCGAAACGCAACACGACGCCGCGCTGGCTTGCGTCAACGATGTAAAGACCGCTGGCCAGCCAGACGATGACGATCAGGCCGAGCACCACGCCGATGCCGCTGCCGAACTGACGTGGCGTCACCGGCGGACGGCTTTCGCCACCGCCATTGTTCGACTTGCCGCCGAAAAGCCCGGACAGACGCTTGTTGAAATCGCGCCACAGGTCTTCCAGATCGGGAGGTCCCTGGTTGCCGCCTTTGTTGCCATTGCCGCCCTGATTGCCCCAGCGGGGGTCATTCAGCGACATCAAGATCGCATTCAGCACGTTCGGATTGGACAGGTAAGGATGAAAGTTGAGGGGAGCGCTTGTCGTCTTCCGTGGAAGACATGTCACCGCTCTCTGCTGAGTTGATCACTCGGAGTGCGGAATTCGTCCGCGGTTCCAGGTTCAGGCCTCGGGGATCGTCATTTGGCTGCACCCGCTGCGCGGCGGCAATCATTTCAGCCTGTAATCGCGCTGCGATGACTGACCGCAGATCAGCCAAACCCGCACCGGTGCGAGCACTCACGCGCACTTTGCAAATGTTATCACAGCCAGCCGGATCGGCTCCCGGCTGCAGCGCAGGCATCAGGTCTACCTTGTTCAGCACCCGTATCTGCGGCACCGCATCGGCGCCGATTTCGGCCAGTACACGATCAACCGCGGCAATCTGCGCATCGCGATCCGGTGCCGACGAGTCGATGACATGCAGCAGAAGGTCGGCGCCGGCAGTTTCTTCCAGCGTCGCGTGGAAGGCCGCGACCAGTGTATGCGGCAGGTCGCGTATGAAACCCACCGTATCCGACAAAACCACCTGCCCGAATTCACCGAGGTAGAGCTGCCGCGACGTCGTGTCCAGCGTGGCGAACAACTGATCCGCGGCATAGCTGCCCGCCTTCGTCAGGGCATTGAACAACGTGGACTTGCCGGCATTCGTGTAACCGACCAGCGCGACCACAGGCGTCGACTGCCGCTCGCGCGACTTCCGGCGCACGCCGCGTTGGCGCTCGACCTTTTCAAGCCGCTCCTTCAGCGCCTTCACCCGGTGGCCAAGCAGGCGGCGGTCGGTTTCAAGCTGCGTTTCACCCGGACCACGCAAGCCGATGCCGCCCTTCTGCCGTTCCAGGTGGGTCCAGCCGCGGACCAGACGGGTCGACAGGTGTTCGAGCTGGGCCAGTTCGACCTGCAGCTTGCCCTCATGACTGCGCGCGCGCAGCGCAAAGATATCGAGGATGAGCGCATTGCGATCGATGACGCGTCGCGAGAGCGCCCGCTCGAGATTGCGCTGCTGGCTGGCCGACAACTCGTGATTGAACAGGACGATGTCCGCTTCGTTGGCATTGGCGAGGTCGAGAATCTCGGCGACCTTGCCCTTGCCGGCGAAGGTTGCCGGATCGGGAGCTTGCCGCTTGCCCCCTGCTCGCGCTACCGGCACCGCACCCGCACTCAGTGCGAGCAGCGTGAATTCGTCCAGCCGGTCCTCGTAATCGCCTTTGCCGAGATCAAGCTGGACGATGACTGCACGCTCGCCTGTCTCCGGCCGCTCAATCATGTGAACGAAGTACCTGCCGATGACCGTTTTCGCCGGTCAAGCGCCGTCGCCCTGGTCGTGCTGGATGTTCACCGGGCGCGCGGGCACTACAGTCGAAATTGCGTGCTTGTAGACCATCTGCGTCACCGTGTTCTTGAGCAGTACAACGTACTGGTCGAACGACTCGATCTGACCCTGGAGCTTGATGCCATTAACAAGGTAGATCGCGACCGGCACGTGCTCACGGCGCAGGGTGTTGAGGAAGGGGTCTTGTAGCATTTGCCCTTTGTTGCTCATGTGGACACCTCTTGTTTATTTGAAATAGGACTCTACTGGATTTTTTGATGCACCGCAGCTTCAGACCCCCGGCCACGCATTTTGATCCCCGATTGCTTCATCATTTCTTCGATGCGACGAACGGATTGTGCGCGGTACGGAATTCGACCCTAAGCGGCGTGCCCTGAAGCCGGAATATTTCCAGAAAATAGTGTTCGAGATAGCGCCGGTAACTTTCGGCAATATGTTCGAGTGCGGCGCCGTGAATGACGATGACCGGCGGATTCATTCCGCCCTGGTGGGCATAGCGCATCTTGGGCCGGAAAAGACCGTGCTTCGGGGGCGACTGCTTCTCGACCGCCGCCTGCAGCGCACGCGTCAGCCTGGGCGTCGGAAGTTTGGTCATCGCCGCTGCGTAGGCGGCGTCCACGGCACCGAACAGGCCGCTCACGCCCAGCCCCTCCAATGCCGAAATGTACAGATGGCGCGCAAAGCCCAGAAAACCCAGCTTGCGCGCGATTTCACGCTTGAAGATTTCGCGCCGGTAACTGTCCACGGCGTCCCACTTGTTGACCGCCAGCACCAGGGCACGGCCGCTTTCGACGATGAAACCACCGATATGGGCGTCCTGATCGGAGACTTCCTGCGTTGCATCGAGCACCAGCACACACACGTTCGCCTGCTCGATCGCCTGCACTGTCTTGATGACCGAAAACTTCTCGATCGTTTCGAACACCCGTCCCTTGCGGCGCAGCCCGGCGGTATCGATCAGCGTGTAGCGCTTGCCGTTGCGTTCGAACGGGATGCTGATCGCGTCACGCGTCGTACCCGCCTGATCGAAGGCGATGACACGCTCTTCGCCCAGCAGCGCGTTGATCAGCGTCGATTTCCCGACGTTCGGGCGACCGGCCACGGCAATCTTCGGGACCCGGTCATCCGGTTCCACCTCGTTGTCGTCGGCAAAGCCGCTCAGGCAATGGTCAAGCAGGCTGCGCACGCCCTCGCCGTGGGCGGAGGAAATCACGTGCAGATCACCCAGCCCGAGCTCGTGAAATTCGGCCGCGACGATTTCCTGCCGCATGCCTTCGGCCTTGTTCACCGCTACCACCAGAGGTTTGCCGACACGGCGCAGACGGGCGGCGATTTCCCGGTCATGCGCGGTCAGACCGGCTCGACCATCGACCAGGAAAATCAGTACATCCGCTTCGGCAATTGCCTGTTCGGCCTGCGCCGCCATTTCGACCATGATGCCGTCGCGTGCGGTCGGCTCGAATCCACCGGTATCGACTACGAGAAACGGCCGGTCACCGAGGCGGCCGTTGCCGTAATGACGGTCGCGCGTCAGACCGGGAAAATCGGCGACCAGCGCGTCTCGGGTTTTGGTCAGCCGGTTGAACAGTGTCGACTTGCCGACGTTGGGGCGACCTACGAGTACCAGGACGGGTTTCAAGCTATATCCTCAGCGGGCCGCCAGGGCCCGCACGATGCCGGCGCGGCTCTGCGCCACGAAAGCTGTGCCATAAGGACGCAGCGACGCATTGACCGTGCTGCCGTCACCCTTGACCCGGGCGAGGAAGGCGCCGTTCTCGGTGCTCAGCAGATGCAGCAGTCCCTCGCCATCGGCGACCGCTACAGCGCCATCGAGCGCCAGTGGCCGCCCTGGATAGCGGCGCTTGAGCTTGTCCTGCTTCCAGACGCTGGCGCCGGTCGCGCGATCCAGCGCATGAATGGCACCATTGTCGTCACTGACGTAGAGATTCTGGGCGTCGATATCGATGCCGGCGGCACTCGATATATCGCGTGTCCAGATCGATTTTCCGGTACTCAGTTCGAAGCACGCCACTCGCCCCTGAAAGGCCGAGGCGCACACGTCCCGACCGACGATGACCGGCAGGCTGGATACGTCGGCGATGCGTTCGAGCTCCGTCGCGCCACGCGACAGCGCCACGTTGGATTCCCACACCGCTACGCCGGTGCTGCGGTTGATGGCGACGAGCTTGCCGCCCGGGAACCCTGCAATCAGCAAGGACGGGGTGCTGATCAGCCCGGCGTGGGTGCGCAGCGTCAGCGACGGATTCGGTCGCTGGTAATTCCACTTGCGCGCGCCATCAATCGCCGTGAATGCCTGGATGCGGTTGTCGGCGCTGCGCACGAACACCATGTCGTCGGTTACCAGCGGCGCGCTCAGCACTTCGGAACTGACGAGACCTTCCCACAGCGGCTTGCCGTCGAGGTCGAACGCCAGCACATCGCCCTTTTCAGTGCCGACGACAAGTTGCCGCTCATTGGCGCCGATGCCACCCGACAAGGGCTTGCCGGCGTTGATCTTCCAGATCTGCCTGCCGTCGTCCAGACGGGCGATCGTTCCATCGCGCGCGGCGACGAAGATGCGGCTGCCGATCACCGCAGGTTCGAAAACCGAATTGCCGGACTGACCGACTTCGTAGCGCCATAGTTCGGTTATCGGAACACTGGCTTCAAGCGGCTCGAGTAGCGGCATCTTGGGCCTGGGCGGGCCGCTGAACGGATTGAGGCTGTCCAGGCTGTCGAGCGTTGAGCCACACCCCGCCAGCAGTGCGCTGGCCACCAGCAGAACGGTCAGTCGCGTCACCGGGCGCCACCGACCGCATCGAGCTTGATCTCGACCACGTTGCGATAGCCCTGCGGTGCAGCGTTGGCCAGCGCGCCACCTGCCTTGGCGTTGTCGTCGATCTTCGTCAGCGCGGACTGATAGGCCGTGCGCGCTTCGTCCCGCTTGTCCTGCATCAGCAGCACATCACCGCGCGCTTCGAGAAAGCGCGCTTCAAGCGCTGGGGCGACCTTGCCGTCGAGCTGTTTGTTCGCCTCGTCAAACGCCTGTTCCTCGATCAGCACATACGCCAGCCGCAGGCGGCCCAGATCGCGCAGCATGTCTTCCGGAGCGTTCGCCTTCACCCATTCCAGCTGCGCGCGCGCAGTCTTGGTGTCGCCGTTGTCGACATGCAGCTTGGCCGACAGCAGCGCGCCGAGGCTCGCATACGTACTGCCGCCGAAATGTTCGGTCAGCTGTCCGGCGGTTTCGCGGGTTTTCTTCAGGTCGCCGGCAAGGGCGGCGTCCTGCAGCGCGTCGAACACGACGCTGGCCTTCACCGCCTGGTCACGGTTGTACCAGTTCCACGCCTGATAACCGATCAGCGATGCTGACACCGCGATCACCGTCCAGGTGATCAGATTGCCCCAAGCCGCCCACCATGCCTTGATGGTTGAAAGCTGTTCCTGCTCTTCAAGATCGAGTGCTGCCATGTCCTGGACTCCTGTCCGGTTATTCCGGTTGTAGATTGATTTTCAGTGCAACAACGGTTCTTCGTCGTCGGTGTCGTCGCCACCGAGCAGCAGCATGGCGAGGTGTTCGGCCACGTCGTCACGGCTGATGCGCATCTGGTCTCCCCCGCGCAAGGGCTTGAACGTCACATCGCCCGATGCGACTTCGTCTTCGCCCAGTATCAGCGCGACCGCAGCGCCGGAGGCGTCGGCGCGCTTCATCTGCGACTTGAAGCTGCCACCGCCGCAATGCATCAGCGTGGCGAAGCCCGCGTCGCGCAGCTGCTCCGACAGCGCGAATGCCTCCGCCTGGACGCCTTCTCCCGAGTGGACGACATACGCTTCCGGACGTTCGATCAGCGCGTCGGCCTGTACCGGATTCCACAGCGACAGCAGACGTTCGATGCCCATTGCAAAGCCGGCTGCCGGGGCAGGCTTGCCGCCGAGCTGCGAAACCAGTCCGTCGTAGCGGCCGCCAGCACACACCGTTCCCTGGGCGCCAAGCTGGTCGGTCACCCACTCGAATACGGTGAGGTTGTAGTAATCCAGGCCGCGCACCAGCCTCGGATTGATGCGGAACGGGATATTGGCGGCGCGCAGCGTGTCCTGGATGGCGGTGAAATGCGCCAGCGATTCCTTGCCCAGATAGTCGGACAGCTTCGGCGCCGCCTCGACCAGCGCCTGCATGGCCGGGTTCTTGGTGTCGAGGATGCGCAGCGGATTGCTGTGCAGGCGGCGCTTCGCGTCCTCGTCCAGTTGCTCCTGGTGCGCTTCGAAATAGGCGATGAGTTCGGCGCGATGCTGCAGGCGCTCCTCGGGCGAGCCGAGCGAGTTGATTTCCAGCCGGATGCCCATCAGGTCGAGGTCGTCCCACAGGCGCTGGCACATCATGATCAGTTCGGCGTCGACATCGGGCCCGGCGTAGCCGAGCGCTTCCACGCCGACTTGATGGAACTGGCGGTAGCGACCTTTCTGCGGGCGCTCGTGACGGAACATCGGGCCCATGTACCAGAGCTTGCGTGGGCTGTCATACAGCAGATTGTGCTCGGTCACGGCGCGCACGCAGGAGGCGGTGCCTTCCGGGCGCAGCGTCAGGTTTTCACCATTGAGCGCATCTTCGAAGGAATACATTTCCTTTTCGACGATGTCAGTCACTTCGCCGATCGCGCGCTTGAACAACGGCGTGTGCTCGAGCAGCGGCATGCGGATCGGGCGGTATCCGTACGCGCGCAGCCAGTCACGCACGATGGTTTCGAAGGCTTCCCAGCGTTCTGCCTCGTCCGGCAGGATGTCGTTCATGCCGCGAACGGCTTGCAGTTTGCTCATTGTTCTTTGTTCAGGCGCCGGTCGTGCCGGCGATCTTCCGGGTGTAAGTGCGGGCAACGTAGGCGTCGACGATGCCGCGGAACTCGGCGGCGATGTTGTCGCCCTTCAGCGTGACGGTCTTTTCGCCGTCCTCGAATACCGGTGCCACCGGCGTCTCACCGGTGCCCGGCAGCGAAATGCCGATGTTGGCATGCTTGCTTTCACCCGGGCCATTCACGACGCAGCCCATCACGGCCAGCGTCATCCGTTCGACGCCGTCGTACTGCGTTTTCCAGTCAGGCATCCGGTCGCGCACATGGTTCTGGATGTCGGACGCCAGTTCCTGGAAGAAGGTTGAGGTGGTGCGTCCGCAGCCCGGACAGGCGGCGACCATAGGCGTGAAGGCACGCAGACCCATGGTCTGCAGCATTTCCTGCGCCACGATCACTTCCTTCGTGCGGTCACCGTTGGGTTCGGGCGTCAGCGACACGCGGATGGTGTCACCGATACCCTGTTGCAGCAGCACGGCCATCGCCGCGGTCGACGCCACGATGCCCTTGGACCCCATACCGGCTTCCGTCAGGCCCAGATGCAGGGGGTAATCGCAGCCCTTCGCGAGTTCGCTGTAGATGGCGATCAGGTCCTGCACGCCGCTGACCTTGCACGACAGGATGATGCGATCCGGCGAAAGACCCCACTCGACCGCTTGCGTCGCACTTTCAAGCGCCGACGTCACCATGGCTTCGCGCATCACTTCGATGGCGTCCTTGGGCTGCGGCCGGCGGGCGTTTTCGTCCATCACGCGCGCCAGCAAGGTCTGGTCAAGACTGCCCCAGTTCACGCCGATGCGCACCGGCTTGTCGTAACGGCAGGCGATTTCGATCAGCGCTGCGTACTGTTCGTCGCGCTTGCTGCCCTTGCCCACATTGCCCGGATTGATGCGCAGCTTGTCCAGTGCCTCGGCGCAGGCCGGATGTTCTCGCAGCAGCTTGTGACCGTTGAAGTGGAAGTCGCCCACGAGCGGCACATCCACATTCATCTTCAGCAACTGCTCGCGCACCTTGGGCACGGCGGCCGCGGCCTCCATCGTGTTCACCGTGATGCGCACGATTTCCGAACCGGCACGCGCCAGCTGGGCCACCTGGATGGCGGTCGAAATGTGGTCTTCGGTGTCGGTATTGGTCATTGATTGCACGACCACCGGCGCGGCCGAACCAATCGTGACGCCTGCGACCCTGACTGTACGTGTCGCGCGACGGACCAGCGCACTCATTGCTTGATCACCCATTACTCGAGCCTCAGTCGCGCGACATCAACCTTGATCGACGGCCCCAGGTCATGCGGCTGTCCATCGACCTTCAGGGTCACGGAACGCGCATTTCCGATGACCAGGGAGACCGGAAAGGTGGCATTTACCGTCCGCGTGCTGCCGCTCCGGTTCAGGTCCGACAGCAGGATGGCGTCACTGGCATCCCGGATTTCCACCCACGAGTCCGTGCTGAAGGTGAATTCAAGTCGGTGCTGCCCCGGTGCCGCCGCGGCAACGGCTTCCGGTGGCGTCGTGGTGGCGATCGCATCTGAGGCCGCATCACTCGACAATTCGGCCGGCGGCGGCAGCACATCGCTGGCCGACGCATCGACCTGATCGAAGCGGACACTGTCGGTTGCGTCCGGGGATGCGGGACCGTCGAGTGGCGACGGATCGATCCGGGAAATGTCCGCCTGCCCGGTGACCGGCACATCAGCTGGCCAGAACTCGAACCATACATAGAGGGCGAGGCCCGCCAGCACCGGAACGCTCATCGCAAGCAGCGGCAACAGCCACTTGCGCCGGGCAGACTGCACCGGCATGGCGACACCGACATTGGCCTGTTCGATCAACTGCGGCGTGGCGCGTACATGCTGCTGGTCGAGACTGCCGAGCAAAGTCTGCGCGTCCAGACCGATCAGCGCCGCGTAGTTGCGTATGAAACCTCGAACATAGGTCGGGCTCATCAGGCTGTCGAAATCGTCCGCTTCGATGGCTTCAACCTGACGCGGTGCCAGCTTGATCGCACGTCCGACACTGTCGATGGACATGCCGCGCGCTTCGCGCGCCTGCCTCAATCGCGTGCCGACCGAACCTGTGAGCGCGTCGCGCGGCAGATCGTCCACCTCGTCCTGCTCAGACATCAGTCGTAGTTCCCCTGCATCAGTTGCTGGTGTTCAGGCGTGCCCGCAAAGCGGCGGCGCAACTGGCTGGCGAAGCCGGCCTCCGACACCTTGTCGCCCAGTTTGCGTTCGATGCGCACGGCAAGCCAGAGACTTTCCGCCACCGAATCGCGCTGCGCGTGGAAATTGCTCAATTGCTTGCGCGCCTCGAGATAGCTGCCCTTGCGATACAGCAGTGCCGCCAGGTTGTAGATCGCCTGCGTATTGCCCGGATCGGCGTTGATCGCCAGCAGGAAATTGACTTCGGCGGTCTGCAGGTCGTTCCCCTGCAATGCGCACAGCCCGGCGTTCGTATAAGGACGGGTCGGGGAGGCATACAGCGGGTTCCTGATCGCCTCGTTGAACAGCTGCATCGCACGCGCGGTGTCGCCGTTCTGACACAGGAACCAGCCGTAGTTGTTGTTGATGTCCGGATCGCTCGACGCAAGCCGCAGCGCACGCTCGAAGTTGTCGCGCGCCTGCTGCTTCTCGCCAAGGTACATGTGCGCCAGCCCCATCAGGTTGTAGGCCGGACCGTAGGACGAATCGTCGCGCAGTGCGGTGCGCCCTTCTTCAAGCGCGATCGCAACATTTCCGGCCTCGAGGTAGGCCATGCCCAGCTCGGTATGCGATTTTGCCCGCGTGCGGGCCGCCCCCGTTACGATGGGTTCGATAGGCTTGTACTCCGACGACTGCGCACCGGTACGACTTTGCACGGTGGTGGTCGTATTCGGATTGCCCGTCGTGGAGCCGGTTGAATTCCCGCCCTGGCTGCCTGCGCATCCGGCGAGCAGGACGGCGAGCGACAGGATGGTCGCAACACCTGCTGAAAATCTGGTCACCGTGCTGGAACCTCCACGAGCGGAATGGTTTTCTGCGTACGTCGGGTGCGGTCGAGCACCTGGCCGGCAAGTTGCCCGCAAGCGGCATCGACATCGTCGCCGCGCGTCTTGCGGGTCGTCGTGACGATGCCTTCCGCCATCAGGATGTCTGAAAACGCACGGATGCGCTCTTTCGACGACCGCCCGAACGGCGCCGCAGGAAACGGGTTGAACGGAATCAGGTTGTACTTGCACGGCACCTGACGCGCAATCGCGACCAATTCGCGCGCATGGGCGTCGCTGTCGTTCACGCCGTCCAGCATCACGTATTCGAAGGTGATGAAATCGCGCGGCGCGTGATCGAGGTAGCGCACACAAGCGGCCAGCAGCTCGCGCAGTGGATACTTCCTGTTTATCGGCACAAGCTCATCGCGCAGCGCATCATTCGGCGCATGCAGCGATACGGCCAGTGCGACCGGGCAGGCTTCGCCGAGGCGGTCCATGGCCGGCACGATGCCGGAGGTCGACACCGTCACCCGACGACGCGACAAGCCGTAGGCGTTGTCGTCCAGCATCAGGCGCAGCGCCTTCACCGTGGCATCGAAATTGGCCAGCGGCTCGCCCATCCCCATCATCACGACGTTCGAGATCACACGTTCGCCGTCATTCTCGCCACCACGCACGGCGCCCAGCGCACGATTGGCCAACCACAGCTGACCGATGATTTCCGACACCTCGAGATTGCGATTGAAGCCCTGCTTGCCGGTCGAGCAGAACGCACAATCGAGCGCACAGCCCGCCTGGGTCGAAATGCACAGCGTGCCGCGACGCTCTTCGGGAATGAAGACGGTTTCGATGGCATTGCCGGCGCCGACATCGATCAGCCACTTGCGCGTGCCATCGGTGCTGGTGCTGTCGCGCACCGGCACCGGTGCCTCCACGCAGGCGATCTGCTCGAGTTTCGCGCGCAACGACTTGGCGACATCGCTCATCTGAGCGAACTCCCCCTCGCCGTTGCGGTGAATCCAGCGCATGACCTGCCGCGCGCGGAAGGGCTTTTCGCCAAGACCGGCGAAAAAGTCTGCGAACCCCTCGGCGTCGAACTGCAGCAGGTTGGTGCGGGTCACGCGGCGGCTCTCAGCGCGAGTAGACGTTCAGCGCGGGGAAGAAGTAGGCGATTTCGACGGCGGCGGTTTCCGGCGCGTCCGAGCCATGCACGGCGTTGGCATCGATCGAATCGGCGAAATCGGCGCGGATGGTGCCCGGCGCGGCCTTCTTCGGGTCAGTGGCACCCATCAGGTCGCGATTCTTGAGGATGGCGCCTTCGCCTTCCAGTACCTGGATCATCACGGGGCCGGAAATCATGAAATCGACCAGATCCTTGAAGAACGGACGCTCGCGGTGCACGGCGTAGAAACCTTCGGCC
This sequence comes from Methyloversatilis sp. XJ19-13, assembly GCF_024580155.1. Classification (NCBI taxonomy): domain Bacteria; kingdom Pseudomonadati; phylum Pseudomonadota; class Betaproteobacteria; order Nitrosomonadales; family Sterolibacteriaceae; genus Methyloversatilis; species Methyloversatilis sp. XJ19-13. Next base: position 237,187 of record NZ_JANINH010000002.1, on the reverse strand, counting down.
TCGGCGCGCGACAGCTGGGTCATGCGCGATGCGGCGATCTTGAGTCCGGCGTCTTCGAAGCGCTGGTAGATCTTGCCGATGACGTTCTTGGCGACGGCATCGGGCTTGATGATCGAAAGGGTGCGTTCTGCTGCCATGGTGAATCTCCGGAAAAGTGCTGCGGGACGTAGAAGGACAACCATAGAGTGTAGCAAGACCGGGGCTACAAGTCTTCGCTCTTGGCGTTGAGGATCGGCCGCCGGCTGTCCGATGGCGACCTCTTCAGGAAGTTATCGAAGTTTCAGTAATTACTGAAATTTGATGTACATTAATGAAACCGCAAACAGCCCTTGCAATCCACGCGTTCATGACACCCCTCGTACAGAGCTTTGTCGGCCACTTCGGCGAGATGGGCAGCCGCTGGGGCATCAATCGCACGGTCGGCCAGATCTACGCGCTGATCTTCGTGTCGCCGACTGCGCTGTGCGCCGACGAGATTGCGGACACGCTCGCCTGTTCGCGCTCGAATGTGAGCATGGGGCTGAAGGAACTGCAGTCCTGGCGGCTGGTGAAGATGAAGCATGTCGCGGGAGACCGGCGGGAATTTTTCGAGGCACCGACCGATGCGTGGGAAGTATTCCGGACGCTGGCCGAAGAACGCCGCCGGCGCGAGATGGAACCTACCCTGTCCATGCTGCGCAGCGCGCTGCTCGAAGAACCTGGCAGCGAAGCCGACCGCATTGCACAGGAACGCATGCGCAGCATGCACGATCTGATCGACCTGATGAGCACGTGGTTCGACGATGTGCAGCGGCTTGATGCCCAGACCCTCGCAAAACTGATGCGTATGGGTTCCAAGGTTCAGAAATTGCTGGAACTGACCGGCCAGCTCAAATCCGGCAGCAAGGAGTGACCTGATGGATCTCGATCCCGTCCTGCTGGCGCGCATCCAGTTTGCGGCCAATATCACCTTCCACATCCTGTTTCCGACCATCACGATCGCGCTCGGCTGGATGCTGCTGTTCATGCGCTGGCGCTGGCTGAAGACAAACCAGCGCCCCTGGCTGACGGCTTACCGCTTCTGGACCAAGGTTTTCGCACTCACCTTCGCGTTGGGCGTGGTCAGCGGTATCACGATGAGTTTCCAGTTCGGTACCAACTGGCCGGGTTTCATGGAAAGGGTCGGGAACATCGCCGGTCCGCTGCTGGGCTTCGAAGTGCTGACCGCCTTCTTCCTCGAGGCGACCTTCCTCGGTGTCATGCTGTTCGGTCATGGCCGTGTCAGCGAACGCATACATATGCTGGCCACCTTCCTGGTCGCCTTCGGCACCACGATGAGTGCTTTCTGGATCCTGGTGCTCAACTCCTGGATGCAGACGCCGGTCGGCTACGAAATCATCAATGGCGAATTCCACGTGACCAGCTGGCTGGAAATCATCTTCAATCCTTCCTTCCCGTGGCGATTCGCGCACATGCTGCTGGCGTCCTTCCTGACCATGTCCTTCCTGGTGGCGGGCGTTTCGGCCTGGCAGGTGCTGCGGCGCAAGGCGAATCCGTCCAGTGCGGTGGCGCTGCGTGCCGCACTGACGCTGGCCGCCCTGCTTATTCCGGTGCAGATTGTCGTGGGTGACATGCATGGCCTCAACACCCTGCAGCACCAGCCGCAGAAGATCGCTGCGATCGAGGGGGTGTGGGAGACCGAAAAGGGCGCCCCGTTGCTGCTGTTCGCACTGCCGAACGAGGCGGAACGGCGCAACGACCTCGCGATCGGCATTCCGAAGATGGCTTCTTTCATCCTGACCCACGAATGGGACGGCGAATTGAAAGGACTGAACGAGTTCGAGAATCATCCGCCGGTCAAACCGCTGTTTTTCGGTTTTCGCATCATGGTCGCCGTCGGCACGCTGATGTTGCTGGTCAGCTGGGTCGGCTGCTGGATACTGCGCCGCCACGGCTGGCAGCCCGAGCGGGCGCCGCGCTGGCTGATTGCGTCGATTGCCGGCATGACGTTTTCCGGCTGGGTGGCCACCGTCGCAGGTTGGTATGTGACCGAAATCGGCCGTCAGCCGTGGATCGTGCAGGGCCTGATCAAGACCGCGGACGTCGCGTCGTCGACGCCTGCGCCCTACATCGCGCTCACGCTGGCCGGCTATCTGATCACGTACGCCGCGCTGATCACCTGCTACATCGGCGTGCTGCGCTACATGGCTGAAAAGCCTTCCGACACCTACGACCCGGCGCCCACCGGCGGCGCGGCCGTGCTCGGTGGCGCGCAACTGGCGCGCAAGGCAGGTGACGCATGACCTGGGCCGAGTTTCTACCGGTCATCTTCATGGGCCTGATGGGCCTGTCGATGTTCCTCTATGTGGTACTGGACGGTTTCGACCTGGGTGTCGGCATGCTGCTGCATCGCGCCGACGACAGTCAGAAGGACATGATGATCGCGTCCATCGGACCGTTCTGGGACGCCAACGAAACCTGGCTGGTGCTCGGCGTCGGCATTCTGCTGATCGCCTTCCCGAAGGCACACGGCGTCGTGATGACTGCGCTTTATCTTCCGATCGCGCTGATGCTGATCGGGCTGATCCTGCGCGGCGTCGCCTTTGATTTCCGGGTCAAGGCGCAGGACACCCACAAGCCGCTGTGGAACCGCGGCTTCTTCATTGGCTCGACCGTCACGTCGGTGGCGCAGGGCTGGATGCTCGGACGATTCATCACCGGCTTCGCCGAAGGCGCCGTCTATGACCTGTTCGCGCTGGCCATCGCCATCGCCCTGCCCTGCGCCTACGTGTTGATGGGCGCCAGCTGGCTGGTACTGAAGACGGACGGCGAACTGCAGCGTCGCGCTGCACAGTGGGGCCGGACTGCCCTGATACCGGTGATCATCGGCATGGGCCTGATCTCGCTGGCCACGCCCTGGGTCAGCAGCACGGTGGCCGAACGCTGGTTCAGCCTGCCGCAACTCATCGGTCTGCTGCCCATACCGTTCGCCACCTTCGCCTGCTTCGTGGCGCTGTGGTGGACGCTGTCGGGCGCGCGCGCATTGGGTACGCTGTGCTGGCTGCCGTTCATCCTGACGATCGGCGTGTTCCTCATGGGGGGGCTGGGCCTGGCCTACAGCCTCTATCCGTATGTCGTGATGGACCGCATCACGATCTGGCAGGCTGCCAGTTCAACAGCAGCCCTCAACCTCATCCTTGCCGGCTGCGCCTTCACGGTGCCGGCCATACTGGGTTACACCTTCTTCGCCCATCGCGTGTTCTGGGGCAAGGCCACCGAACTGCGCTACGGCTGACCGGCTGAGGGGCAGACGCCGCATGGCCTCCGCCCCTCAGCCGCAGCGCAGCATGTCGCGCCCCAAATTCCGGAATTTCTTCGCGCAATCATCGTCCCTGCAGCGTGAAGAAATGCTTCAAGTATCCGGCCGTAGCGTCCGCTAACCACGAATCCACAGGGCGTGCCGATCGCCTTGCTACAGGTTCGCCACAAGCGGACGCATAAAGGGGGAATAAAAAAATGCTGAACAGCCTTTTCGGGTCGAACTTGCATCAGGAAATCCAGAAGATTGCAGACAACGCATCGCGTGGTGACGGCTACGCACCTCCGGCCGGTGGCGGCGCACGACAGCGCGCGTTGCTGGGTTCGCTGGCGAATGCGCTGAATGGCCTGAGAAAGGGATTGCACGACGCGGAAGAGCAGGTTCGGCAGCTGGAAGGCGATCTCGCGGCCACGAAGGCTGAGCTGAATGAAGCCCGTGAGGCGGGTGATCAGGCGCGTACGCGCAGCGAAATGATGGCATCGGTGTCCGATGCGGGTTTGTGGGAAGCCACGCCCGGCGACAGCCGCACGCTGGATACGAAAGCGCCTGTCTGGTGGTCCGACACCGTGCGTCACATGCTGGGCTTCGACAGCGAAGCCGACTTTCCGAACCGGCTCGAGAGCTGGTCGAGCCGTCTGCACCCGGATGATCGCAAAGCCACTCTGGAGGCACTGAGCCACGCCTGGTGTAACCGTCGTGATGGCAGCTGGCCCGATATGCAGTACCGGATCGCAGCCAAGGATGGCAGCTACCGGTGGATGCGTGGCCGCGTCGTGACAGCCTTAGATGCGTCCGGCCAGTCCCTGCGCATTGCCGGTTCGATGACCGACATCACGCAGCGCCGGGAAGACGAAGCCATGCTTGACATCACGTTGACCCGCTTCACGCTGGCCAGCGAAATGCTCAACGACGGCATCTGGGACCTCGACGTCGTCGCCGGCGACCCGGTCAATCCGTCGAACACCTTCTGGTGGTCGGACCAGTTCCGCCAGCTGGTCGGATTCGAGACCGAAGAGGAGTTTCCGAACGTACTCGACAGTTGGGCTTCGCGTCTGCATCCGGACGAGAAGCAGGCTGTGTTCAAGGCCTTCATCGACCATCTGATGGACCGCAGCGGCCGCACGCCCTACTGCATCGACTACCGGCTGCGCTGCAAGGACAACCAGTACCGCTGGTTCCGCGCCCGCGGCCGTACCCGGCGCGCCGCCGACGGCACGCCGCTGCGTGCCGTCGGGGCGCTGACCAGCATCGATAGCGAACTGAACGAACGCCATCTGCAGGAACTGGAACTGAACCAGCGCCAGCAGCTGAAGGATAACGTGCAGAAGATTCACGAAATCGTCACCACGATCCGCGACATTGCCAGCCAGACGAACCGTCTGGCACTCAATGCCGCGATCGAGGCAGCGCGCGCCGGTGATGCCGGTCGCGGTTTTTCGGTGGTGGCCGACGAGGTGCGCACACTGTCCGAACGCACGCGCGAAGCGACCGAACAGATTGCCCACATCATTCCGTCGGAGGAAGCCAGCCGCTGAAACAGGCGCTCAGGCAGATCGATCCGCCCCCCGGGCGTAGCGGCTACTTGATCGAAAAATCGGCGCGAGCCGGTGATGTCCTGGCATCACTTGCTTTCTCGCCGGTTTTCGCCATCGTGTTTGGCGCAATGACAAACAGCCGTGCGTCATCGATCTTCGCCTGCTGTGCAAGATAGTCCTTCACCGCCTGCGCACGCGCCAGACCGAGCAGGCGAAGATCTTCATCGCTCACTTCGGTATTGGTGAGCAGGAGTGTTTCCATCTCGCCGACCGGCAGGCTTTTCGTCAGCCCGACAATATTGCGCGGCTTCGGAAACGACGCCGCCTTGTATACCCTCTCCAGCAGATCCGGGTACTCCGCCGGATCAACCACCACCTCGTCGACCGGCACCTTGGTTTTCGCCGCCTTGACCGCCTTCACCTTGTTGTCGAGCAGAGCGCGGCGATACCCCTCGACGTCGGTCGCGCGGTCGGTACGGCCGGTGACTTCGATCTTCAGCGCCGGCCGGTCGGCCAGCGCCTTGCCGAGTGTGTCGAGCTTGCCGCGCGCGGTGTCGCCAAGCGAAGCCCGTCCGGGTTCGAACGCGACGTGGTCGAGGTCGGCCTCCGAGCCGAACAGCGACCCGAGCAGCGCAAATGGCGATGTGACGGCCTTGACGATCAGGTTCACGATCACCTTCACCACCAGACCACCGATCGAGAACTGTGGATCGGACAGCGACCCGCTGATCGGCAGATTGATGTCGATGACGCCGTTGCGGTCCTTCAGCAGCGACACGGCAAGAAGGATCGGTGCCTTGATCGCGTCCGGACTGTCGACCGGCGCGCCAAAGGTGAGCTGGTCGAGCACCACATTGTTCTGTGCCGTGAGCTGGTCATTCTCGATCTTGTAGGCGATGCTGACGCTCAGCTTGCCCTTCTCGATGCCGTAGCCCACGTACTTGCCCGAGTACGGGGACAGCGGCGCCAGCTCGATGCCGCGCGCATTCGCCTTGATGTCGAGGAACAGCGGTCCGGCCAGCGGATTGATGCGGCCCGTGATGTCGATCGGCGCCGAACCTTCGACCACGCCGCGCAGTTCGACTTCACCTGCGGTACCCGACTTCGAACTGAGGCCGGATACCCGTCCGCCGAGCTTCGAAAGTTGCGCGCGGTAGTTCGGCTTGATGAAGAAGTCGCTGAAATCGACCTGTCCGCCCTGCAGTACGATCGTCTTCACGTCAACCGGCGGCCGCGCCGCATCGATCATCTTCGCCAGCGCCGCACCCTGTGAGAGAGGTGGCTTGGGCGCCGGAGGAGGCGCGGCAACGACCGGAGCGGCCGGCGGTGCAACGGACGTGGCGGCGCTGGCCGGCTGCTTCACGATATCCTGCAGATTGAGCCGGCCCTCTTTTGAAAGAATGATGCGAGCGAAGTAATCGGACAGCGCAACCTCTCCGACCGACAGCGACGACAGCAGATCGGGTTTGCTGCTGTCGAGCTTCAATGCCACCGCACCGATGAAAAGCGTGCGCCACTTCAGCAGGTCGGAGGCATGGATCTTGTCGGTCAGATGTACATCGGCCACCGTCGTCTCGCCGTTCCACGACAGGGCCCAGGTCCCCGCTGGTGCGACCTGCACGCCCAGATCACCGCGCAAGCTGACATTGCCGCGCAGAAGTTCGGCGTTGAGCCGCTCGGCCATCCAGGGTTGCCCGGCCAGCAGGTCAAGACGGCGCGCGTCCAGTTTGAGGCTGGCTGACACCGGCTGCAGCGAAAAGCCGCCGCGCGCACCGAACAGGCCGCCCGCCGCATCGCGGAACGCCAGGTCGATACGTGACTTTAGGGTCTTGTCCGTGCCGATGTTGTCCACCGTCAGCGCGATCTTGTCCAGTTCGACCACACCAGGCTTGGCCAGCGTGCGGTCTTCGAACCGGACCGCACCCTCCTTCAGGCGGAAAGCGCCAAGCAAGGCGGTCCACGGCGCACCGTTCGGCTGAGGGTCGCCCGCTGTCGATGCCGCAGCCAGGGGCGGCGGCGCCGCCGTGACAAGTCCTGCGAGATCGATGTTGCCATCGGCTTCACGCACCGCGCGCAATTTCGGATGCACGATATCGAACGCGTCCGCCTTCACCGTGCGGGCCGCCAGATCCACTGTCGCGCCGGACAGCACGATATCGTCAGCCTGAACGAAAGGCTGCCTGGCGCCCTTGCGCACCAGCTTGAGCCCGCCGACCCCCGCTTCAGTCACCGTCACTTCACCCTGCGGCACGCCCTCGACCAGCGCGATCTTCAACTTCGCGCCGAACCGCGCCTGCGCCTGCTCGATCATGAAGTCGAGCGATGTCGGCAGATAGCCGGCAAAGCGCGGGACATCCAGGCTGGCGACGGACAGCTCCCCGTCGGCAGTCATTGTCGCGGCCGTCACACGGGCATCCACCTTGATCTGCAGGCCGCCATCGCCCTTTGCGTCCACCACCAGCGTAGCCGGCGCTTCGCCCTGCAGCGAAAAGTCGCGGAGCACGACGTCGATCGGTTCAACGACGAAGGCGAACGGGCGTAACGGCACCGCATCGACGACGCCGATGCGGGCCTGCACCACTTCGAGTAGCGTGATCCTGATGTCCGGCTTCGTGGCGGCTGCAGGCTGCGCAGTGGCCGCGGTGGTGGCCGGGGCAATATCGGTCGGCGCCGTCCCGCCCGATGGCACGAGCGACAACAGGTTGAGGCGACCGTCCTTTGCACGCGCGACATCGATATCCGGCTGGTCGATGCGAACGCTGGCGATGTCGACCTTGCCGATCAGCGGTTCAATCTCGTTCAATACGACGTCGAGCGCCGGCAGCTTGATCAGCGCGGAACCGGCCTTGTCGTCAAGTTTCAGATCATGCAGCCCCAGCGTTCCACGCAGCGTGATGCGCGGCTCGCCATCCAGCGGCTGCCGGAAACCGATCTCGATGTCGGTATCGAGCGTGCCGCTGGCGATGCGGAAGTCCAGCGGTACCGGCGAGTATTCGTCGCTTCGCGCCAGATTGAGTGCCTTCAGTTCCAGCTTGAGCGTCGCTTCGCGCTCGTCGGTGAAGGGTCGTACTTTGCCTTGCAGCGCAAACGCGGCGTCATTGACCCGCGCGGAAATCGACGGCTCGACATGAAGTGCCACGTCCGACGGCAGATTGGATACGAAGGGCAAACCGATTTCGATGTTGCTGATCGTGTGCTGACGCCCCAGAGGCTGGTCATCGATGTCGATGTGACCGCCGCGCAGCACGATGTTGTTGATCGAGAAGCGCGCTGGCTCGTCATCGGTCGAGGGCTGATCGAGAATCTTGTTCAGCACGTCGCTGAAGTTGTAGGTCGACGCATCGATGCGTGCCAGACGAATGTGCGGCTGATCGATCTCCACCGAGCGAACGATCGGCGCACCACGGAACAGCGAAGACCACTCGACATCTACCGCCAGCCGGGCAAGGCTCAGCGCCTCGGTTTCCTCGTTCGACTCCAGGATGCGCAAGCCGGCCAGCGACAGTTCGAGCGTATAGGGATTGATCGAAACCTCTTGCAGGGTGACCTGCCGGCCGAGAAATTCCGAGCCATGCTTTTCCGCCAGTGACCGCACGATGTGCGGCGCTGCAAGGAATCCGAACAGGCCGAACAGGACCAGAAAAATGATCAAACCGATCAGAGTCTTGCGAAGGCGTGGGCGGGAATCAAGAATGTGGACAGGCATGCTGCATCCATCGGGCACGGGGAAAACGGAGCGTATCACCGCCCGGCACCGTCGGCGCCCCGGGAATCCGCGATGACCGATGGCGCGGACGGCACTCAAGTGCAGGTGGATCCGGGCCGATAACCCGAACGAATCTCCTACTTCCGGACACACCGCCGTTTATGTCAGACCTCATCGGATCAGTCGCCAATCTCACCGGATACCGCGACCGTGATCTCATTGACAGTACCTTTGTTTCGGTGCTCGGGGACTGGCTCGACCCGCTGCGTTTGAATCTGTATCGCTGCGTTGGTGACGGATCAGATCTGCGTCTTGTGCTGCAGGCCGGTATGGAAAAAGGTCAAGGCATGGTTGCCGTCGACCCTTCCTGGACGCCGCTCGAAGCGCTGCCACAACTGACTTCACGCCCCCAGTTCGAGCAGGCTTTCGCACAGGACGAACCGCTGCTTGATCTGCCGCTGGACGACGACGATGGTCCGTGGCTCAATCTTTTTGCCGTCTGGGCCGGGCCGCGACGCTTCGGCATCATCGAGCTGATCAGCGAGCAGCCACTGTTGCCGGTGCAGCTGCGCCTGGTGAGCGGCCTGCTGAAGATCTATCGCAATCAGATCACGCTGCTCGATTACAGCGAACGCGACAGCCTGACAGGCTTGCTGAACCGAAAAACCTTTGACGAACAGTTCCTGAAGTGCATTGAACCGACGAAGGACGACAGGCCCTTGTCATGGTGGCTGGGCGTAATAGACATCGATCATTTCAAACGGGTGAATGACAATTTCGGCCACCTGATCGGCGACGAAGTGTTGCTGCTGGTTGCGCGCCTGCTGCGCAGTGCGTTTCGCCAGAGCGAACAACTCTATCGTTTCGGCGGCGAAGAATTCATCGTGCTGTTGCGCGCCGAACACGAAGGTGAAGCCATGCTCGCATTCGAGTTCTTTCGCGAACAGCTTTCCGGCTTCAGCTTCCCGCAGGTCGGCACGGTCACCGCGAGCGTGGGATTCACCCGGGTCCGCGAAATGGACAACGCGAGCAGCGCAGTCGACCGGGGCGACCGCGCCGTCTATCACGCAAAGAAGCACGGTCGCAATCAGGTGCATTCGCACGAGGCGCTGCTGCGCAGCGACGAATTGCTCGAAATCGACAACTCTGGCGCAATCGAACTGTTCTGAATCGCCGGGCTGCGATCGATCGCAACGAAATGCGCGTTTGAAGAGAGGGGAAAAAGAAAAGGGCCGCATGAGCGGCCCTCCCTTTGACCGAGGCACATGCTGTGCCCCGGTTATTGCTGGCGGAGTGGACGGGACTCGAACCCGCGACCCCCGGCGTGACAGGCCGGTATTCTAACCAACTGAACTACCACTCCTTGTTGGTGCCGGCACTAGCATTTCCGGACTCACTTTACTGACCAGCGGTATCACTGGCGTCCCCACGGGGATTCGAACCCCGGTACCTACCGTGAAAGGGTAGTGTCCTAGGCCTCTAGACGATGGGGACCTAGTATTTACTGCTTTTGCTGCTTCTCTTTCGCCTGGTGGAGGTAAGCGGGATCGAACCGCTGACCTCTTGCATGCCATGCAAGCGCTCTCCCAGCTGAGCTATACCCCCGTCGAAAGAGACGCGCATTATAAGCAGTCCGGACGCTTTGTAAAGTGAGCCGGGCGATTATTTTTGTCCGATCAGTACGCGTATTCCGTGTGAGTAGCGAATCTGACTATCGGCGGCCAGCGCGCTTTCAGATAAAAGGCGGTGGCAGCAGCTTGCCTGGATTCATCAGGGCTTGCGGATCGAGTGCGCGTTTCACCGCACGCATCAGGTCGAGCTCCACCGGACTTTTGCACGCAGCCAGCAGTTGCGGCTTGAGCTGTCCGATCCCGTGCTCGGCAGATACCGATCCCGCCAACTCGCGCACCGTTTCATAGACAAGTGCGTTGGCGGTTGCTGCGTCGGCCAGCAGCCGCGCGTTGTCTTCTGCCTGCGGGAAAGACAGGTTGTAGTGCAGGTTGCCATCGCCGGCATGGCCAAACACCACGATACGTATGCCGGGCAATGCCCGAAAGATGCGTTCCCCGGCCTGATCGATGAAACAAGGAATCGCGCTGACCGGCACACTGATGTCGTGCTTCACGCTGAAACCCTCGATGCGCTGCGCCTCGGAAATGTTCTCGCGCAGTGCCCACAGCGCAGTCGCCTGCGCAAGATCCTGCGCGATCACCGCGTCGCGCATCACGCCCTGCTCCATCAGCTTGCCCAGCAGCTCAGCCAGGCGTTCATCGAGCCCGGGTTGGTTGCCTGACAGTTCGATCAGCGCATACCAGGGCGAAATGCCAGGCAACGGGTCGCGCGCGTGGGGCATGTGCTTGAGTACCAGCGTCAGCGCCTCGCGCCCGACCAGTTCGAACGCGTTCAGCACATCGCTTGCCTGTGCGCGCAGATGCGCCAGTACATCGATGCCGCGTTGCGCATCATCCAGTGCCACCCAGGCCAGTGCGGAATGCGCCGGCAGCGGCGACAGCTTCAACACGGCAGCGCTGATGAAGCCCAGCGTGCCCTCGGCGCCGATGAACAGGTGTTTGAGGTCGTAGCCGGTATTGTCCTTGCGCAAGGCGCGCAGGCCGTCCCAGACGCGACCGTCGGGCAGCACGACTTCCAGCCCGAGCACCTGGTCGCGCGCATTACCGTGACGCAACACATGCACGCCGCCCGCGTTGGTCGACAGGTTGCCGCCGATTTCGCATGAGCCTTCCGACGCGAGGCTGAGCGGAAACAGCAGGCCCGCGTCGCGGGCAGCCGCCTGAACGGCAGCCAGTTTGCAGCCGGCTTCGACAATGATCGACGCGTTGTCGCGATCCAGCTCACGGATGCGATTCAGGCGCGACAGATTGACCAGTACCTCGCCCTGCCCTGCACGCGGCGTGGCGCCGCCGCACAGGCCGGTGTTGCCACCCTGCGGCACCATGGGAAGGCCGGCATCGGCGCACAGCCGCACCACGCGAGACAGATCTTCCGTCGTCGCGGGTCGCACGACGCACAGCGCATCACCGGTGTAGCGGCCGCGCCAGTCAGTCAGGTACGGTGCGGTATCGGCAGCCGTCGTCAGCACGTGAGCGTCGCCAACTACACCGCGCAGCCCGGCGAGCGCGTCAGCGAGGCGCTCGCGCTCCATCGTCAGTCCTCGATGACCAGCTCGGCATACAGGTCATGCACGTCGCAGTCGGTGATGCGTACGCGTACGAAGTCGCCGACATCGAGGTCCTGACCGTCGAGGATGTGCACCAGACCGTCGATGTCCGGCGCATCGCCCTCGCTGCGCGCCACGGCGCCATCGTCATCCACTTCGTCGACGAGCACGATCATTTCGCGATCGATCTTCTCTTCCAGCCGCTGCGTGCTGATGTCTTCCTGAAACTCCATCAGACGCTGCCTGCGCTCTTCGCGCACCTCTTCCGGCACTGCACCCGGCAGATCGTTGGCGGTCGCTCCATCGACCGGGGAATAGGCGAAACAGCCAACGCGGTCCAGCCGCGCTTCGCCGAGGAACTGCAGCAGCTCTTCGAATTCGGCGTCTGTTTCGCCCGGAAAGCCGGCGATGAAGGTACTGCGTATCGTGATGTCCGGACAGATTTCGCGCCAGGCGCGGATGCGTTCGAGATTGTTCTCGGCATTGGCCGGCCGCTTCATCGCCTTCAGGATGCGCGGGCTGGCGTGCTGGAACGGCACGTCGAGATAGGGAAGTATCTTGCCTTCCGCCATCAGCGGCAGGATGTCGTCGACATGCGGATACGGGTATACATAATGCATGCGCACCCAGATGCCCAGTTCGCCCAGCGCACTTGCCAGGTCGTACAGCTTGGTGCGCAGCGGCTTGCCGCCCCAGAACCCGGTGCGGTACTTCACATCGACGCCATAGGCGCTGGTGTCCTGCGACACGATCAGCAGTTCGCGCACGCCGGCATCGCGCAGCGTTTCGGCTTCGCGCATGACATCGCCGATCGGCCGGCTGACCAGATCGCCGCGCATCGACGGAATGATGCAGAAGCTGCAGCGGTGGTTGCAGCCTTCGGAAATCTTCAGATAGGCATAGTGCGACGGCGTCAGGCGGATGCCTTGAGGTGGCACCAGATCGGTGAACGGGTCATGCGGCTTGGGCAGATGGCGATGCACCGCATTCATGACCTCCTCGGTCGCGTGCGGACCGGTCACGGCCAGTACCTGCGGGTGCGTTTCCAGCACCTGCTGGCGCTTCGGGCCTTCGGCGCCCATGCAGCCGGTCACGATGACCTTGCCGTTCTCGGCCAGCGCCTCGCCGATTGCATCGAGCGACTCCTCCACCGCAGCATCGATGAAGCCACAGGTATTCACCACAACGATGTCGGCACCGTCATAGGTCGGTGAAATGTCGTAGCCCTCGGAGCGCAGCCGGGTCAGGATGGATTCGGAGTCTACCGTGGCCTTGGGACACCCCAGGCTGAGGAAGCCCACACTCGGATTCTTGCTCATGAAGCACTCGATAGGAAATCAACGCGCAAGTATACCGCCCCGCTCGTCCCGGACCGGCGATCGGACGTGGTCGATCATGTCGAGCGGCAAATCGGCGTGCGGCGGCATCGAATCAAGGCGGCGAAATCCCATCGATCCGAGCATGCGGAGCGACGTCAGATTGTCGCGATGCACTGCAGCATGCACGGGCCGTTCGTCGCCCAGACTGGCGAGAAACCCGAGTACGGACAGACAGGCTTCGCGGGCGAATCCGTGCCCCCAATGCGCCCGGGAGAGGAAGTAGCCGATCTGCAGGTCGCCGTTGCGCCGTTGCCCGAGTTGCAGGAAGCCGACCGGTTCGCCTGTTCTGAGACGAATCACATGCTTGATGCGGTGGGCGTCGTTGGCGACCACGCTGCGCACCCAGCGCCCGGCATCGAATGGCTGCGGAATGTCCGGGATGTACCGGAAAATCGACGCGTCGGCCGCGATCAGCGCAAGATCGGATGCGTCGTCGTGAGTCATCGGCACCAGCACCAGCCGATCGGCGAGCAGGCAGGCATTGATCAACGCGACAGCTCCGCAAACAAAAGAGCCGATCCTGCGGATCGGCTCTGAGTGGTTCGCACCATCTTCCGTTGCCGCTTACTTGGTCGGCGGCGGACCCTTGTCGCCACTTTGCGGCGGCGTGAAGCCCGGAAACTTGAAGCCGGACATCATGGAGCGCGTCTGTTGTTCGATCTGTTCCTGCATCTGCACGAACATGCGCTTGCTCTGTTCCATGTAGGCGCCCATCATGCTTTGCATGGCGGGACCCTGGAAGTTCAGGAACTGTGCCCACAGATCCTTGCTCATGGCGTTGTTGTCACCATAGATGGCGCGCGCCTGATCCTGCAGTTTGGACTGTACGTCGGTGAAGGCCTTGATGTTGCCCTCCAGATATTTGCCCATCATGCCCTGCATCGCGTTGCCATAGAAGCGGATCATCTGCGACAGCAGGTCAGACGTGAACATCGGCACGCCTTCACTCTCTTCTTCGATGATGATCTGAAGCAGGATGCTGCGCGTGAGGTCATCGCCGGTCTTCGCGTCGACCACCTGGAATTCCGCGTTCTCGAGGACCAGTTCCTTCACGTCGGACAACGTAATGTAGGAACTCGTACGGGTGTCGTAAAGCCGGCGGTTGGGGTATTTCTTGATCAGCCTGTGGGTGGAACTGGTCCCCTCGCGGCTTTGCGAAACGCTCATTGTGTCCTGTCCTCGCTCGTTGGCTCTTCGTCGGGACGGTGGGTTCCGTCCGCTACATTTTTTTGATCATACAGCAAGCAAAGGCCTTATGCGGCAGTGCCGCATAAGGCCTTTGGTTCAATGCTTGGTACAACAGTTCTTTACGATCTAACCTTACTGGTAATACAGCCCGCCGTTGATGTTCAGCGTTGCGCCGGTCACGTAGCCTGCGAGCTCCGACGCAAGATAGGACACCGCCGCACCGATCTCTTCCGGCTTGCCGAGACGCTTCATCGGCACCGAGTCGATGATGCTCTGACGGATATCGTCGCGGATAGACATGACCATTTCAGTGCCGACATAGCCCGGCGAAATGGCATTGACGGTGACGCCCTTGGTGGCCATTTCAGCCGCCAGCGCCTTGGTGAAGCCGATCACGCCAGCCTTGGCGGCCGAGTAGTTCGTCTGACCTGCCTGACCCTTGACGCCATTGACCGACGAAATGTTGATGATGCGTCCCCAGCCACGCTCGGCCATGCGGCCGGCAACCTGATGGGTCACGTTGAACAGGCTGTCGAGATTGGTGGTCAGCACGGCGTCCCACTGACCCTTGTCCATCTTCGAAAAGAACTTGTCGCGGGTGATGCCGGCGTTGTTGACGACGACATCAACGGGTCCGAAATCCTGCTCGACCTTTTCGATCATGGCCTTGCAGGATTCGTAGTCCGACACGTCACCTTCGGCAGCCTTCAGGTCAAAACCTTCCGTCTGCATCTTCGTCAGCCATTCGTCCTTCTGCGGGAAACCCGGCAGACAGTTGGCCACCACGGTGTAGCCGTCCTTTGCCAGTGCCTTGCAGATTGCCGTTCCCAGGCCGCCCATACCGCCGGTTACCAGCGCCACTCTTTTCGTCATCACTCATCTCCCAGCCAGCTGCGTCAGTGAGCTTCCACCCCCGCCGGACGGGGTGGAAGTTTTGCGCGGACATCCGCGCTGGCGGTCAGGCCATATGCTGACCACCGTTGATTGCAATGTTGGCGCCGGTGACGAAAGCGGCTTCGTCCGACGCCAGGTAGGCCACGAGGCCTGCAATTTCTTCCGGCTTTCCCAGACGCGACACCGGAATCTGCGGCAGGATCTTGCTGTCGAGAATCTCCTGCGGAATCGCCATCACCATCTTGGTGCCGATGTAGCCCGGTGAAATCGTGTTGACCGTGACGCCGTTGCGCGCCACTTCAAGCGCCAGCGCCTTGGTGAAGCCATGCATGCCGGCCTTGGCAGCCGAATAGTTGGTCTGGCCGAAGGCGCCCTTGGAGCCATTGACCGACGACACATTGATGACGCGGCCCCACTTGCGCTCGGTCATGCCGTCGATGACCTGCTTGGTCATGTTGAAGCAGGAGTCGAGATTGGTCGAGATCACCACTTTCCAGTCCGCCGCCGTCATCTTCTTGAATGTCATGTCGCGCGTGATGCCGGCGTTGTTCACCAGCACATCCACCGGTCCCACTTCCCGGGTCACGGTTTCCACGCACGCCTTGCAGGAATCGAAATCCGACACATCGCACGCGTACGCCTTGAACCCGTAGCCCATGTTGTTCATCGCCTGCAGCCATTCGGCAGCCTTCGTATTGCCCGGGCTGTGCGTGGTGACCACGCGGAAACCCAGCGCCGCGAGCTTGATGCAGACCGCTTCCCCCAGTCCGCCCATGCCACCCGTTACCAGTGCGACTCTTGCCATGCTTGTCTCCTCCGATTTTGTTGAGGGTATTTCGCTGCCGCGGCCCCCCTCTTTAAGGCCGCCATTTCTCAAGTCGTTGCAAGCCCTTTCACGTACCGTCCGGGGGCCGCTTCAATCACGGCGTACCGGGCATTTCCGGGGGCTTTCGGCGCGGCCACCTTCTTGCCGGACTTGCCCGCCAGCCACACGGCGTAGTGCTTCCACCAGCTGCCCGGATGTTCGGTGGCGCCCGCGCGCCATTCCAGCGCGGTCGATGCGTCGCCGCCTGTCCAGTGCGAGCGTTTGTCCTTCGAAACCGGATTGATCGTGCCGGCAACATGGCCGCTGGCGCCGAGCACGAAAGTGGTGTCGCCGCCGAGCAGTCCGCGCGCCAGATAGGCACCCGTCCAGGGCACGATGTGATCTTCCGATGTGGCGAGCAGGTAGGCCGGCATGTCGATCTTGCCCAGATCGAGCCGCACGCCGAGTACCTCGAGCTTGCCCGGCACGCGCAGGCTGTTTTCCAGATAAAGATTGCGCAGATACCAGGCCAGGAAGGGCCCGGGCAGATTCGTGCTGTCGCAGTTCCAGTGCAGGATGTCGAAAGGCGGGGGCGTTTCGCCCTTCAGGTAGTTGCCGACCACGTAATTCCAGATCAGGTCGTTCGGCCGCAGGCTGCTGAAGGTTTGCGCCAGTTCGCGCCCGGGCAGCACGCCACCGCGTCCGATGGTTGCTTCGCGCGCAGCCACCATGCCTTCGTCGATCAGGCAGGCAAGTTCACCGGCGTCGGAAAAGTCGAGCAGCGTGGTCAGCAAGGCCATGCTGGCCGCCGGTTTCTCGCCGCGACCGCAAGCCACGGCGAGCGCCGAGGCCAGAATGGTGCCGCCGACGCAGAAACCCAGCGTGTTCGGCTGTGCGTCACCCGTGATGTCGCGTACGACATCCAGCGCCGTCAGCGGGCCGAGACTGAGGTAGTTTTCCCAAGTCAGTTTACCCATCGAGTCGTCCGGATTGCGCCACGACACGAGGAAAACGGTAAAGCCCTGTTCCACCAGGTAACGCACCAGAGAGTTTTCCGGCTGCAAGTCCATCAGGTAATACTTGTTGATGCAGGGCGGAATGATCAGCAGTGGCTTCGCATGCACCTTCTCGGTCAGCGGCGCGTACTGGATCAGCTGTATCAGCGTGTTCTCGAACACCACCGAACCTGGCGTCACGGCGAGGTTCCTGCCGACCTCGAAGGCACCTGGTGCCGACATCGAAATGTAACCCTGCTGCAGGTCGCGCAGAAGGTTCTCCATGCCCTTGCGGATGCTTTCGCCCTCCGTGCGCAGCGCTGTCTGGATGAATTCAGGGTTGGTCGCGGCGAAATTCGCCGGCGACATCGCCTCAATCATCTGCTTCGACAGGTAGCGCATGCGCTCCTTGGCGCGTCCGTCGGCCACCGGCGTCGCCTCGACGCATTCGCGCATGAAGGCCGAGTTGAGCGCATAAGCCTGGCGGAGATAGTCGAAATACGGGCTCTCCGACCATTCCGGCGCACGGAAGCGGCGATCCGACGGATCCATCCTGACCACCGGGGTGCCCGGCTCATCGGGTTTGCGTTGTGCAAAGGCCTGCCAGAGCTGATGCTGGCTGGCCAGCCACTGCTGATGCAGGGCGTTGAAGCGCTCGGCTTCGGGCGGCGGAAAACCGATTGGCGGAAGCGCTGTCTGAGCAGCAGCGGCGCGGGCGCCATCCGGTAGCTGCTGACGAGCCATGAAATCGCTGAAGTGGCGGCTCATGGCTGTCATGATGGCCATCCAGTCCTGGGTCTGTTCGCCGTTTGGCGGCATTGAAGATGACCCGGGGCTTGCCGATTCGCTGCTCATCTATTTCGATCCCTGTCGTTCCTGATGTACCCGTATGCACAGCCAGCGACGGTAAGCTGTGGTGTCATCGGGTACGGATTTACGGCTACCGAGCATAGCAGCGGCAACATCAAAGGACCTGTCTTCGGGTCCGGCATTGCATGAATGCAGCACATTTATACCCTGCGCCATTCAGCATCGCCAAGAATTGTTGCATTGCACAAAAACTGTGTCAATCCCGTAGTGCGGAAGGAGTCACACCTGATGTACATCGTCGCCATCGCCTGGATCTACGTCGTGCTGATGATGTCGATCACCGAACACTCCATCATCGCCGGCATCATGACCTTTGTTTTCTACGGTCTGGCGCCACTGGCCCTTTTTCTGTGGATTTTCGGCACGCCGGCGCGACGGCGAGCGACGCATCGGAAATCGCTGCTCGCGCAAGCCGAAGCTTCAGTAGGCGAATCCGTCGACCAGATGGTGGATCAGCACGATGCTGCCGATGCCGGCCGAAATGAGCACCACCTGCTGAATGGTGGCGGACAGCTCGGCACGGCGGTGCAGACCGGGGATCAGGTCGGCGACAGCGACATAGATCATGCTGGCAGCCGCGATGCACAGCAGGTAGGGCACCGCCCCTGATATCGACGCCAGCGCGAAGTACGCGCCGACGGCGCCGACCAGCGTGGCCATGCTCGACAGCAGATTGAAGGCGAGCGCCTTCATGCGGCTCATGCCCGAGTGCAGCAGGACCAGATAGTCGCCGACTTCCTGCGGGATTTCGTGCGCCACGATCGCGGTGGCGGTGACGATGCCCAGCGGAATGCTCTGCGTGAAGGCAGCGGCGATCAGCACCCCGTCGACAAAATTGTGGAAGGCGTCACCGATCAGGATCAACGATGCGCTGCGCATCGATTCCTCGCTGCCATAGCCATGCGCATGGCCACCACCCGGGGAGTGGCTGTGAGCCTTGAGCGCCAAGGGTGTCGCCGCCGGCGCAACTGGCCGGTATGAATGCGCAGTCGAGCTGCGCTTCACTTCGACCGGGTCATGCGCCTCGCAGCTCACTTCATGGCAGTGCCGCCACAGCACCAGCTTTTCCAGCAGGAAGAATCCGAGGATGCCGGCCAGCAGAATGCTTGTGGCAAGCTCGACGCTGCCGATTTCGGTGATCGCCTGCGGCAGCACACCGAGCAACGATGCACCGAGCAGCGCACCGACCGAATAGCTGATGAGCAGCGGAATGCTGTGCGGCTTCGCGGCAAAACCGACCAGGGCAGCGGCACATACACTGATCACGCCACCCACGAACGAGGCGAGCACGATCCACATGAGTACAGACATAAAGTGCCGCGAGTAGCTGAAAAGAGGCCGGATTATCCTTGATCCGGCGACATAGAGGGGTTTGCAGTCCGCCAGATCAGGCTGGCCATGCGCCCGGTGCGACCTTCGCGCCGGAACGAATGGAACAGCCCGGCCTGTCCGACCGTACACAAACCGCCTCCATACACGGCCTGCACGCCGGCCTGTGCGAGCTCGAGTCGGGCCAGCCGGTAGATATCGGCGAACAGCCGGTCGCCCTTTCCGGGCCTGAAGGCGTCTTCTGCCCGTGCCAGCCGTGCCGCAAAGACACCCTTCACTTCAGGTCCGACCTCGAACGCATCCGGCCCGATGGCTGGTCCGAGCCAGGCAAGGATGTCTGACGCCGGACATCCCATGCGTTCGACTGTACGGCTCAGCACACCCGCAGCAAGACCACGCCAGCCCGCATGCGCGGCAGCCACTACCGTGCCTTGCCGGTTGCAGAACAGCACCGGCAGGCAATCCGCGGTCAGCACCGCGCACACCGAACCCGGCTGATGCGACACCGATGCGTCGGCACACGCGGTGTGGGCAATATCGGCATCCGCCACGTCGACGCCGTGCACCTGATCGAGCCACAGCGGTTCGGCAGGCAGGCAGGCGCGCAGCAGCGCGCGATTGGCCGCAACAGCAGTCGGATCGTCGCCGACGTGCGACGCCGGGTTGAACGGGCCGAACGGAGGCTGACTGACCCCGCCGAGACGGGTCGTCACGGCCGCATGGATGCCGGGCGGGGCCGGCCAGTCGGGGCGGATCAGCGGCAGCGTCATCGGGGCACTCGCAGGCTGTCGATCAGCTGCACCAGATCATCCGGCAGCGGCACCTCCCAGGCGACGTCGGCGCCGCTTCGCGGGTGGATCAGTCCGAGGCGCCAGGCGTGCAGCGCCTGCCGGCCGAACTGCGCCGCCACCGGACGTGGCGCATAGGTGTCGTCACCGAGCAGCGGGTGACCGATGGATGCCATGTGTACGCGAATCTGGTGCGTGCGGCCGGTTTCCAGCCGGCACTCGACCGCCGTGGCGTCACGCAGCCGATCGCGCAAGGCGTAGTGGGTGCGCGCAGGCCGCCCGGTCGGCACGACAGCCATGCGCGTGCGATGCACCGGATGGCGGCCGATCGGCGCATCCACCACGCCGTCGGTCCGCACGGCACCGCTGACCACCGCAATGTAGCGGCGCGACACGGAGCGTGCCTGCAGCTGGCGCACCAGATCGGTCTGCGCTTCAAGCGTGCAGGCCACCACCAGAAGGCCGGTCGTGTCCTTGTCCAGCCGATGCACGATGCCCGCGCGCGGCACCTGCGCCAGCGCCGGGCGGTGATGCAGCAGTGCATTGAGCAAGGTGCCGTCCGGCACACCATTGCCCGGGTGCACGACCATGCCGGCCGGCTTGCTGACCACCAGCAGCGTGTCGTCTTCGTGGATGATGTCGAGCGGGATGTCCTGCGGAGCATGCACGGTGTCCGGCGCAGGTACGTCGGGATCGAGTTCGAGCCGCTCGCCGGTGAAGGTGCGGCGCCGGGTGTCGCTCGCCACCTCCTCGTCCACCTTCACCCGACCCGCGCGCAGCCAGTCCTGAAGCCGCGCCCGCGAGTACTGCGGCCACACTGCAGCCAGCACCACGTCGAGCCGCTGGCCGACCACGCCGGGCGGCACCACTGCATGAAGTCGATGACCGGGCGGCTCGGCGATATAATCCTCTTCTTGAATCTCTTCCAGGGCTGGTTCGGTCATGTGGCGTATTTTAACGATAGTGCTTGTGGTGATGCTGTCCGCTGGCTGCAACATCCTGCCGAAGAAGATCGACGAAACGGCAAACTGGTCGGCGCAGCGTCTGTACACCGAAGCCAAGCAACTGCTCGACGAAGGCGCCTTCGACCAGTCGGTCAAAATGTACGAAAAGCTGGAAGCGCGTTACCCCTACGGCCGTTACGCGCAGCAGGCGCAGATCGAGGTGGCCTACGCCTACTACCGCTCCGGTGACCGCGTACAGGCGCTTGCCGCCTGCGAACGATTCATCCGCCTGCACCCCAATCACCCGAACATCGATTACATCTTCTACCTGCGCGGCCTGGTCGACTTCAACGAAGACATGGGTTTCATGAGCAAGATTTCGCGTCAGGACATGACCGAGCGCGACCCCAAGGGCCTGCGCGACTCGTTCGATGCGCTGAAGGAACTGATCACGCGCTACCCGGACAGCAAGTATGTGCCGGACGCCAAGGCGCGCATGGGCTATCTGGTCAATGCGCTGGCCGCCGCAGAAGTGCATGTGGCGCGATACTACTTCCGGCGCGGCGCCTATCTCGCCGCGGCGAACCGCGCACAGTTCGCGATCAGCAATTTCCAGGAATCGCCGTCGACCGAAGAAGCGCTGTACATCCTCACCCGCTCGTATGAACAGCTCGGCCTGAGCGACTTGCAGGAAGATGCCCAGCGCGTCATGGTGAAGAACTTCCCCGAGAGCACCTATCCGGAACTGGGCTTCCAGGACGGCAAGGACGACCCGTGGTGGAAGCTCTG
Organism: Methyloversatilis sp. XJ19-13; assembly: GCF_024580155.1. NCBI lineage: Bacteria > Pseudomonadati > Pseudomonadota > Betaproteobacteria > Nitrosomonadales > Sterolibacteriaceae > Methyloversatilis > Methyloversatilis sp. XJ19-13. Next base: position 215,489 of record NZ_JANINH010000002.1, on the reverse strand, counting down.
GTAATCATCCTGCCGCGCAGCCCCGCGCGGCAGATCTGACTGTATCGACAGGGAGCGTCCCATGTACAGCAAGGTCCTGCTCGCCTACGACGGATCCGAATCCGGCCGCCGCGCGCTGTTCGAGTGTGCCGACATCAATAACCTGCTGCATGCCGACATTCACCTGCTGGCGGTCGCGCCGATTGCACCGACGCTATTCGTCGCCGAAGGCTTTGTCGCCGACGTGCCGCAGGAAGAGGAAAACGCACGCTTCGCGCAGGTGCTCGACGATGGCCTGGCCCAGCTCGCGGCACGCAACGTGAAGGCGGCCGGCCATCTGGTGACCGGTGACGCGGTGCGCGAGATCAGCCGCATGGCGCGCGAACTGAAGGTCGACCTCATCGTGATCGGCCACAAGCACCACCCGTCGCGGCTGGAGCGCTGGTGGAAGGGCTCGGTAGGCGCTTCGCTTGTCGAGGAAGCGCCATGCAGCATCCTGGTCGCCGTGCAGAACCCGTGACGGCTGCGGCGCGCGCGGGCACGCGCGACTGGCAGCAGTATTCGGTGCTGGTGGTCGACGACGAAGAAGGCATGCGGAGTTTCATCACGCGCGCGCTAGGTGTGCGCTGTGGTCTGGTGGAAGCCGCCGGCAGCGTCGAATCCGCGCAGCAACTGTTCGCCAGGCTGCACTTCGACCTCATCATTCTCGACATTACCCTGCCCGGCCGCAGCGGCCTTGAATGGCTCAACGAGCTGCGCGAGCAGGGGCACCAGTGCGATGTCATCCTGATCACCGCGTTTGCCGACATCGAGACCGCCATCAACGCGCTGCGTGCCGGTGCGTCGGACTTCATCCTGAAGCCCTTCCGCATCGATCAGCTGATGAATGCCGTCGGCCGCTGCTTCGACCGCGCCGGCCTGCTTCGTGAAAACTATGTGCTGCGGCGGGAGATCGCGCGCCAGACCGAAGGCGTTGAAGGCATGGTCGGCGAATCCGCACCGGTGCGCGAACTGGCCACCGTGCTGCGACGCGCCGCGGCGATGCCCAGCACCGTGCTGCTGACCGGTGAGTCCGGCGTCGGCAAGGAAGTCGCCGCGCGTGCGCTGCACCAGATGAGCCCGCGCGCCGCAGCACCGTTCGTGCCGGTCAACTGCGGCGCCATCAGTGCCGAACTGATCGAATCCGAACTGTTCGGTCACGTGAAGGGCGCGTTCACCGGCGCTCAGGACAACTCCCCCGGTTTGCTGTTCTATGCCCAGGGCGGCACGCTGTTCCTCGACGAAATTTCCGAGCTGCCGCAAGCCATGCAGACCAAGCTGCTGCGCGTGCTCGAAGATCGCATGATCCGCCCGGTCGGTTCGACGCGCGAAGTCCCGGTCGACATCCGCATCGTCGCCGCGAGCAACCGCGACCTTGCAACCGAAGTGCGCACCGGCCGCTTCCGGCAGGATCTGTTCTACCGGCTCGACGTCGTGCGCATCACCATTCCGCCGCTGCGCGAACGGCGTGAAGACGTGAAGCTGCTGATCGCCCACTTCATGGCGCAACTGTCGTGCCGCCTCGGCGTGGCACCGATTCCGCTCGACCGCGACACCGTGCTTCGCATGGCCGGCTACGATTGGCCCGGCAACATCCGCGAGCTGCGCAACCTGGTCGAACGCGCCCTCATCCTCGGCTATTTTCCGGCCGACGCCCTCGGCAGCCTGACCCCGCCCGCCCCCGCCGCAGGCGAGCGCACCGCGCTCGATGACGTCGAACGCAAGCACATCCTCGATGTGCTCACCGCCTGCGGCGGCAACAAATCCGAAGCCGCCCGCCAGCTGGGCGTGTCGCGCAAGACCATAGAACGCAAATGCGCGATGTGGGGTGTCGCCGGGGTTTAGCGACGCATGCGTCGCTCCGGCGACACGGGTCGGCTGTACCCAGCCGACCTCCCACATCCGGGGTTTAGCGACGCATGCGTCGCCCCGGCGACACAGGTGGTACGGCGGATGTGTTGGGCATCGCTGCGCTCACCCCAACCTACGGAGTGCGGCGCGTAGGTTGGGGTGAGCGCAGCGATGCCCAACAACGGGCTGAAGACGGGCGCCCGACGAGCCGTCAGACGACCGCATCGTGCTCGATGGCGCGCAGCCTCTGGCGCACGCGCCGCACCGCTTCGCTGTCGAGTTCGCTGCCGCGCTCGCGCCCGACGCACAGCGCGCCGCGAAAGCCAAGGTAGTCCGGAGCCTGCAAAGCCAGTGCGTCGATGTGCTCCATACGCAACGAGCCGGCCAGGCCGCACATGAGGCTGCGGCCGTGAGCGCGCGCAACGAAATCGGCCAGCCACCCGGAAGATGCGACATCGCACAGGCTGCGGCCCTGCTTCAGCGCGGTATCGACCATGACACCGTCGAAGCCGGCTTCGGCCACCGCGTCCACCAGTTCAAGCGGCGGGGCCAGATCGGCGAACAGGACCGCGATGCGGCGTACGCCGGGCAGCGGCTGCAGCCCGTTGAGACAGTCGAACACCTCGATGTAGCCTCGCCCGCCGTCCGCCCAGCCACGCGGAAACAGGCCGGCCTTCACGTAATCGACGCCGGTGGCCGCGATGCGCGCCATCGCTGCCTGCAGTTCGCTGGCATCCGGGTCGAGGTTGCCGGCGGTGGCGCTGGAGATCGTGCGGCCGGCAACGAAGTCGACGACTGCGCGGATGACATCGACCGGCAGCGCGCCGAGAGCACCATCGGCGGGGTTTTTCAGATCGATCAGATCGACGCCGGCGTCGAGCACGACCCGCGCCTCGGCCAGGTCTCGCACGCTGGCGAGCATGCGGATCAAGACTGCACTCCGGCGCGATGGGCGTCGATCTTCTCGATCAGCCAGCCCCAGGCCTCGCGTTCGGCCGGGCCGGCCGTCTTGTCGATGGCGATCTGTAGATAGGCCAGTTCGGCATCAATCTTCTCGATGGGCAACATGTGCAGGCGGCTGACCAGGATGGCGGCTTCGACCACGGCCGATCGGGCGCGGTTGAAACCGGGGAAGGCACCGTGACCGGCCTCGTGCACGGTGCGACAGTAAAGACGCGGGCGCACGTCGTCTTCCTCGACCTCGACCAGTTCCAGTTCGCGATGGGCCAGCGTGTTGACCAGCCGCGCGCAGGCAACTTGTTCACCGGGCTGAACCGGCCAGTCGCGCCGGCCGGTCAGACACCCGGCGAATACGCGCACATCGTCGGTGAAATTGACCACCGCCACGCGGTTGGCAAGCACGTTGTCCAGTGTGGAGGACGGGCGGAACGGCGACAGTACGGTGAGCCCGCGCTCCTCGCGGATGCCCAATGGCGTGACGTGGGTGCGACCCTGCACGTCGACGGTGGTCAGTATGGCTTCCCAGATCATGGCGTGTCCTGTATGCGGTCCTGGTCGGGATTCTGTGTGCCGTCGGGCATGCTGCCTTGCTGTGCGTCGGCCAGCCGCTCGGCGGCTTTCTTCGGCTTCTTCTTCGTGGTGCTGCCCGGCGCGCGATGCACCTGCAGGTCGACCGGCTTCGCATCGACCGCAGCGCCCCACTCCAGCTCTTCATCCTGCGCGTAGCGCTTGCCCAGCTGATACGCGATCTGCGCGCGCGCCAGCTCCACACCGAGGTAGAACGCGTGACCGGCGTCGTCCTCGACGCCCAGCTTCGGGTAAAGATCGAACGGGTCGGTCGCGACCTGGTGGCCGTCGCGGTTGTAGATATGCACGCCGTTCTCGGCGACCTGGATGCGGAAATTGCGGTCGCGCACCGCGCCGGCCACGTCGACGATTTCCTGCGGCGTGTCGGTGTAGGGGCGACGCGCATGCGTGGTCATCAGCGCACCGGAATAGTCGCGCGGCAGCGCGTTGTCCTCGCGCGCAGCAAACATGATGCGGCGCGCCCAGTCGGCCTCGCGCACGGCGCGACGCGCATGCGGGCTGACTTCGGTCGCGAGGATGGCGCCCACGCGCAGCTCCGAAATGATACCCATCAGAAGCGCATTGATGCCGCTGGTGTCGGCGTCGGTCAGTTCGGTCAGATTGCCCACGCCCATCATCATCGGAATGTCGGGGTGGCTGCGCCGCAGCTCGTGGAAACGCACGATGGACGCGGTCAGTCCGAAGTGGATGGGTTCAAGTATCGGGTCGGCGAAGAAAGGCCGGCCGCGCGCGACCATCAGGTCGACCACGCGACGCAGCGAATCGAGGTCGCCCGGCGTGTTCGGAATCAGGATGGGCGTGGCGTCGACCTCGTCGGCCACCCACAGCGTGTCTTCCTTCAGGCTGAGCAGGAAATCCGCGCCGGCATGGGCACCGCGCAGCAGGTCCTTTGGATCGAGCGAATCGACGCTGACGCGGAAACCTTCGGCCTTGAGCGCGCGCACGCAGTCTTCGAGATGCGGAAAATCGGTGTCGGGCAGGCAACCGATGTCGATCACGTCCGCCCCGTCGCGCCGGTAGCGCTGCGCACGTTCGACGACGGCAGCCACTTCGACCCGGGGCGCATCGACGATCTCGGCAAAGATCAGCACGTCGTGCTTCGACAGGTCGACCACCTTCGCCTTGCGCCCGAAGTGCAGCGGCAGGTCCTTCAGTTCGTCCGGTCCGCGCTGCACCGGCACGCCATAGTGCTGCGCCAGCGCCTCGAGATCGCCGCGGCAGCGGCCGGGCACGATGATGCGGTCGGCGGCGACCGGCGCCGGCAGGCGGCGACGGATCAGTTCGGCCGTCATCAGCCCGGCGACATTGACGCCGATGTCGAGCACCTCGGGCGCGAAGGGCAGCGGCTGCATGTCGTCGAGTATTCGGTGCAGGCTTTTCTGCGCCAGATGCCCGGTCAGGAAGAGGACGCGTTCGACGGAGCGGGCGGAGTCGTTTTCAGGCATGCCAATCTTTGCTTGAGCGCAGCGTTCAGCGCCTCGACGCTGTCGACCACGGTCACGTGTTCGAAGGTCCCGAGGGTCGCGGTATGCGCGAGGTCGATGGCGCGCGGGTAAAGCGTCACCCATTCGCTGGGCGATTCGGTGATCACCACCGGCTCGCTGTCGCAGGCGAACACAATGGTCGGAATGCGCAGCTTGCCGGCCTGCGCAAAGATATTGCTCACCAGCGTATCGGAAATGCCCAGCGCGCACTTGGCCACGGTGTTCGACGTCGCCGGCGCGATCACCACGGTGTGGTACTGCCCCTGGTAGAACAGCCCGACCGGCGCCGCGCTCGCGGTGTTGTCGCGGAAGATGCGATAGCGCTTCTTCATGTCGGCCAGCGGATAGCCGTACATGTTCAGCACTTCTTCACCGGCGCGCGTCATGAAGAGGTCGATGCCGTTCATGGCGTCCGCCAGTTCGAGCGACTCCTTCAGGAAGTGACCGGACCCGGTCAGCCCCCACGCAATGCGCGCGTCGGGCAGCAGTTCCAGCGGGTCCCACTGCGGGTCGAGCCGCGGATCAGAAGCCATCGCCGACCTGCGCGTCAGTGTCGATATCGAGCCGCTTCATCTTGCGGTAGATGGTGTTGCGGCTGACGCCCAGCTCGCGCGCCAACCCGGCGATGTTCCAGCGATGGCGACGCAGCTCGCTCAGCAGCGCGTCACGCTCGGCTGATTGCAACGGATTGAGGTTGCTCGGCGGCGCAGCTGCAACCGCTGTGGTCTCATGCGCGGGTTCGTGCGTGATGGTGGCGGGCGGCAGCGGTTCGGGCGCGTCCAGCATTTCGGCTGGCATGTCGCGCAGCGTGATTTCAGGTCCGTCGCACAGCGCGACCAGCGTGCGCAGCACATAGCGCAGCTGACGGATATTACCCGGCCAGCGGAAGCGGTCGAGCACACTCATCGCCGCATGGCCCAGGCGCACCGGCGGGTGGCGCCCGGCACTTTCCTCGCTCAGGCAGCGCTCGATCAGCGAGCGGCGGTCAGTGCGCTCGCGCAACGGGGGCAGACTGATTTCCATGCCGCGCAGACGGTAGTACAGGTCTTCGCGGAAGCTGCCGTCGCGCACCATGGCGCGCAGATCACGGTGTGTCGCGCACACCAGCTGCAGATCGACCGGCACCGCGTTCTCGCCACCCAGCGGTGTCACCTTGCGCTCTTCGAGCACGCGCAGCAGGCGTGCCTGGAGCTGCAGCGGCATGTCGCCGATCTCGTCGAGGAACAGCGTGCCGCCGTCGGCCTGCAGCACCTTGCCGCGACGGCCGTCGCGATTGGCGCCGGTGAAGGCGCCCTGCTTGTAGCCGAACAGTTCGGATTCGATCAGTGCTTCGGGCAGCGACGCGCAGTTGATCGCGACGAAAGGCCCGCGTGCGCGCTGGCTCGACGCATGAAAGGCGCGCGCGAACACTTCCTTGCCGGTGCCGGTTTCGCCAGCGATCAGCAGCGGAATGTCGCGATCGAGGATGCGCATCGCGCTGTGTACATTGCCGGCCATGCGCAGGTCGCCCAGGTCCAGCTCGGCCAGCGCCTGCGCGGCCGACGCGGAATCGCTGGCGCGTGTACCGCTTTGCGTGCGGGTACGCGAGGGTTGCTGGGCCAGCAGATGCCAGGTCTGGTGCTGCGGCATCGACAGCGCGAGCGGATGAAAACCGGCGCGGAAGGTACGCGACAGCAGTTCCGGCAGCGACTGGCCGAAAAATTCGGTCACTTCGCGTCCGAGCAGCGCCTCGCCCTCCGGCGACAGCAGTTCGAACGCAATGTGATTGGCTTCGATCACCTCACCCTCCGGCGACAGCGCAAGCAGACCGTCGACCGCAGTCAGAACGCGGCCGGCGTGGGCGTGGAAGCGGATGATGTAGTCGGCGGCATGGCGTGCCCGGAAGGCGCGGTGTTCGATCACCCGTGCCGAACGCTCGATCAGCGCTCGCAGCGCGCGTGCGCCGCCCGGAGCGAGCGAACATACCGCCAGCACCGCCGCCGCCTCGCCGACGCCGTCGTAGATCGGTGCCGCGGCGCACACCATGTCGGTATGGCGCGCAAAAAAGTGCTCTTCGCCGGCGATCACCAGCGAATGACGTTCGGCCAGCACGGTGCCGATGCCATTCGTGCCCTGCACGTCCTCGCTCCAGCGCGCGCCTTCAACCAGTCCGCGCAGCGACGCTTCACGCGCGAAACCCGGGTGACGCACGATGCTGACGATGACGCCCTCGGCGTCTGCCAGCACCAGCGCCGACTGCGGGTCGTCGAGCTGACGATGCAGTGTCTGCATTTCCGGGATTGCGCTGTCCATGACCTCACCCAGCCGGTCGCCGCGTTCGCGCCAGGCCTGGGGCGCCAGCGGTGGCGGGCTGTCTTCGGCGGCCGGGTCGAGGCCCAGTTCGTGAAAGCAGCGCAACCACGAGCGGGCCACGAGTTCGTGGCCTGCCGGGCGTTGCGGACGGCTGATGATGGCGTGAACCGAACGGACGTGTTCCGCCACCGAATTGGAAGACACCATGAATTCAAGCCTTGGGAGCCCGGGCCGCTCAGTGCGCGCCGCGGTGTGCCGGACGCATCGTTGTGCAGGCCGCGCAGGTCGTGGGAAAAGCAGCGAATGGTATCACCGGGGCAACATCCCGGGCCAGCCGGCGCCCTGCCCGAACCGACAACCGCGAGACTGCGGCCGGACCGCCGCGCGGGCGCGGCAGAGGTGATGACCTGCGCGGTGCCGGCGGTCAGTCGTAGATGTCGGTCGACATGGCGCCCGGATCGGCGCCGAGCGCCAGCAGATGGGCGACGGCCAGCCGCTGCTTCTTGAATACCGCCCAGTACAGCGCATTGAAACCGCCGCGATCCGGAATGTTCGGGTCGAAACCGGCCTCCAGCAACTGGTCGAGCACGTTCAGATGACCCAGTGAGGCCGCCAGCGACAGCGCATGGCGGCCGAATTCGCGCTCGGTCTGGAATTCCCATTGCGGCCGGTGGCGCAGCAGCACGGCCACCACCTCGCTGCGGTCGAGCATCACGGCATCGATCAGCGGCGTGTGGCCGTTCGAACTTTTGGCGTCGATGTCGGCACCGGCGCGCAGCAGCAGATCGACCACCTTGTGATGGCCGGCGAGCGCTGCCGCGCCCAGCGGCGTGAAGCCCTTCGAGCCGCGCCGGTCGACATGGGCACCGGCGTTGATCAGCGCGCGCACGAATTCGGTTTCACCGGCCGCCGCCGCATGTACCAGCACGCTGTCGCCCCACACGTCTCGTGCGTTGGCCGGCGCACCGGCCTTCAGCAGTTTCGCCGCGGTAACCCACTCACCGCGACGCGCAGCAGAGAGCAGCGCGATATCAGCCGCACGATAAGTGCGTGGTTCGACGTCGGCACCGCTGCGCCGGATGTCGGCGTACTCAAGCGCGGTCACCGGCACGGCAGCGCGCGGCCGTTCGGGCTCGGCGATGCGGCCCTGCCACTCGGGTGGTACATCCTGTGCCTGCGCGCCGGCCAGCCAGAAGCCCAGCAGAAGGAAAAATGTCTGGCGCTGCAGCATCGATATCGTCCTGTTCATGACATGTCCCGCGCCGTTTCGACGCCGCCTTCGTGTGCACGCAGCGCAGTGATCCGCGCCACGGCCTGTGCGCGGTTGGTCACGTCGAGCTTGCGCAGGATTTTCTGGATATGGTTCTTTACGGTCAGTGGGCTGATGTCCAGGATCTGCCCGATTTCCTGATTCGTCTTGCCTTCGCGCACCCAGTCGAGCACCTGCAGCTCGCGTCCGCTCAGTGTCGCCTGAAAAGGCGAGCGTCTGCCCGTGCGCTCACCCGATTCGGCGCGCTCGAACTCGACGATGCGCAGCAGTGCCAGGTGAAGATTGGGCATCAGCAGTTCGATGTGGCGCGCGTCCTGACTGGTCGGCGCCGCCGGCACGCCAAGCAGTGCAAAAAAAGTGGACTGTTCGCCGCGCGCTTCGCGACAGCCGTGCACCAGGGCATGCTCGATGCCCAGCGTGCGCAGCAGCGCCGTACTGCTGTCGCGGTTGCGCGGACCGCTCGAACGGGCCAGCGGTTCACGCGCGCCGTTGCGCCAGTCCTCGATCAGACGGCCGATCAACCCATCGACCGGATTGGTCATCTGCGCCTCGATCTCGGGCGCAAGCACGGAACGCGAAAACACCAGCGCGCGGAAGTTGCCGCGATCCAGATCACCACAGGCGCAAAGCAGGGTTTCGTGCGGCAGAAAGGTCTGCAGCGAACCCTGCGCCCACAGAAAGAACTGGAACCGCTTGACCACCCGGATCGACGTTTCGATCGTGAACAGCAGCAGCTGAACGTCCCCCTGTTCCTGCGCGAGCGAGTCTTTCATGGAGCGCCTGAACGGTCTTGTATGTCTGGACGCATGACCGGTCCGTCGTTGTGTGCGGTATGTCCGCTCCGCGAGTCCGTGATGGGCGCGAAGCGGAAAATGGGACTGAATGGCTTGCGCAGCGATGAGTGGCACGCCGCAACCGCGGATTCTCAAGGGTGAATGTTGCAATCGGGTGACGAGAGCGCCAACCCGGGGCAGGTCTTGCGTTGCACAGGGGCGCTGTGGCGCGGCGCGATGGCGCAATCCGGCAGCCCCCGGACTGCGTTCCGTCGCGTTCAGGCCGGCATGTCCTGCCGGTCGCGCGTGAGGCCATCCAGACCGGAGCGTTTCAGCCGCTCGTCGATGCCGAAGCGTTTGAGCTTCACGTAGAGCGTGCTCTTGGCGATGCCTGCTTCGCGCGCAGCGGCGGTCATGTTTCCGCCATGCTTGATGATGGCGTTCAAGATCACTTCCCGTTCGGCATTCTCCATGCCGGTCAATGGCGTGGCGACGTCCGCAACCGTCATTGCCGCGACGGATCCCGCCGGTACAACGGTCGCCGCTGCGGGACTTGGTGCGGATGACAGTGGCGACAGCACATGGGGCGGAAGATCGCTCACGTCCAGCACCGTGTTCCCGGACATGAGCAGCATGCTTTCCATCACGTTGCGGAATTCGCGGATGTTTCCTTGCCACGCGTGCTGTTGCAATACGGTCAGAACGGCCGGTGACAAGGTCCGCCCGGGCATGTCGTGCCGTTGCGACAATTGCGTCAGGAAATACTCGCCGAGCAGCGCGATATCGTCGGTGCGGTCACGCAGCGACGGGATGTTGATACTGGTGACGGCCACCCGGTAAAACAGGTCCATGCGGAATCCGCCGGACTGGATTTCCTTGCGCAGGTCGCGATTGGTTGCAGCAATGAGCCGGAAGTTCACCTTTCTCGGCTTGTTTTCACCGATGCGATAGACCTCGCCTTCCTCGAGCACACGCAGGAAATGCGGCTGCAGATCGAGCGGCATTTCGCCGATTTCATCGAGAAAGAGGGTGCCGCCGCTGGCCGCTTCAATCTTGCCGATGGCCCCGCCCTGCCGGGCACCGGTGAAGGCGCCCTCGGCGTAACCAAAAAGTTCGCTCGACAGCAGCTCGCGCGAAAAGCCACCGCAATTCAACGCGACGAACGGCGCGCCCTCCGACGTCCCTGATTCATGGATGCAGCGCGCGAACACATCCTTGCCGACGCCCGTTTCCCCCAGCAGCAGCACCGGCACGCGCGACTTGGCCAGCTGCTGGGCGCGGCTGACTGCCTGCATCAGGGCATCGGATTGACCGATGATCCTCTCGAAACCGCGCTTGTCGGATGCGTCGCCGCTGGCAGCAGGCAGACTGCTGCGGCGGCTGCCAGCCAGCATCGATCCGCGCCGGCTCGGCAGCGTCAGCACGCTGCCGATGTGCTCGCCGTTCTCGATGACGGGCTCGATCCACTCCCGGCGTATCCAGTCGGGCAGATCGTCCGGCGAATCCTTCCGCTTGTTCCAGCGCAAGGTCAGCGATGACAGCCCTTCCGGGTCGACGGCGGCCGCGTCGATGCCCAGATCGGAAATGATCGCCGACGAGCGCCCGTTGGACTTGATGGCACGCCCGCGACGGTCGAACACGATGACGCCATCGGTGGTCCGGCTGGACAGCCGGTCGACGCACTCTTCGAGCAGGCGGTAACGGATGTCCAGTTCCAGCTTGGCCAGCCGGTTTTCGATGCGGCCTGCCGTCGCGAGCACCAGCGCAAGACTGAGACGGTTGTAGGACTCGGTCAGGGCGGACACATCGACGACACCGAGAATGGACTTGTCGTACGGGTCGCGCACCACGGTCGCCGCGCAGGACCAGCGCTTGATGCCGGCGCAGTAGTGCTCCGCCGAGTGGATCTGCACGGCGTGCCCGACCGCCAGCGCGGTACCGATCGCGTTGGTGCCGCAGGCGAGTTCGCTCCAGTTGGCGCCTGACAGCAGATGCACATCCTCGGCGGCGCCACGCGTGGACATGTCGCCTTCGAGATTCAGGATCGTGCCGCTCTGGTCGGTCAGCACCATGACCGTACCTGTTTCCGCGAGGAAGTCACGCGCCGAAGCCATCACCGGCGTGCTCGCCGTCAGTAGTTCGCTGCATTCGGTCTGCAGCGAGTGCAGCGAGTTTTCCTTGATCGGCGGCGGCGCCTGATAGATCGCCGGATCGACGCTGGCGCCCTGGCAGCGTCGCCATGAATCATCGATCAGGCGGCGCAGGGCATCCGCACCACCCTCGTCGCCATTCAGGAAACGCTCCCACGACGCCATCACCTGATGATCGTTTTCCGGCTCGGAAAACAGCTGCGCTGAAGTGGTCGAACTCATGCACCTCCCTGGTTTGTCCTGAAGCACCGCCGCATCCGCGCATCGTCTTGCAGATGCCGTCCAGCGGCACGCGTCGGCAATGCCGCAGCGATCCGGAACATTCTGGCCCACATGCGGTTGATCGGACTGCCCCGCCTTGCAACGGGAGAGGAGCACAGGTCTGCCGGTGACGCCGCTGCGCTGCGCGCGTGCGCGGCGACCGATGCCACGAGAACCGCTGACCGGCTGCTTGGTGCGTCGGTGTTCCGAGGCGGACACGAGAGCGACGCGGCCCCGACCCTCTACAATGATGCCTTATACCAAAGTACGACCGCCTGCACCACGCTCGCAACCGCCACGAACGGGGTTCGGTCATTGATAACAAAGGTGAAATGCGTCGCCGAAACGGACTGGACACGCCATCGGCTGCTTGTGCGAAAGCCGCACCGGCGCCGGTCAGGCACACCCCGGTCCGCGACTTGAGTACCGTTGCAACGCGCCAGACGATTCCGGGATCCCGGAATCGCCCGCGCCGAAAGAACCTTCGGAGAAGCCCTTGACCTATCGTGTTCCATCCACTGCCCGCACCGGTTCCGCCCCGGTAGACAGGATCCCGGTGAGCCTGCTGACCGGCTTTCTCGGTGCTGGCAAGACGACCCTTCTGAACCGGCTGATGAAGCATCCGGCGATGGCCGGCACTGCAGTCCTGATCAACGAATTCGGCGAGGTGGGCATCGACCACCATCTGGTGGAAAGACTCGACGACACCACGGTGCTGCTCGATTCCGGCTGCCTGTGCTGCAGCGTGCAGGGCGATCTGGTGGCGGCACTCAAGCAGCTGCACCTCAGAAGTTCGAAGCGCGAAATTCCGCCGGTCACGCGGGTGCTCATCGAAACCACCGGTCTGGCCGACCCGGTGCCGGTCATCTACACGCTGATGGAAGAGCGCTTCATTGCCGCACGTTTCGTGTGCGACAGCGTGCTGACCGCGGTCGATGCGACACACGGCCTGGAACAGATCGACCGCCATCAGGAGGCGCTGCGCCAGATCGCCATGGCCGACCGCCTGCTGATCACCAAGGGCGATCTGGCCGACGCCGACAGCCGAACGGCGCTCGATGCGCGGCTCGACATGCTCAATCCGGGCGCCCTGCGTCTGGAGGTGCGCCACGGGCGGATCGAGCCCGACCAGCTGTTCGGCAGCGGCATCTATTCCACAGCCGGCAAGCTGCCGGATGTGACGGCGTGGCTGGGTGAGGAACGCATCCTCGATGAAAGCGCCCGGGCCGCACAGGCCGCGGCCCCGCTGCGCTGGACCGCGCAGCCGGCGCCGGCGCGTGCAACGTCGGCGCGCCACGACGATTCGGTATCGAGCTTCGTCGTCCGCTTCGAAGCACCGGTTCCCTGGTACGGATTTTCTGTGGCCATGGGCCGCATCCTGGAGACCTGGGGCCCGCGTCTGCTGCGGGTGAAAGGCTTGATGAATGTGGCCGGCGACGACCTGCCGCAGGTGATCCAGTGCGTGCAGGACGTGGCCTACCCGCCGCTGCGCCTGCCCGCGTGGCCGGCAGGCGGCCCGTTCGACGATCGCCACGGGCGTCTGGTGTTCATCACGCGCGACATCGGTGAAGACGAGCGCGACCTCATCCGCACGATGCTTGCCAATCTTCCGCCGCAGGCAGCCGCCGCGCGCGCGGTGGCCGCCAACCCTTTCATGGCGACGCGCTGCTGGCTGTCGCAGAGAATGCCGGTCGCGCAGGCCGGCGGCCTGCAGGCTGATGGCTGGGTCGTCCAGGCGCGGCGCTTTTCGGCGCGCCCCGCACCGGTTCGCGGCGGCGGCTGAGCGGCGTCAGGCGGCGCCGGCGAAGCGCGCAGACAGCGGCTCGAGATAGCGCTCCAGGAGATCCTGCGCGTTCTGCCCGAACAAGCGGATGCGGCCGGTGTTGTTCAGCATCAGCAGGCCGACGGTGTGGGCGAAGATCGCGGTGGTTTCGATCAGCGCCTCCGCTTCATTCAGACCGAGCCGGACCAGCAAGTCCTGGATCGGCTGCAGCGTGGCCTGCAACCGGCCGTTCAGCTGCCGGTTCAGTTCCGGGGTCAGGCCGCGTGGCCGCGCGCCATTGAACAGATAGAACCCGAGGTCCATGTCCTGCGGGTGCTCGCGATAGAAGTCGAAAAAAGCCATCACCCGGGCACGCAGCAACGCGATCAGCGCGGCACGCTCATCCGTCGCGGGCGCGCTATCCGCTGGCGTCGCGTCATCCACACGGCGCTGCAGACGCAGCAGCGACTCGCCGAGCAGTGCGGCGTAGATTTCCTCACGGCTGCCGAAGTAGCTGTACAGCGCGCCCGGCGTGTAGCCGGCACGCTTGGCGATTTCCCGCAGGCTGGCGCCATCGAGCCCCAGTTCCAGGAATGCGGACCGCGCGGCATCAAGAATCAGCATGCGCCGCGTTTCGTTGATGACGGCCTCGCGCAGCACGCGCGGCGCGCTTGGTGCAGCCTGCGCCGGCGCGTCGTCCGGTGACCCTACGGTTGACGTGACCATGGCCTGATTTTAACCTGACGCAATTATTTGAACAGTGTTCAATCAATGGAACACACCACACTTCCCATGCACAAGCACGCGCTACCCGGCACCGCCACGCTGATGACCGGACAGGACTACCGTGAGTCCCTGCGCAGGTACGCCCCCACCGTGTACGTCGATGGCCAGCGGATCGATTCGGTCGTCGATGCGCCGTCGCTGCAGCCCGGCATCAACGCGCTCGCAGTGAGCTACGACTTCGCGCACGACCCGGCCAGGGCCCCGCTGATGACGGCATTGCAGACGCGCAGCGGCCGCACGGTCAATCGCATGCTGCACATCAACGAGTCGTCCGGCGACCTGCTGAACAAGCTCGAAGCGGTGCGCATCCTGTGTCAGGAAACCGGCTGCGCGCAGCGCTATCTGGCGCATGACGCACTCAATGGCATCGGTCAGGCGGTGGCGCGGCTGGATGACGCGCGGGGCAACACCGAATACGGCGCCCGCTTCGCCGACTATCTGCAGCGCGTGCAGGACGAAGACCTGACGCTGGGCATCGCGATGACCGACGCCAAGGGCGACCGCAGCCTGCGGCCGCACCAGCAGTCGAATCCGGACGTCTATCTGCACATCGTCGAGCGCAACGCCCGCGGCATCGTCATTTCCGGCACCAAGGCCATCGTCACCGGTGCGCCCTACATGCATGAGTTCCTGGTCATGCCGTCGCGCAACATGACCGAAGCGGACGCCGACTTTGCCGTGTGCTGCGCGGTGCCGGTCGACGCGCCAGGCATCACCATCGTCGCCCGACCCGCCGGGCGCCCGGGCGAGAAACCCGAACACGGCTCGCCGCTGTTTTCGCGCCGCTACGGCCAGTCCACCGGCGTGGTCATCTTCGACCGCGTGTTCGTGCCCTGGGAGCGCGTGTTCCTGGCCGGCGAATGGGAACACTCGGGCGCCGTCACCTACAACTACGCCACCCATCACCGCCACAGCTGCATCGCGGCGCGCGCAGGCTTCGGCGATCTGCTGATCGGCGCCGCCGCGCTGATGTGCGAAGCCAACGGTCTGGACCCGGACCGCAAGGCCAATCTGCGCGACCCGATGGTCGAGCTGATCAAGATCACCGAAGGTTTCTACGCCTGCGGCGTGGCGGCCAGCGTCTATGCGGCGGCCGATCCGTACTCGCACACTTTCATGCCGGAGCCGGTGTTCGCCAATATCGGCAAGCTGCTGCTGTCCACCCAGATCTACGACATGCACCGGCTGGCGCACGAAGTGTCGGGCGGCCTGATCGTCGCCCTGCCCGGCCCGGACGAAGACCACAATCCGGCCACGGCCGCGACGCTGGCCGAGGTGCTGCGCGCCAATCCGGACATCCCGTACGACAAGCGGATCGAGGTCGCGCGCTTCATGGAAGACCTGACCGCTTCGTACCAGGGTGGCTGGTATTCGCTGATCAGCCTGCACGGCGGCGGATCGCCGGCCGCACTGAAGCAGGAAATCTGGCGCAACTACCCGGTCGGCGACAAGGTCGATCTGGTCGAGCGTCTGCTCGATCGCGGTGTGCTGGCCGACGAAAAGCGTTCGATCACGCGCAACCGGCAGCCCGGCCGCTGCTGCGACGCAGGCTGCAGCCAGCCCGGACAGGCCGTGATGGTGCCGCTGCCGCTCGCGCTCCCGACCGATGACTGACGACCGGGCCTGACCCGCACACCAGCCGCCTCCCGCAACGGCGGGAGACCGGCGCAACAGGAAAAAGCCAGCATGCGCATCAAACCTCGCGAATCCGTACTTCTGGTCATCGATCTGCAGGGACGCCTGCTGCCCGCCATCGATGACGGCCGGACCGTTCTCGAGAACGCGACCTGGTTGGTCGATGTGGCACAGGCGATCGGCGTGCCGATACTGGCGACCGAGCAGTATCCGCACGGCCTCGGGCCGACCGAAGCCGGTCTGCGGGCCCGCTTTCCGGACGGCACCATCGTCGAGAAGACGCACTTCTCGGCGCTTGCCGAAGGCAGACTGCTCAGCGCACCCGAAGCCGGACGCAGACAATGGGTTGTCGTCGGTACCGAGGCGCACGTCTGCGTGCAGCAGACCGTGCTCGACCGGCTCGCCATGGGTCGGCAGGTGTTCGTCGTCGAGGATGCGGTCGGCTCGCGACGCGCCCGCGACAAGGCGCTCGCGCTGCAACGCATGCAGCAGAACGGCGCCGAAATCGTCAGCCGCGAAATGGTGGCGTTCGAATGGCTCGAACAATCGAACACGCCGGTCTTCCGCGCCGTGCTGCAACGCTTTATCCGCTGAGCACAAGGCCGGCTGCCCTGACGTGCCCTGACGTGCCCGACCGCGCGAACGCCCTGCCCTCCCGCCCGGCTTTCCGTTTCCCTTTCCGCGCGGCAATCCGTCCCCCGGGGCTTGTCCTGAGCCCGACCCGAAGCGGCGTCGATATTGCGTCGCAGCAATCCCGAGGTGCCGGACGATCGTCCGGTTGGCGGACCATCGTCTGGCTCCCCGCGTAGCTCCTCCATTTTTGTTCCCATATCGATCAAGGACTTGAAAGAAATCACCGTGTGGCACAGCGCTTGCGTTAGTGCTGTCGGGAAGTCCACGAGTCACACGGGTCCCGTCCGCCGGCCGATGACATCGAAGCCGCGGACAGGCCGTGCGGCGTCGGTATCGATTTCTGATCTTCTAAAAGCGGTCTTGATCCACGAATGGATGGCGGGAGGGAATGGGGAATGGCAGTGCACATCAACATCGATAACGGTGGAACGCTCACCGATATCTGCATCATGACGGACGGCGTCGTCAAAAAGACCAAGGTGCTCACGACACCCTATGACCTGAGCAAGTGCTTTTTCGACGGTCTTCAGAAAGCGTCCGAAGTGATCTACGGCGCAGCGGATGTGAAGCGTCTGCTCGAAGAAGTGGACCTGATCCGCTACTCGACCACGCAGGGCACGAATGCCATCTGCGAACGCAAGGGCCCGCGTCTTGGACTGATTGTCGACGGCAAGTCGCGTGACCTGCCGGTCCGTCTGGCCGAGCATGACCCGGAAGTGTACGAAGCGCTGGTTGGTGATCGCGTGGTGTTCCTCGACGGTGCGGACGTCACCGGCGCCAATGCAGAAATCGAAGTGGTCAAGGCGATCAACAAGCTGACCGCGATGGGGGCCAGCCGCCTCGTCGTGAGCTTCGACGGCGCCGACTTCATGGCGGTGGAAACCTGCTTCAAGAAGGTGGCGCTGCGCAAGTACCCGCGCCACCTGCTCGGCGCGGTGCCCATCCTGTACGGCAGCGACCTGTCCACCGACCGCGACATGGTCCGCCGCACCTGGACCTCGCTGATCAATTCCTTCCTCCATCCGGCGATGGAAGCCTTCCTGTTCAATGCGGAAAAACGCCTGCGTGACTACCGCACCAAGAACCCTCTGCTGATTTTCCGCAATGACGGCGACGCGTCGCGCGTGGCCAAGACCGTGGCGATCAAGACCTACAGTTCGGGCCCGCGCGGCGGCATGGAGGGCATGAAGTCCTTCGCCCGGCTGTACGGGCTGTCGGACGTGGTCGGCATCGACGTCGGCGGCACGACGACCGACATCGGCCAGTGCCTGGACGGCAAGGTTGCCGAGGTCCAGCGCGGTCACGTGGAAGGCATCAGCGTGTCCTTCCCGCTGTGCGAAATCATGAGCGCGGGCGCCGGTGGCAGTTCCATCATCAAGGTGGTGAACGGCCGCGTCGTCATCGGCCCGGAAAGCGTCGGCGCCGTGCCCGGACCGGCTGCATTCGGCCGTGGCGGCAAGGAAGCCACCATCACTGACGCCAGCCTGCTCAGCGGCCTGTTCGATCCGAAGTCCTACTTCGGCGGCGGCATGGCGCTCGATCTGGACCGCGCCGCGACGGCTGTGCAGGTCAGGATCGCCGAACCGCTCGGCGTCGGTCTCGACGAAGCGCTGCTCAAGATGGAACACGCCTACGAAGACAAGATCGCCGTCGAACTGCACCGCTTCACGAAGATTTCGAAGAACACCGTGATGCTGGCCTTCGGTGGCGCAGGCCCGCTGAATGCCTGCGGCGTCGCCGAAAAGGCCGGCATCGACAAGGTGGCCGTGCCGAAGCTGGCCGCCGTGTTCAGCGCCTTCGGCATCGGCTCCTGCGATATCTCGCAGCGCTACGCCGTGGCGCTCAACGACCGCAGCGACAAGGCACTGGGCGCGGCGCTGGAAGCGCTGAAGGTCAAGGCGTCGCGCGACATGTTCGCCGAAGGCTTCGGCGCCGGCGAATACGACGTCGAAGCCTGGCTGGTGGGCGAGAACAGCGACGGCAGCGAAAGCACGCACGCGATCTCCGGCACGCCCACCCTGCCCGCCGCGCTGGCCAGTGCCGTCGCGGTTGAACTGCAGCTCAGGGCGGTGAAGTCGCTGCGCACCAGCGCTGCCGACACGGCACGCTTCGTCGCAGGGGGCGCCGCCAGGGCCGACGGCACACGCAAGGTGCTGATCCGCGACAAGGGACGCGTCGACGTGCCGGTCTACAAGCTGAGCCAGCTCAAGGCGGGCGACCAGGCCGCCGGACCGGCCATTCTCGAAGAAGACTACTTTACCTGCCGGGTGCTCGATGGCTGGAGTTTCGTCATCAGCGACGCGGGCGACATCATGCTGAACAGGAAGGGCTGAAACAAATGAAAGTACTGATGACCGAATATCTGCGCATCGACCTGGACACCGAGAACTGGGAATGCCGCGTGTGCGACCACGTGATCGGCTCGGCCACGAAGAGCTACAAGGAAGGTCTGCTGGTGCACAACCGTGACCCGCGCGAAATCCATCCGCCCATCCTCGACCCGGAAAAGTACCGCTTCACCTTCAGCCCCGATCCGGAATGGGTGCGCATCCTCGAATTCTGCTGCCCGTCCTGCGGCACGCAGGTGGAAACCGAATACGCCATCCCCGGCCATCCGCCGCTGTACGACATGGAACCCGACCTGCCCGCACTCAAGGCCCAGTGGGCCAGCCGCGGCGAGCAGAAGACGCCGGTCGTCGGCCCCGCAGTCGCTGCGGACAAGGGACACGGCCACTGAGCCCGGATGGTTTGCCGGCGTGCGGACCCGCAGGGGCGCCGCACGCCAGTACGAACGAATTGAGGAGATAGCATGAGGCGCGTATCAGTTGATATCGGTGGCACATTCACCGATTGTTTCGTGGTGTGGGACGGCAAGCACATCGAGGCCAAGGCCCTGACCACCCACCACAACCTTGCACTGGGCTTCAACGAAGCGCTGAGCAAGGCCTATCACGTGCTCGGTCTGGAACTGGAAGAAATCCTGTCCCAGGTCGATTCGGTCCGTTACGCCACGACGCTGGGCACCAATGCCCTGATCGAACACAAGGGCCCGAAGATCGGCATGCTGGTGACCGCCGGCTTCGAAGCGACGGTGCCGCTGAGCCGCGCCCGCGGCTACGGCGAAGGTCTGGACAACCTCGGTCAGCAGGATCTGCCGAACGCGCAGCGCCCCGAGCCGCTGGTGCTGGCACACATGATCCGCGGCGTGCGCGAACGCCTCGACTTCCAGGGCGAGCAGGTCATGCCGCTCGACGAAGAAGACGTGCGCACGCAGATCCGCGAACTGGTGGACCGCGGCGCCGAAATCATCGTCGTGGCACTGGTGAATTCGGTGGTCAACCCGGTGAACGAGCAGCGCATCGAAGAAATCCTGCTCGAGGAATATCCGTCGCACCTGCTCGGCGCGATCCCGATCATCCTGTCGCACCAGGTAGCCGGCCGCAAGGGCGAGTACGTGCGCGCCACCTCGGCCGTCATCGATGGCTACCTGCACTCGACCATGTATCACGCGCTGTCGGCGCTCGAGCAGAACCTGCGCGCCCACAAGTATGAAAAGCCGATGCTGGTGATCCACAACTCCGGCGGCATGGCACAGCTGAATTCGACCGACGCGCTGCAGACCATCCACTCCGGCCCGGTGTCGGGCATCGCGGCGTCGGAACACCTGGCCATGCAGTGCGACCTGGGCAATGTGGTGGCGACCGACATGGGCGGCACCAGCTACGACATCGGCATCGTGGTCGAAGGCGGCATCAAGCACTATGACTTCAACCCGGTCATCGACCGCTGGCTGGTGTCCGTGCCGATGGTTCACCTGGTCACGCTGGGCGCCGGTGGCGGTTCGATCGCCAGCTACGACCGCATGTACAACACGGTGAAGTGCGGTCCGGAGTCGGCCGGCTCTGACCCCGGCCCGGCCTGCTACGACCGCGGCGGCATGAATCCGACCGTGACCGACGCCGACCTGCTGCTCGGCTATCTCGACCCGGCCAACTACGCCGGTGGCTCGATTCCGCTGAATCCGCGTCGTGCCAAGGCGGCCATCGAAGACGCGCTGTGCGACGACCTCGACTGTGAGGTGATCGAAGCAGCGCTGTTGATTCGCGAGAAGGTCGATGCCAACATGGCCAACGGCCTGTTCACCGAACTGCGCGCCCGGGGCTACGACCCGAAGGAATTCACCATGCTGGCCTACGGTGGAAACGGTCCGCTGCACTGCTGCGGCATCGCGCAGAACCTGAGCATCGACAAGATCCTTGCGCCGCCGCTCAGTTCGGTGTTCTCGGCGGTCGGTGCCGGCAACATGCACCAGCTGCACATCCACGAACAGTCGCTCTACATGGTGCTGTACGACTCGAACACGCGTCACCTGTTCGACGACTACGCCCGCTTCAATTCCATCGTGGCCGAGCTGAAGGAACTGGGCACCCAGGATCTGCAGCGCCAGGGCGTGCCGCGTGAGGACGTCTGCCACAGCCTCGAGCTGGACATGCGCTACGGCAACCAGCTGGTGCAGACCACCGCCGTCATCCCGCAGCATGAAGTGCATGGCGTGAGCGACGTGATGGCCATCATCACGCAATTCTCCAACGACTACGGCAAGCGCTTCGGCGAAGGCTCGCAGGCGCCGGAAGCGGGCATCCGCATCAACACCATCCGGGTCGCCGCCTTCGTGCGCCACGAAACGGTGAAGTTCGAGAACATCAAGCCGGTACCTGCTGAAGCGCGTACGGCTGCGCCCGCCCCGGCCAGCCGCCGCAAGTGCTGGTTCGTGGGCCACGAAAGTGCCTTCGATACCCCGGTATGGAGCCGCGATGCGATCGAGCCCGGCATGCAGATCGCCGGCCCGGCCATCATCGCCTCCGAAGTCACGACCTTCCTGGTGGATCCGGGCTGGACCTTCGTGGCCGCGAAACAGGGTGCGTCCTGGTTCCTGCGCGGCTGAACGCGCGGGCATCCCGATCAAACCCATACAGATGACAGGATTGAAAATGAGCGAGACAAGCACGAAGGTGGCACCGAAAATGCCGAGCGCCGAAGAAGTTGCGCTGATCAAGAAGTTCCTGAACGACACCACGCTGTTTCTGGGCCCTGACCCGGAAATCATGCAGAACCATGATCTGATGCCGCGCAGCGCCGAAGAAGACGCCGCGATGAAGACCATCAGCGACGCGCACACCGTGGCCAAGATCCGCGACCGCATCCAGGCGGGCTGCGACGAAGGCTACGAAATGGTCGAGCAGATGGGTGCCGCACCCGGCGCCAAGTGGGGCGACATCATCACCGGCGTGTATTCCGCGTCCGGTGACCTGGCGATCGCCAGCGCCGGCGGCGTGCTGATTTTCTCGGCGCTGGTGCACCACCCGATCAAGTTCATCATCAAGAACTGGGTGAACGAGCCGACGGTGGGCGTACGCGACGGCGACGGCTTCATCCACAACGACTCGCGTTACGGCAACGTCCACAACACCGACCAGTCGATGATCCTGCCCATCTTCCACAAGGGCAAGCTGGTGTGCTGGGTGGCGTCCACCGTGCATGAGGGCGAGAACGGCGCGATCGAGCCGGGCGGCATGCCTTCGATGGCCGAAAGCCCGTCCGACGAAGGCCTCAAGATGTGCCCGTTCAAGGTGGTCGAGAACTACCAGATCAAGCGCGACATCCTGACCTTCCTGCAGAACTCGGTGCGCGAGCCCAAGCTGCAGTACGAAGACATGAAGGTGAAGCTGTTCGCCTGCCTGCGCATCAAGCAGCGCATCGAGGAAACGCTGAACAGCGACGGTCCGGAAGCTTTGGTCGCGACGCTGCGCACGACGATGGAAAACGTCCGTGCCGAAGTAAAGCGCCGGGTCAGCGAGTGGCCCGACATGACGGTGCGCACCTACATCATTCAGGACTCGACGCTGCGCGAGAACTGCGTGGTGAAGATCAACTGCAAGCTGACCAAGACCGGCGACCGGCTGATCTTCGACTTCCGCGGCTCCAGCCCGGAATTCACCAACCGCGCCACCAACACCATCCTGGCCGGCTTGAAGGGCATGCTGGCGCAGTGCTTCCTGTGCTACGTGTGGCCGGACCTGCCGCGCGGCCAGGCGGCGTTCGCACCGATCGAGGTGATCACCGATCCGCACTCCATCGTCAATTCGTCGTATGACGCGCCGAACTCGCAGTCACTGATGTCCATCTTCACCGGCTTCACCGCCGGTCAGCACGCCGTGGCCAAGTTCCTCTACAGCTGCCCGGAGAAGTACACCAAGGTGCATGCGCCGACCTTCAACATGATCAACACCTTCATCTGGGGTGGAGTCAGCCAGCACGGCGAAACGCTGGGCAACCTGTGTGCCGACCTGAACGGCATGGGCGGCGGCGCCCGTTCCGACACCGACGGCGAGCATGCCCTCGCCCCGATCTTCGCCACCATGGCGGACATCGGCGAGCAGGAGCTGAACGAGGAAGACGTGCCCTTCCTGCAGCTGGTGTCGAAGAAGATGACGCGTGATGCCATCGCCCCGGGCAAGTACCGCGGCGGCCAGGGCTACACGATGATCGTGGCGACCAAGGATTCCGAACAGTGGGGCTTCATGACCACCACCCAGGGCGCGAAGATTCCGCCGATCCAGGGTCTTTTCGGCGGCTACGCCTGCGGCTGCTATCCGCTGTCGAAGGTCAAGGGCGTGGATGTCTACGACGTCCTGCTCAACGAGCCGGAGAAGTTCAAGCACTCGATCGAGGAAATCATGAACGAGCGCCCGTTCGAAGGTGCCGCCTACACCACCCATCACATGGGCATGGGCTTCGAAATTTCGAAGCGCGGCGAGCTGTTCATGATTTCGCAGGGTGCCGGCGCCGGTTACGGTGACCTGCTGGAGCGCGATCCGGCCGGGGTCATCCGCGACATCGAGGAAGGCCTGATCTCGCCGGGGGTTGCAGAGCGCCTGTACAAGGTGAAGTTCGACCCGGTGACGCTGGCCATCAACCAGGAAGCGACCGACGCCGCGCGCGATGCCGAACGCAAGGCGCGGATCGCCCGCAGCGTGCCGTACGCCGAATTCATCAAGAGCTGGAACAAGCCGACGCCGCCGACGCATCTGCAGTATTTCGGCTGCTGGGGCGACGACATCACCAAGCTCTACATGGGCAGCGCCGACAAGTTCCGCGACGCCAACACGCCGCGCCCGAACTATATGGTGCACCCGAAGGACGTGCGGATCGCCGAACTGGAAGCCCGTCTGGCTGCGCTGGGTGCGATGGGGAGCGACAAGCAATGAGTCAGCGCCTCGCCGACATCCTGCCCGGTCAGCAAGGCGGAAGCGGCCTCAAGGTCTGGTTGAAGTCCTCCGCCTACACCCGGCGACTGCTGCTGGGTGAAGGCGGCGATCCCTGGCTCAGCGGTGCCCAGTATCTGGCGTACTTCTCGCAGGCCCAGGGGCTGCTGCGGCCCGACGTGGCCGTGGTGGAGGTCGGCGAGCTGTTCGATTCATGGCTGGTGCGTCACCCGGAGGTGCGCGCCGAACTCGGGTCGAAGAAGCGGCTCTCCTTTCCGCTGCGCAAGCTGCTGGAGCAGGACGAGCCGCGCCTGCTGCTGGCGGAGATCGTCGAGGCGGTCATCGCCAATCTGCGCGGCCAGACGCCGCTGGTGCTGTCGATGCCCTCGCCCAAGCACTGGCTGTTTCACGCCAACGAGCTGGCAGGCCGCACCGACATCGAACTGGATCCGGACGGCATCGAAGATGCGGCCATGTACATGGCGGATCTGATCCGTTCGGTGTCCGCTCACCCGGTCGGCGGCATCCTGCTGGAGGAACATCCGGACGACGCCCGCATGGGCGACACCGACGTCGAACGCTATCGTCCGCTGATCAATGTCGCGAAGCACTATCGCTGGTCCATCGCGCTGCGCCCGCAGGGCGATGCCCTGCTGCCCTCGCCTGCACTGGCCGATTTCGATGCCGTGATTTCGCCGAGCCTGCGCGTGCCGGCACCGTCGTCGACCGGCGTCGATGTCAGTCAGGCGCTGTGGAGCGGTACGGCGCTGCCGGTTCTCGAAGCCGGTCAGTTCTGCTTCGCCGACATTCCGGCGAGCCAGAAACCCGAGTCCGTCCTCGAATCGCTGGCTGCGCTGCGCGCGTCGATCGACGGCTGAACAACCGGGGACATCCCGCCCGGGATGCCCCCTGACACCGCGCATCAAGCCCGCAGGCCTTACCGGCCTGCGCGGTCGCGGTGCCTTACCACAGGCGACCGCGAATGCACGCCCGCCTGCGCCGGATACTGACCGGCGCAGGCAGGGCTTTTCACTCTCCGCACACCGCGACTTTCAGGGCTGATCCAGGCTGCCCATCGCACGCGGCCAGGTCACCACACCCCAGGGCAGTTTCTTGTCCTCGATCCGGGCGGTGACTTCGAGTTTTGCCACGTCTACGACCACGAGTTGATTCGAGCGGCCGCACGCCACCAGGATGTGCTTTTCGTCCGGTGTGAAGGTGAAGTGCCAGCAGCGCTCGGCGACGAGCGGCACATCCTTGATCCTGGCGAAGGTTTTCGCGTCGAACACTTCGAGCGCCTGGGCCCGCGCGGTGGCGACATACAGCCGCTCGCCCTTGCGGTCAAAGGCCACGCCATAAGGTGTCTGGCCGGTCGCGACGGTCTTGATCGGCGTGAGCTTGTCGTCCAGCACCAGGAAGTTGTTGCCGAATTCCAGCGTGGCGATATAGGTCTTGCCATCCGGCGACAGCTTGATGCCACGCGGGCGGGCACCGTACTTTTCGACATCGACCTTCTTCACCAGCTTGCCCGACTTGATGTCGTGCAGTGTCAGCGTGTTGTCGGCTTCGTTGGTGACCACGAGGCTCTTGCCGTCGGGCGAAAACTCGATGCCTTCCGTCTCCGGGCCGCCAACGATGTTGCGCACCACCTTGCCGGCCTTCAGATCAACCACGGCGACCTGTGCCGGCTCCCGGTCCTCGTCATCGTCGTCGTCATCATGGCCGTGGCCACCTTCCTTGCCACCGTCCTTCTTTTCTTCCTTCTTTTCCGCACCCGGCTTGGGCGGCGGCCCGAGCTTCGAGGTCGGCTCGAAGGACACGAATGCCATGTCTCCGCGCACGCGCACGAATTCCGGGTTCTTGCCGATCCTGACGCGCTTGATGATCTTGCCGCTGGCCGTGTCGATCAGCGCAACATCACCGGTTTCACGCACCGCGACTACCAGCGTCTTGCCGTCGTCGGTGACGCCGAGGCCGCGCGGCACCTTGCCGCCGACCGCGTATTCGCCGGTCACCTGCATCTTCGCCAGATCGATGATCGAAATGCCGCCTTCCTGATTGCTCACGTAGGCGGTGCCCTCTGCCTGCGCCAGACCGGCACCGGCAAACATCGAAAGAAGTGCGGCAGACCACAGGCTGCGCGCTGCGATCATCGGCGGGGTCATCGTTTTCATGGGGCTTCCTCCTTGATTCATTCTTATTGGACTGCCGTCGGCCGCATCGAACCCCAACGCGCGTGCCAGGCGCAGGGACGACGTGATCGAAGCGCTGCAGTATAGAGACCGTCGAGCGGCCTTCGGTTCAGGAAATCCGCCAATCGGGGGCTGCGGGCGACGCGGATGCGCCGCCGCCGACCGGGAAAACCTCCCGCTACGGTGTCGCACCGCCACCCCGCGTTACAAGGGAAATCGTCCCGGCACACCCACGGCCCGGCGAGGGCGAACAGCGCGCCGCACGCCTGCCATGGGCCTGCGCACCGTGCCCGGCCGCTGCAGCCGGTACAATCACCGGTTTTCCGTATTCCGGGCCCGCACATCATGGAAGCAGAACGTCTCAACGCCATCGCCAATCATCTGACCGACCTGCAGTCGCGGGCCGGCGAACTGCGGAGGTACCTTTGACTTCGATGCCAAGGCATCGCGGCTCGAAGAGGTAGAACGCGCGCTGGAAGATCCGGGCATCTGGAGCGACACGGCGCGCGCCCAGGAACTGGGCAAGGAAAAGCACACGCTGGAAGCGGTCGTGCGCGCCATCGAATCGATTGACGCGCGGCTTGCCGACGCCAGCGAACTGTTCGAACTGGCCCGCGAGGAAGCCGATGAAGACACCGTGGTGGCGATCGAAGCCGACAAGGCGAAGGTCGAAGCCGATGTGGCCGGACTCGAATTCCGCCGCATGTTCAACAACCCGCAGGACCCGAATCCCTGCTTCCTGGAAATCCAGGCCGGCGCCGGCGGCACCGAAGCGCAGGACTGGGCATCGATGCTGCTGCGCATGTACGTGAAGTACTGCGAGCGCAAGGGCTTCGACGTCGAAGTGATGGAAGAATCGGAAGGCGACGTGGCCGGCATCAAGAGCGCCACCATCAAGGTGACCGCCGAATACGCCTACGGCACGCTGCGCACCGAAACCGGTATCCACCGGCTGGTGCGCAAGAGCCCGTTCGATTCCGGCGCGCGCCGGCACACCAGTTTTTCCAGCGTGTTCGTCTATCCGGAAGCGGACGACTCGATCGAGATCGAAATCAATCCGGCCGACCTGCGGGTCGATACCTTCCGCGCGTCGGGCGCCGGCGGCCAGCACATCAACAAGACCGACTCGGCGATCCGCATCACGCACCTGCCGTCCGGCATCGTCGTGCAGTGCCAGAGCGACCGCAGCCAGCACCGCAACCGCGCCGAGGCGATGGCCATGCTGAAGTCGCGCCTGTATGAGGCCGAACTGCGCAAGCGGCAGAGCGAGCAGCAGGCGCTGGAAGATTCCAAGACCGACATCGGCTGGGGTCACCAGATCCGCTCCTACGTACTCGACCAGAGCCGCATCAAGGATCTGCGCACCAATTACGAAGTGGGCAACACGCAGGGCGTGCTCGACGGCGACCTCGACGGCTTCATCCAGGCCAGCCTGAAGCAGGGCGTGTGAAGTTGCTGAAGTTCCTGCTGTGGGGGGTGCCGCTGTCGCTGCTGCTTGCGCTGGCCGCGGTGATCGGTGCGGTGTCGCTGATGCTCGATGCCAACCCGGCACTGCCCGAGCCACCGGTGGTGGCGCCGGCCGACGCCGAAAAGCTGCTGCAGCAGCTCGCCCTGAACGACCCGCGCCGCCTGCGTACCGGCCAGCGCAGCGAAATCCGGCTCGGCACGGCTGACCTGAAGCTGCTGGCGCAGGAAGCGGGACGCCGGCTGCCGGCGACCCGCCTCGATCTGCAGCCGGACGCCGGCGGAATGAACATCGCCGCCAGCGTCGAACTGCCGGCCGCATCACGCTGGGTCAATGTGCAGGCGCGCGTGGCGGTGTCCGACACCGGCCAGCCTGAACTCGACACCCTGCGCATCGGCCAGCTCACCGTGCCCGACTTCATTGCGCAGCCGCTGGTGCGCCGAGCCGTGCCGAAGGCGCTCGAAATGGCCGGCGTAGGCATCGATCCGCAGCGTTTCGTCGATCTGCTCGACCAGGTGCAGATCAGCCCGGCGGGCATCGCGCTGAACTACGTCTGGTCGACCGAACTGTGGAAGGAAGGCGTGCAGTCGATGTTGCCGGCTGGCGAAGCGGAAAGGCTCGGCTTCTATCACGAGGCACTGGTGAAGGTCGTCGTGGGCATGCGCAAGGATGGCGACAGCGAATTGCTGCGCGCCATGCAGGCGCTGTTTGCGCTGGCCGAACTGCGCTCCGGCGACGGCGACGCGCAGGCGGAACAACGGTCGGCCGTGCTCGCGCTGGCGCTGTTCGTCAATGGCCGCCATCCGCGCGATGTAGTGCCGCAGGCCGCCGAATGGTTGCGCGTGCCGCGGCTGAGCCTGACCCTGCGCGGCCGGGAGGATCTGTCGCAACACTATGTCGGCTCCGCGCTGCTCGCCCTGCACGCGGGTGCCGCCTGGGCCGACGCCATCGGTCTGTCGAAAGAAGTGAGCGATGCCCGCATCGGCAGCGGCTTTTCCTTCACCGACCTGCTGGCCGACCGTGCCGGCACGCGGCTGGGCGAGCAGATTGCCGCGGGCCGCGGCAACATCGCGCAGCGCTTTGCGGCCGGTCTGCCGGTCGACGACGTGCTGCCGCCGCTCGACGGCCTGCCCGAATTCATGCCGGAAGCTGAATTTCGCCGGCGCTACGGTGGCGTCGATGCCCCTGCCTACAAGGCCGTGATCGACGACATCGAGGCGCGCCTCGCAAGACTGGAGCTGTACCGGTGAGCGCGGGCGAATTCCGGGTCGATCCTGCGGTGGACTTCGCCGATTTTCTCTCGCCCGGCGTCAGCCCCGGCGACCTGCCGGAACTTGACCGGCTGGTGCGCGCCCGGCCCCTGCTGTCCGCCTTCACGACGCTGTTTCACGGCTCGGAAGCCGAGGTGCTGTTGCGCGTGCTGGTGCTGGGCGAAATCGGCCGCACCGCCGACGCGCCGCGCTGGTCGCCCGAGGCGCTGCGCGCACGCTTCGCCTTCATCGACCCGGTCAAGCTCGAAACCGTGTTGCGCCGCCTGCGCGACCACGCGTTGCTGCGCGTCGCGGACAGCCAGTACCAGTTGTCCGACATCGGCCGCAACGCATGCGCCGCGCTGGCCATGCTGCTCGAACTGTCCGGCGACGAAGATGTGGAGCTGGGCTTCCTGACCGCACAGATCGCCGGTTTGCAGGCGGTCGACGGCGACACCGGCGACGCACTGCAGCACCTGCTGGGCAAGCTGAACGATCTCACGCTGCACTTCGAGGACGCAATCGCCTCCGGGTCGGAATTCCGCATCATCGCGGCGCGCCGCCGTCTGGATGCCAACGGCCGCTGGCTGGAACGGGGCACCGCGCTGCTGCGCGACCTGCTCGCCGATGACGACCTGCCGTTCGAGCGTGCCCGTCTGGCACAGCGCATCGGCCTGGCGCAGTCACGCCTGGCCCGGGTCGACGCGTCGTTCCAGCGCGCGCTGAACAAGATCGAGTCGCAGCGCGTGACGCTCGGCGGCTCGGGCATTTCGTCGTCGGACGTCGCCGGCTGGCTGCGCCGGCTCGACAGCGCGGCGCTCGCGGCGCTGGCCGCCGACGCACTCGCGCCCTGCCCCGACCTCACCCTGCTGGCTGGCGACCACGAACTGCTGGACCGCGCCGAACCGACCTTGTCCGCCGCGCCGGTCAGCGAAACCGATACGGCGCTGCCGGCGCCCGACGACGCACCGGTTGCCGCGGCACCGCCCGCGGAAGACCTGCACCTGCTCGAACGATTCGCGCATCGACTCGGCGCGCTGGCCGGTCCGGCGGCGCTGGCCGAGGTGATCCCCGGCAGCGGCTTCGCGCAGGCGTCCTACCGCATGTCACTGCTCGCGCTGCTGCGCGACGCCGGTTCCGGTGGCGACCCGGCGGTGGAAGCCGGTGAAGGCCCGGTCGCCGACTTCCTGCGTCTGGCCATCGATGTGCGTTTCACCGAAGACCTGCAGCCGCTGGCCGACGAGGACATCGCCGCGATCACGGTCGGCGAAGTGCTGCCGCGGAGCGCGTCGTGAAGCGTCTGCGCGCCGGATGGTCGCAGCCAAAACGGAACGCGGCGACCTTGCCGCGTGTTTCATCCGCCCTGACCGGATCGTCCCGCGTTCATTCGCGGCACGTCCCTTGAGCTGACCGACATGGAAACAGAACTTCGCACCCTGACCGCGCGCCTGCTGGCGCACCGCTCGATGCCGCGCACAGACCGGCTGGCGCGCCGCGCCCTGGTCGATGACGGCTTCCGCCACGCGCTCGACCAGCGGCTGGCCGCAGTCGGCCTGCAGCTGTTCGACAATCCCTATGCCGCACACATTGCGGTCGGCATCGCCGACGACATGCGCGAGCCGGTGTTCGGCCAGACACGCGAATACGCCGCCAGCAATGTCGGGCTGATGCGCGACGAACTGGCCTGGCTGATGGTGATCTGGTCGCTGATCGTGCTGCCCAAGCGCGAACGCCAGGTCAGCCGACGCGCACTGAACGACGAAGGGCAGGACGACATGTTCGGCGCCGAACAGCCGGTCGAGCACGGCGATGCGGTATCGGGCGCACTCACCGAAGCGTCGCTGGTGGCAGACTTCGGTGCCCGGCTTGGTGGCATCACGAAGCTCAGATTCACACTCGGCAAGCTGTCGCGTCTCGGATTCATCGAGCGACGCAACGGTCTGGTGTTCGAAGGCCCGCTGCTCGACGTGCTGCTCGACTACCGCATCCTGGCCGACCGCGTCATCCACGGCACGCTGGCCGACGTGCTCACCGGCGCCGGCCACGCCATGCCCGAAGCCAACGCCTTCGAACTGGCCGCCGCGGCGGACGACGACGAGGCCGAAGCATGATGCGCCCGTCCCTGGCCGGCGCGCGCCCTGCCCGCGATACGCCAGTCGATCATCGGCAGGCGGCTGATCACGGGCACCATCGCTGCCACAGCCCGCTCCCGCACACTTCTCACGCACGCTGACGAGCCACCCATGTTCCACATCAAGCAACTCGAACTGGTGCATTGGGATTTCTGGCGGCGCTTCACGCTGCCGCTCGATGCACAGATCATCACCATCGTCGGGCCGAATGGCTCGGGCAAGACCACGCTGCTTGATGCGCTGCGCACGCTGTTCGCGCTGCGCTGTTCCGGCAAGCGCGACTTCCGCCGCTACGTGCGGCGCGGCGATCACGACTACGCATGGATACGCGCCGTCGTGGCCAACGTGGCGAGCGGCACCGGCAAGCGGCCGTTCTTTCCGTGCATCCATGATGAAGTGACGCTGGCCTGCCGCATCAAGCGCGCCGGCGGCGACTGGACGCGCGACTACGCCATCCTCGACGGCAATGTCGCGATCGAAACGCTGGAATCCGGTGGCGAATGGACCGGCCTGCGCGACTACCAGAACCGCCTCGCCTGGGGCGGGCTGACGCCGGCCATCGCCAAGGTGCTGTCGCTGGAACAGGGCGACACCGACAAGCTGTGCGAATACTCGCCGCGCGCCCTGCTCGACCTGGTGTTCGACGTGTTCGGCGACAAGGAGGTGCTGGACAACTACCAGGCCGCGCGCGAGGAACAGAAAGGCGCCGAACGCGAACTCGAAGGCATCGGCCTCGACCTCGAACGGCTGCGCGCACAGGCCGAAGCCAAGCGCCTCGAAGCCGACAACTACCGGCAGTGGAAGCAGCACGCCGACGAGGTGCTGGCGCTGGAAACCGAAATCGTGCCGCGGCTCGAAGTCGCCGAACTGACGCGCGACATGTCGAACGAGCGCGGCGACCTCGCCCGGTTGCGCGATGACCTGCGCTGGCTCGGCCGCGAACAGGCCACGCTTTCGGACCGGCTTGCCGCCGTGACGGCCGAACGCGAAGCGGCCGTCGCCGCACTGGCCGAGGTGCGCGCCGACGCGCAGCAGGCGGAAGCCCGCCAGCTGGCCGCCCACGATGCGCTGCGCGACGTCGAGCGGCTGCTCGAGGAAGAACGCAAGCTGCGCGAGCGGGTGGCCAGCGAACATGGCGCCGATGCGCTGACGCTGGAAGCCGAGCACGCCGCAGCCGAAGCGCTGGCGACGAAACTGGCGGGCGAGGAGCGCATGCTGGTGGCGCAGTTCGAAGACAAGGCCGAACAACTGCGCGCCGCACAGGAACGACGCGGCGCGCCGGGCGACGCCGAGGTGAGCGCCTTCCGGGCGAATCTGGACGACGCCGGCATCGCGCACTGCGTGCTGTCCGACGTGGTCGAGGTGACCGACGTCGCCTGGCAGGCCGCGCTGGAAGCCGTGCTGCGACCATACCGCCACCTCGTGCTGCTGGAACGCGAGGACGACCGTCACGCGGCCTGGGCGCTGGGCGAACAGGCGCGCTTTCGCCACTTCATCGTCGCCGAACGCGAAACCGCGGCCGCACCGCGTGCCGGCTCGCTGGCCGAAGTGGTGCGCTTTGCCGCCGCGGTGCCGCGCTGGCTCGCCGACCTGCTGGGCCGCATGCAGCGCGTGGACAGCGCCGATGCCGCGCGTCACCTGCCGCGCGACACCGAATGGATCACCCGCGACGGCTATCACCGCGAGCGCCGCGGTGCCCGTCACCTCGGCCGCCCGGCCGAATTCCACTTCGGCGAACTGGCCCGGCAGGCGCGCATCGAGCAATTGAGCCGCGACATCGCCGGACTCGATGCCGCGCGCCGCGCGCTCAGCCCCGAGCTGGACCGGGCACGCGAACAGGTGAGCGCGCTGCGCGCCCGCCTGCTCGGCCTGCAATCGGCCAGCCTGCTGGCCCTGCGCAGCAACGAATTTGCGCAGGCCCGGGCGGCACTGCCCGGTGCGCGTTCGAGCAACGACCAGACCCTCACCGCGCGCGATGCCGCGCTGCGCGAGGTCGAGCGCCTGCGCGAAAACCTGACCGGCATCGACACCGAAATCGACCGTCGCCGCCGCGAGTTGAATGCAGTGGGTACGCGCTTGCGCGATCTGACACAGCAACTGACGCCGCGTCGCACCGAACAGGCGCAGCGACTGGTGGCGCTGCGCGCCCGCCGCCGCGGCATGCCGGCGCACTGGCTCGACCCGCGCGAACTGGCCCAGCTGACCGAACGCTACGGCGACGCCCGCGCCGCGCGGCGCGAACTGGGTCGGCTGCGTGACCTTCTGGCGACTGGCGACTGGGTCACCGACCCGTCGGCGCTCACGCTGCGCGACCGGCTGAAGGATGATCTTGCGCGGCGCGAACAGGACTACGCCAGCCGCCAGGGTTACTGCGCCACCGCCCGCCGTCACACTGACGACGCCCGCGCCGCCTACATCGCCAAACTGCGCGCCACCGTGCGTCAGTACGGCAAGAACCTGCGCGCGCTGGGCGAACTGGCCAACGTGGGCGTGGACTGCGGCGCACCGCCGCTGGACAACGACGATCTGGCGCTCGCCCAGGCCGGACTGGACGTGAGTTTCGACTTCGACCGCAAGGGCGCGGTCGGCCTGAATGACGGCGAAGCATCCGGCGGCCAGCAGGTGATGAAGTCGCTGATCCTGCTGATCGCACTGCTGATGGACGACACCCGCCCCGGCGGCTTCGTGTTCATCGACGAGCCGTTCGCCCACCTGGACGTCGCCAACATCGACCGCGTCGGCCGCTTCCTTGGCGCCACCCGCGCGCAATATCTCATCACCACCCCGGTGACGCACAACGCCAACGTGTTCGCGCCCTCCCAGCTGACACTGGTCACCAGCAAAAAGTCTCCCACCGAAAGCTGGGCACCGCCTATCGGCATCCTCAAGCGCGCGAAGTAGCGCCTGGGGGATCAGAATCTTCAGGTCAGGACGCTGTGGAAGCGGCCTGTGGGCAGCATCACCTGTGAGCAGCTTCACCTGTGGGAGCGGCGGCCTTGCCGCGATCGGCGCGTTGATCAACGATCATCGCGACATCAATCGCGGCAAGGCCGCCGCTCCCACAAGGTGGCTCCACAGGGTCGCTCCCACAGGGCCGCCTCACTGAAAGTGGCTGCGGCCCCTTGCTGCGCCTTGATCAGCCTGCCCCGCCGATGCGCGGATGAGCGGGACGCAAGGCAGCCTGAACTCGACCGTGGTGCCGACGGCGAGCGTGCTGTGCACTTCGATGCGGCCGCGCATCAGTTCGGCCATGCGCTTGCTGATCGCAAGCCCGAGACCGCTGCCGCCGAAACGTCGGGTGGTTGAGCCGTCACCCTGCTGGAACGGATTGAACAGCTGCTCGAGTTGCGAGGTGTTCATGCCGATGCCGGTATCCGACACCACGAACACGAGCTGCCCGTCGTGCAGCGACACCGACAGCCGGATACAACCGTGCTCGGTGTACTTGACCGCATTCGACAGCAGATTGAACAACACCTGCCCGATCCGCATCGGGTCGCCGAGGCAGGTGTCGGGCAGGTCTGCCGCCCGCTCGACCCGCAACTCGAGCCCCTTTGCCTGCGCGAGGACGTGCACCAGATCCACCGCGTGTGAGATGACCTCGCGCAGATCGACCGGCGTCTGTTCCATCACCATCTTGCCGGCCTCGATCTTCGAAAAGTCGAGCACATCCTCGATCACACCGAGCAGCCGGACTCCCGATGCCTGGATCTTCTCGAATGCCTCGCGCGCCTTGTCGCTGTTGCGATGGTTGCGCAGGCCTATTTCGGCGAAGCCGAGCACACCGTTGAGCGGCGTGCGGATTTCATGGCTCATGTTGGCGAGGAATTCGCTGCGCGTGCGCGCCAGTTGCTCGGCGGCCGCCAGCGCACGCTCGCTGGCGCGCGCGGCAGCAGACTGCGCGCTCATGTCGACGAAACTGATGACGGCGCCGGTGACGTCGCCGCGCTGCACGATGGGATGGACCTCATACATGACCGGAATGGCATGTCCATCGGCGTGCCAATACACCTCGTCGTCGACACGCAGCTTGCTGCCCGACACCAGCGCGCCATGGCTCGGACAGTCTGCCAGCGGGTAAGGCGATCCGTCCGGCCGGCTGTGGTGGAACAAGGTGTGGCCCGAGGTACCGATCATCTTATCGGCCGGATAACCCAGCATGTCGCAGGCAGCCGGATTGACGAAGGTGATGATGCCTTGTGTATCCACGCCGAACAGGCCGGCCGCGCTCGATTGCACGATGTGTGTGGCACGCGCTTCGGTATCGAGCAGCTCGGCGGTGCGTTGCGCGACCAGGCCTTCAAGGTTGCGGCGATGCTGGTCGAGCTCGATTTCGCTGCGCTTGCGCTCGCTGATGTCACGCCCTACTTCGACCATGGCGCGCCGCTGCTGTACATCGTCGAACAGCGGCACCCGAATCACTTCGCGCCAGGTCGGCTGCCCTTCGGCATCGACGCCGCGCTCTTCGGTGCGCGACGTCCCGCCGGCGGTCCACGCGGCGTCCTCGTATGCATGCGCCGCCGTCAGCCGGTCGACCAGTTCCGGGTGCCGGGCAAGCAGTTCGGCATCGGTGCATCCCTGCCAGTCATCGGCCTCGAGGCCGAAATTCCGGAGGCAGACGCTGTTGGCCATCAGCCAGCGGCCGTCAGCGTCCTTGAAGCGGATGGAGTCGGGCACGACTTCGATCAGCGTCTGCAGTTGCGCCTTGCGTTCGGCGAGCGCCCGGCCGCTGCGTTCAGCTTCGCCGATCTGACGCATCAGCCCTCCGCCGAGCAGCACCGACAGCAGCGCAAAACCGCCCGCCAGACCGAAGGCGACCCATACTTCGTCATCCCAGGTCGCCAGGTAATCGTCGCTCGCGGTGGCGGCGACAACCACCATCGGCACGCTTTCCATGCGCCGCAAGGTCACGATGCGTTCGTAACCGTCGGCGCCGACCGGGGTGTAGTAGGTCGTGACACGCGCGCCCTCGCCGTAAAGCTTCATCATTTCGGGCGATACACCGCGATTCCCGATCTGGCCGGCCGGCTTGTCCGGAATCGGCGGCTGGCGGGCGATCAGACCAAGTTCGGCATCACGCAATATCAGCGTGCCATACGTGCCGAGATCATAGCGACCGAGCACTTCGGAAAAATGGTCCACGGCAATGGGCGCCGCTATCACCCCGGCGAAGCGACCATCCGGATGGTTGTAGCGCAGCGTGAACGCCACGATGTACTTTTGTGCAATACGGCCGACGATCGGTTTCGTCACCCGTATCGCGTCTCCGGCGTGTTCGCGGTGCCAGGCGAAGTAGTCGCGGTCCGACCAGCTGGCGCGCACGCTGTCACTGACGCCCTTGCCCAGAATGACGACGCCGTCGGCATCGGCCACGCGAAACGACTCCAGTTCCGGCAGGCGGCCGGCATGGCGCTCGAGCATCGTGTTCATCAGCGGTACATCGATGCGGCCATCGGCCAGCTCGCGCTCGAGCTCGTCGGCGACGACGCGCAGCGCGAATTCGATCTTGCCGATGCTGTTCGACAGCGTCTGTTCGAGCGCGATCGCGACGTTCCGGGTCAGCGATTCCGCTTCCAGTTCGTGCTGCTTGCGGCTTTGCAGCACCGAATGAACGGACAGCGCGAGCACCAGCACGTTGAAGACAATCAGCGCGCCGATCAACCGCAGGCGCAAGGCGCGTGACGGCGCGTCAAGACCGAGCGTGAAGCCGCTCACTCTTCTGCGCCTTCCATCTTTCGAAGGCGAACGGCCGGGCTCGTCCAGCCACTGGAACCGCTACGCTCAAAGCCGAGCGTGGAACGATCGGTACTCCGCACCAAATCAGAACCGGGAAATTGTCACCGGCGCGAAGAATACGCCCTTGTGCGTAGATTGGCCCAATTTGACCGGGGTCTTTGATGATTGGGCGCTGCCGGCGGCATCGCTGTCCTGACCGCGGATTCAGCGTCGCCAGACTGCCCAGGCCAGCGCCAGCCAGCCGCCGATGAAAGCAAGCCCGCCCAGCGGCGTCACTGCGCCGAGGCCGCGCACACCGCTCAGCGCGAGGGCGTACAGACTACCGCTGAACAGCAGCAGCCCGAGCAGCATCAGCCAGCCGGCAGCACGCAGCGCGCGATCGTCCCGCCGATGAAGCATCAGTACGCCGATCAGGCCCAGCGCCAGCGCATGCCAGAAATGGTATTGCACGGCGGTCTGCCACACAGCCAGCAGATCGGGGGTCAGGTTCGCCTTCAAGGCGTGCGCGCCGAAGGCACCGGTCATCACGGCCAGTGCGCCGGCCAGTGCGGCCAGCGTCAGCGTGCGCCGCGCGGCAGGGTTCAATTCCGGTTGCGTATACATATATGCAGGGCAGGTGAAAAGAGGCGCTTGTCAGCGAGCGCGCTGACGAAACGGCTCAGCGCGTCTTGCGGAACACCACCACATGCTGCCATGGCAGACCGGTTTCGGTGCGCACCCATTCCAGCGCGTGAGCCGACGCCTCGCGCCGGATCTGCGACTCGCTCATCTTGTGCAGCGGCTTGATCGGCACAGTCGGGTCTTCCGCCTTGTACTCGACAAACACCACTTCGCCGCCCGGCTTGAGCGCGCGCAGGATGCTGGCCAGCACTTCGTGCGGGAAGGTGAGCTCGTGATAGACATCGACCATGACCGCCAGATCGACCGACGCCGGCGCCAGATTCACATCCGTCTCGCTGCCCAGCCTTGGTTCGATATTCGTCTGTCCGGTGCGTTTCGCAAGTCCTTCGAGCAGCCGGATCATTTCCGGCTGCACATCCACCGCCAGCACCCTGCCCCCGGGGGCGACGATTTCCGCCATGCGCCGCGACAGATAACCCGTACCGGCGCCGATGTCCGCGACCACCATGCCGGATTTCAGCGCCAGCGCCTTCAGCAGCAGGTCGGTGCGCTCTTCCTGCTCCCGCTCCGACCGTTCCAGCCAGGCCGCGCCCTGCCAGCCCATCACCATCGAAATCTCGCGCCCCATGTAGACCTTGCCGATGCCGTCCCGGCTCGGCGCGCGCTCGGCATGGCGCGCGTACTGCGCCCACGCCGGCGTCAAGGCGAAGGCGATCAGCAGCAGGAAGAAACGATGCAGGACTCGGTTCATGGCGGGCCGGATGTCGGGGGATCGAAGTGTCATGAGTGAAACCCGCCCGATAAGTTCGCGCTCGCGTGACGCCCGCCTCAGGCAGCAAGGGCTGTCGGAGCCCGGTCACCTGACCAGCCGCCCATTCGCGATCAATGGATCGCTCCCACAGGAGTGTCGCCGGATGACCGGCGTCGAGAAGCGAGCCTTTTCCGGGAGCGATCCACTGGCCGCGAACAGCCACGTCGATCCCGCCCCGTCACCTGACCCGCCACCGATTCGTGATCAATGGATCGCTCCCACGGGGGTGTCGCCGGGTGACGGTCATCAGTGAGGCGGAGTTCTTGTGGGAGCGATCCATTGATCGCGAAAGCGCGTTGCCCGGTGCAGCGGCCGATCCGTGTCGCGCCGGCAAGAAACCACATGAAACTCGTCAGGTTACGGCAAGCACTTTCCACAGGGCATAATCCGCCAGCCCGATCGTGGCTCCTGCTATGCGACCAACTCTTGAGCCACGCCCGCCACCGATGACGCACGAAGACGCATTGCCCGAGATCGATCCCGCCGCCGTCTCCGCCTTCATCGCCCGCTGGCGCGATGCAGACGGCACCGAACTGGCCAACGCGCAGACCTTCACGCGCGAACTGTGCGAACTGCTGGCGCTGCCACTGCCCGAACCGTCACGCGCCGACACGCAGGACAACGCCTATGTGTTCGAACGCCGCGTGATGTTCAGCCATGGAGACGGCAGCACCTCGGAAGGCCGCATCGACTGCTACCGGCGCGGCGCCTTTGTGCTGGAAGCCAAGCGCCTGCAGGCCGGCGCCCACACCCGCGGCTTCGACGACGCACTGCTGCGCGCCCGCACCCAGGCCGAACGCTATGCCCGAGCATTGCCGGTGGCCGAGGGCCGTCCGCCCTTCGTCGTCGTGGTCGACGTCGGCCGCGTGATCGAGCTGTACGCCGAGTTCTCGCGCAGCGGCGCCACCTACACGCCCTACCCCGACCCGCGCAGCCACCGCATCCGGCTCGACGACCTCGCGAAGCCCGAGATCCGGGCGCGCCTGCGCGCCGTGTGGCTCGATCCGGCTGCCCTCGACCCGGCGCGCATTTCCGGCAAGGTGACGCGCGACGTTGCGGTGCGGCTGGCCAGCGTCGCCAAATCGCTCGAAGCCGACGGCCACGACGCCGAAGCCGTCGCCGGCTTTCTCACCCGCTGCCTGTTTTCGATGTTCGCCGAAGACGTGGGCCTGTTGCCGGCGCGCAGCTTCAGCACCCTGCTCGACGACCTGTCGCGGAACACGCAGCAGTTCGTGCCGCTGCTCGCCGCGCTGTGGCGCGAAATGGATGTCGGCGGTTTTTCCGCCGTGCTGCGCGACACGCTGCCGCGCTTCAACGGCAAGCTGTTCAAGCAACCCGAGGTGCTGCCGCTCAAGCGCGAACAGATCGTGCTGCTGCGCGAAGCCGCGCGCGCCGACTGGCGCCAGGTCGAGCCGGCCATCTTCGGCACCCTGCTCGAACGCGCGCTCGACCCGGACGAACGCCACGCGCTCGGCGCCCACTACACGCCGCGCAGCTATGTCGAGCGCCTCGTGCTGCCCACCGTCATCGAGCCGCTGCGCATGCAGTGGGCCAATGTGCAGGCGGCCGCGCTCACGCTGGCGCGCGAAGGCAAGGTTGACGCCGCACGCGCCGAAATCAGCCGCTTTCACCACCAGCTGTGCAACATCCGCGTACTCGACCCGGCCTGCGGCAGCGGCAACTTCCTGTACGTCACGCTGGAACACCTGAAGCGGCTGGAAGGCGAGGTGCTGAATCAGGCCGGCGAACTGGGCGCCTCGATGGCGCTGGAAACCGAAGGTCTGAGCGTCGACCCGCACCAGTTTCTCGGGCTGGAAATCAACCCGCGCGCGGCCGCCATTGCCGAACTGGTGTTGTGGATCGGTTATCTGCAGTGGCACTTCCGCACCCGCGGTGCCGGTCTGCCCCCGCAGCCGGTGCTGCGCGACTTCCGCAACATCGAATGCCGCGATGCCGTGCTCGCCTGCGACCGCATCGAATTCGCGACCGACCCGGCCGGCGTTCCGCTCACCCGCTGGGACGGCCACACCTTCAAGCCGCACCCGGCCACCGGCGAGCCGGTGCCCGACGACAACGCCCGCGTGCCGCTCGAGCGCCACATCAACCCGCGCCGCGCAGACTGGCCGGCGGCCGACTATGTGGTCGGCAACCCGCCGTTCATCGGCGCCGGGCCGATGCGCGCCGCACTCGGTGACGGCTATGTCGACGCGCTGCGCCATGTGTGGCACGACGTGCCCGACTCGGCCGATTTCGTCATGTTCTGGTGGCATCACGCCGCCGACCTGACGCGCGCCGGGGCGCTGCAGCGCTTCGGTTTCATCACGACCAACAGCCTGAAACAGACCTTCAACCGCCGCGTCGTCGACGCCCAGTTGAAAGCCGCGCCGCCACTGTCGCTCGCCTTCGCCATCCCCGACCACCCGTGGGTGGACAGCGCCAACGGCGCCGCCGTGCGCATTGCGATGACGGTGGGCCGCGCGGGCGCGGGCAGCGGACGGCTGCTGACCGTCGTGGCCGAGACGCCGACCAGGGACGATGAGGTGGCGGTGACGCTGGCCGACAAAGCCGGAGTACTGCATGCCGACCTGACCATTGGAGCCGACCTCGTCGCTGCCCGCGCGTTGAAATCCAACGGCGGTCTGTCATCGCCGGGTTTCAAGCTGCACGGCGCGGGCTTCATCGTCACACCGGATCAGGCTGCGTCGCTTTCCGTCGACGGCGACACCGGGCTGAAGGCGCTCATCAAGCCCTACCGCAACGGCCGCGACCTGACCGACCGGCCGCGCGGCGTGCTCATCATCGACGCCTTCGGCCTGACCGCTGACGAACTGCGCGCGCGCTTTCCGGCTGTCTATCAGTGGCTGCTCGAACGGGTGAAGCCGGAGCGCGACGCGAAGGGGAATACGAAAGACGGCGCCGGCTATGCAAAGTACTGGTGGCTGTTCGGCAAACCCCGTCAGGAACTGCGGAAGTTTCTCGTCGGCCTGCCCCGCTACATCGCCACCGTCGAGACCGCGAAGCACCGCGCTTTCCAGTTCCTGGACGCCAGTGTGGCGCCCGACAACATGCTGGTGTGCATCGCGCTCGACGACGCCACGGCGCTCGGCGTGCTGTCCAGCCGCGTCCATACCGCATGGGCACTCGCCGCCGGCAGCCGGCTCGGTGTCGGCAATGATCCGCGCTACAACAAAACCCGCTGCTTCGAACCCTTCCCCTTTCCCGACTTGTCTTCCGACCTGCGCCTGCGCATCGCCGCGCTGGCCGAACAGATCGACGCCCACCGCAAGCGCCAGCAGGCGGCGCACGCCGACGTGACGCTGACCGGCATGTACAACGTGCTGGAAAAGCTGCGGCGCGACGAGCCGCTGAACGCAAAGGAAAAGACCCTGCACCAGCACGGCCTGGTCGCCGTGCTCGACCAGTTGCACCGCGAACTCGACGCGGCAGTGCTCGACGCCTACGGCTGGAGCGACCTCGCCCCCGCGCTGGTCGGCGCCCCCGGCGCGCTCACCCCGCTGACCGACAAGCCCGAGGCGCTGGCGCAGGCGGAAGCCGAGCTGCTGGAACGTCTGGTCGCGCTGAACGCCGCGCGCGCCGCCGAAGAGGCGCAGGGGCTGGTGCGCTGGCTGCGCCCCGACTTCCAGACGGCCGGCAGCGCAAGCCGCGTGCAGACCGAAATCGAAGGCGCCGACACCGAAGCGCCCGCCGCCCCGCCTGTACCGGTCGCCCGCCAGCCCTGGCCGGCCGAACTGCCGCAGCAGATCGCCGCTGTGGCCGGCGTGCTCGCCGCCAGCGCCGCGCCGCTCGACCTCGCCGCGCTGGCCGGCCACTTCACCGGCAAGGGCGCGTGGAAGAAGCGCCTGCCGCAACTGCTCGACACGCTCGCCGCGCTCGGCCGTGCACGCTGTGACGACCAGCGCTGGCGCAGCACCTGAGCCCGCGCAAAGGGCCATGGCTGGCGTCCTGGAAACCGGGCGAGCGGGACGATCTGTTTTCGAGCCGGTGCGCGATTGCGCGTGGCAAACCTGTCTGCATATATATATAGGTGGCCCGGGCGTGATGCCCGCTCCGCCGGAGAGGCTGCATGAACCCGACCACGCCGACGCCGGATTCCACCCCGCCCGACTGGACCTCACCCGATGCCGAAGGTCTGAGCTGCCTGCGCCCGGGCGACCCGACGCGCGCGACGCTGCGTGACCGTCGCCACTGGCGCTGCCTGCGCCCGGTGTCGCCGCAGATGGACACCTGGCCGGGCGAGTGGCGCACCATGGTTGCCCACTGGGTGGCGCGACGCGGTGATGCGCCGGTGCGACGCGACGTCCTGCTCAAAGCGGCGGGTGCGGCACGCGCGCACGACATGGACCGCGTGATCGGCCTGCTGCTGCGCGCCGGGCAGATCGAGACCGAAGAGCGTTTCGAGCGCGGCAGCTGGTGGCTGCATGCCGTGCGCTTCACGGGTGCATCGGCCCTGCGTGCCGCGCTGGGCCTGCCCGAACCGGATCGCGCACGACAGGACTGGGCCGGCCGTCGCATGCAGCGCTTTGCCGATACCGAACTCGATGCGGCTGCGGAGGCGCTCGACGCCGGACCTCCGGCACGTGCGCTGGCGCGCCTGACGCTGCTCGAATCGCTCGCCGCATGGAGCGCTCAGGGCCGCAGCGGCACCTGGCGCGATTTCGCGCAGTTCGCGCGCGGTGACACGAAAGCCATCGGCAGCAGCGAACGCGACTGGCTGAACACCGCCGTGAGCCTTGCTCAACGCGGGATCGAAGATCACACGCCCTTGCTGCGCCTGCGCGCGCCGCTGCGACTGCACAGCGCAACAGGCACGCTGGACATCGCCGCTGCCGGTGATTTCATCGGTTTGAGCGTGCGCACCCTGATGGCGGCGCGCATCGACGGTCACCCAGACTGCTGGCGGCTGGTCGAGAACCTCAGCAGCTTCGAGCGTGTGGCGCGCAGCGCATCCGCGGGCGACGCCGTGTTGTGGCTGCCCGGCTATCCGCCGGCGTGGTGGCTGGGCGCGGTGCGAACCCTGCTTGCGGCTGCGCCCGCTCCCGCCTTCATCGCCTGCGACCCCGACCCGGACGGTATCGCCATCGCCTTGCAGGCAGCCGCGCCGTGGCGCGATGCAGGGCTGGACTGGGAACCGTGGAAAATGTCGGACGACGACCTCGCTGCGCTGCCGGTGCGCCGCCCGCTCGGCGCTCGTGACGCCGACAAGGCGCGTGGTCTGCTCGACAACGGCCTGCCGCCAGTGCTGGACAGCCTGGCGCGCTGGATGCTGGAACACGGCGAAAAGGGCGAGCAGGAGGCGATGCTGTGATGCGCTCAGCGCATCGGAGACGCTTGAAACCGCGAGCACTGATTCCATGCACCTGCCGGCCTGCGCCGCACATCGCCCCGTGCGGCAAGGCATTGCCCGGCATGGCTGCCGGTGGCGCGCTGAATGCCTGTGCCGGTCGCGTTGCCGCAACCCGGAGCCCACCCGTGCCCGTCCGCCATCTGCCCGCCACCCGCGCCGTGGCCATCGCGCTGTCCCCGGCCCCGTTCAGGCCGAACTGCTGTCCGGCGATACCGGGCCGCTCGACGAACCGACGCTGATCTGCATCCGCATGGACAGCGTCGACTTCGCGTTCGCCTGGGGCGCGAACACCGTTGGTCGCGCCTGCCTGCATCGCAGCGAAACGGCGCGGGCGGAGGGCGCGGCGAACCCTCCCGGGGCGGCAGTGGATCGCCGCGCCCGCAACAACGCGCCGCCCGCAGCGCGGCGCCGCTCACACCATGCGTTCGGGCCTCACCCAGTCATCGAACTGGTCGGCGCTGACGTCGCCGAGCGCCAGTGCCGCCTCGCGCAGGCTCAGTCCGTTGGCGTGGGCGTGATGCGCGATGGCGGCGGCGCGGTCGTAGCCGATGTGCGGGCTGAGCGCGGTCACCAGCATCAGCGATCGCGACAGCAGGTCGGCGATGCGTGCACGGTCCGGCTCGATGCCGCGGGCGCAGTGTGAATCGAAGCTCGCCACGGCATCGGTCAGCAGGCGAGTGCTCTGCATGAAGTTATGAGCAATCAATGGCTTGAAGACATTAAGCTCGAAACTGCCTGAAGCTGCGCCGATGCCCAGAGCCACGTCATTGCCCATGACCTGGCAGCACACCATGGTGAGTGCCTCGCACTGCGTGGGATTGACCTTGCCCGGCATGATGGAACTGCCCGGCTCGTTCTCGGGAAGCACCAGTTCGCCCAATCCGCAGCGCGGGCCGGAGGCCAGCCAACGGACGTCATTGGCAATCTTCATCAACGCACCGGCCAGGGTTTTCAGCGCACCATGCGCGGTCATCAGCGCTTCATGTCCGGCCAGCGCGGCATAGGGATTCGCTGCGCGACGAAACGACAGGCCGGTGTCGCACGCAAGGCGGGCGGCCACCCGCTGGCCGAATTCCGGATGGGTGTTGAGCCCGGTGCCGACCGCGGTGGCGCCGACCGCCAGCTCGAGCAGGCCGTCGAGGCTGGTCCGCACGCCCTGCTCCGCCAGCGCGAGTTGCGCCACCCAGCCCGACATTTCCTGCCCGAGCGTCAGCGGCGTGGCGTCCTGCAGATGGGTGCGGCCGATCTTCACGATGCCGGCGAACGCCGATGACTTGCCGTCCAGCGTGGCGCGCAGCGACGCCAGCGCCGGCAACAGCGTATGCGTCACGGCCTGCGCGGCAGCGACGTGCATCGCGGTGGGAAAGATGTCGTTCGACGACTGACCCAGATTGACGTGGTCGTTGGGATGAACGCGGCGCGCCTCGCCCCGGCCGCCCCCCATGCGCTCCGACGCCAGATTGGCCAGCACCTCGTTCATGTTCATGTGGGTCTGCGTGCCGGAGCCGGTCTGCCAGACCGACAGCGGAAAGGCATCGGCATGCGCGCCGGCCAGGATTTCGTCGGCCGCGGAGGCGATGGCCTG
The DNA here is from genome assembly GCF_024580155.1 of Methyloversatilis sp. XJ19-13. Lineage (NCBI taxonomy): Bacteria > Pseudomonadati > Pseudomonadota > Betaproteobacteria > Nitrosomonadales > Sterolibacteriaceae > Methyloversatilis > Methyloversatilis sp. XJ19-13. Next base: position 170,604 of record NZ_JANINH010000002.1, on the reverse strand, counting down.
TGCACGTTCGGCGTCGAGCAGGCCCAGTTCGCCATTGACGAGGGCGGCGCTGCGCTTCACCCGGGCCAATGCATGCAGCAGCGCGTCGGGCATGCGTTCTATGGAAATGTGGAAATGCGCCAGCGAACGCTGTGTCTGCGCGCCCCACAACGCGCCGGCGGGTACCTCGATGTCGCCGAACGCGTCGCGTTCGGTCCGTGTGTCGGTGGTCATGGCAAGCCCTCCAGAGCGATGGCGGATCGCGAACCGATCCGGCCGACTGCTCACCCAGCCTAGCCCCTCGCGGCGCAATGTGCCTGAGCAGGCCGGTCGAACGCTTGTCATCTATGCTGGAAGCGCGGGGATGCAGCGGCGATCTGATGCACATGCGCGCCGCGTCCGACGCTGACAACGATGGATCAGAAGAGGAGAAGAACCATGCTTATCGTTCATCACCTGAACAACTCGCGTTCGCACCGTATCGTGTGGCTGTGCGAGGAACTGGGCATCGACTACGAACTGGTCAAGCACCTGCGCGACCCGGACAGCCAGCGCTCGCCGGATTCGCTGAAGGCGGTGCACCCACTGGGCAAGGCCCCCGTGATCCAGCACAACGGGCAGAAGATCGTCGAGTCCGAAGCGGTCATCGAATACATCTGCAATGTATGCGCCGACGGCCGGCTCAGCGTGAAGCCGACATCGCCCGAATACGGGCCGTACCAGCAGTGGCTGGCGTTTGCCGAAGGCACGCTGTTTCCGGGCCTGCTGGTCGATCTGGTCGATGCGTGGACCGGTCGCGGCAACCCTGACCTGATGGGTTTCTTCGACGTCGAAACCGCGAAGAACCACCAGTTCGCCGAAGACGCGCTGACCGGACGGGATTACCTGCTCGAATCCGGATTTTCAGCGGCTGACATCAATCTGGGCTGGGCGCTCGAATTCAGCGAGTGCCGCGGCTGGCTGCGCGACTACCCGGCGCTGCAGGCCTACGTCGAACGTCTGCGCGCCCGCCCCGCCTACCGCAAGGCGATCTCGAACGGCGGTCCGCAGGACCTGTCGGTGTTTTCCGCCGGCGCGCGCTGACCCGAAGCACGCCCGCCGGGCGGTTTCCGGGGGTGCGTCCGGGGGTGCGTCATTTCGCCACGGCGGGCGACTGCAGGAAGGCGTCGAAGGCGGCGCAGAACACCTCCGGCACCTCGAAGTACGGCATCGCGCCGGTCTGGAACACGGTGACCGTCCAGTTGCCGCCGCCGGTCACCCTGTCCATGCCGGTGTAGTTGGTGAAATCGCCGCGCACGCCGTGGCTCACCCACACCGGATGCGGAATGGCTTCATACACGGTGTGGATGTCGGCGCTGAACAGCCCGCCGGACAGGAAATACAGCGGCGCAAAACGCGCACCGGGCTGGCGCGTGGTCAGCACGTCGTATGCCCACATGGTCTCGTCGATGTTCTTGCCGCCCCAGGTGCGCTCCAGAAAGTAGCGGATCACGCCCGGTCGCGTCAGCTGGCGGAACAGCCAGTCGGCCCACAGCGGTGCGCTCAGCGTGGCATACAGCCCGGGCACCGCCCGCGTACTGCACGGCTCGCCACGCCTCGGCGTACGGCCATTCAGGCCGGTCGGGCTGACCAGCGCCACCGTTCGCCAGTCATCCGGCCGCTCGGCCGCCGCCCGTGCGAGGTACTCGCAACCGAGTGACACGGCAAGTCCATCCACCTTCGCCCCGCCGCTCAAGGCACGGATGTGCCGTGCCGACGTGTGCAGCGCGTCGGTCATCAGACGCGGCGAATACACCCGGTCTTCGCGCGGGCTTAAGCCATAGCCCGGCAGATCGATGGCATAGACCGTGTGGGTCGCGGCGTAGCGCTCGTATAGCGGTCGCATTTCTGCCGCCGACGCGGCCGCGTTGATGCTGTGAACGAGCAGCATCGGCGGGCCGTCACCGGCGCGGTAGCAGTTCAGTCCGTCGAAAGACAGTCGCTCACCCGGCAGGGCGGGCGGCAGGACAGGCTGGGCGTCCAATGGAATCCTTGTCGGGTCGGCAGGTGGCCGAACAGTAGCAGGATGACGCGGCTCCCGCTGACTGGATCAGATCAGCAAAAAGTCATGTCGCGCTCAGCTTCACGCGGGCGCGGCGCGGTTGCCTCGCAAGGAGATCAGCACGCGGCCGCCCCGGAAAATCGTCGCGCGCCGTACCCTTCAGTTGCTTGCCGGTTCGATGCCTGGTCAAGGCCGATCTCGGCCAAGCCGCTTGCCAGGAGGATAGAAGATGTTCTGCACTGCATCGCGCAGTTCTTCCAGGTCCTGAGGCTTGGAAATCAGTTCGCGCACCCCGGCTGCGGCGGCTTGTGTGCGCAATTCCTCGGTGACGTACCCTGAGATGAGGATCACCGGCAAATCCGGCAGGGCATCGCGAATCGCCTTCGCGATCTCAAGGCCCGATGTACCTGGCATGTTGTAATCGGTCACCACCAGGTCGGCGCAAACCTTGCCGGAAAGCACTGCGTCAAGCGCCTCCCGCTGTTCGATGTAGGCGCTGACGCGATAGCCCCAGCGTTCGATCATCCGCTTGCTTGCGTACAGCTGCGCCTGATCGTCGTCGATGTAGAGGATCAGCCGGCCACGGCCTTCGGCAGCCTGCCCCGCTCTTTCGATCGGGTCTGGCGCGGCAGCCATGTCGTTCGTGCCCGGAAGATACACCTCGAACTTGCTGCCTTTGCCAGGCTCGCTGTGCACAACGATCGCTCCCGCGTGAGCCTGCACGATGCCATGCACCACGCACAGGCCCAATCCTGTGCCTTTGCCTGATGGCCTTGTCGTGAAAAACGGTTCGAAGATGCGACGTTGCGTCGCTGCGTCCATCCCGTGTCCAGTGTCGCTGACGACGATCCGGGTGTAACGGCCCGGCCGCTGGGCAGGATCGGGGCGCGCCGAGGTTTCGTCGAACGTCACGCCATCAACGCGAATCTCGATGGTCCCGGGCCGGCCCTCCATCGCTTGCGCAGCGTTGACACCCAGGTTCAGCAGCACCTGTGTCAATTGAGTCAAATCGCCAAGTACGAAGGGCGTGTCGGCGGCGCAGTGGCACTCGACCCGCATTCCTCCGAGCAACCCTGCACGCAGCAAGCGAACGCTCTCCGTGACGATCGAAGGAATCGAGACCACTTGGTGCGACGTCACCTGTCGTCGGCTGAACGTCAGAATTTGTTGCACCAGGTCTCTGGCACGGTGACTGGCCTTCTCGATTTCAGTCAGGCTCACGAGTGCCTGAGAGTTGTATGAGGCGTCCTGCCGTGCCAATTCGGCATTGATCAATATGGTGCCCAGGATGTTGTTGAAGTCGTGGGCGACACCGCCCGCCAGGGTCCCGATCGCCTCCAGTTTCTGCGATTCGCGCAATTGCGCCTCGAGACGCTGATGCTCCTGCTCCGCCTTCTTGCGCCCGGTGATGTCGCGGATCACGGCCAGCAGGCCGGAAAAGGTTTCATCTTCCGCGCGCAACTGGCTCACCGAGGACTCGACATCGATTGCTTCGCCGCTGCGCTTCACGTGGACGTTCTCGCCGCACCAGAAGCCGGTCTCCCGCAGAGCAGTCATCGCGGCTGCTTCGTCTTCCGGACGCAGCCAGCGATACTGATAAATTTCGGAAAGTCGGCGCCCAAGTGCGTTGGGGGCAGAGACACCATACTGACGTTCGGCCGCGGCGTTGAGAAAAGTCACGCGCTGGTCGTTGTCGATGGTGACGACCGCATCGCTGACTTGCGCGAGGATTTCGCCGCGAAAGCGGCTTGACTCGGCATCCAGGCCCTCAAGGCGGAAGATTTTCGGGCCTGCCGCGGTTTCAACGACGAGCGCGTCCACCACCCCGCTTCGGATGGCCTGCAGCGTGTCCTCCGCCTCCTCCAGTCGGGCGAGCAGATCGGCGTTTTGCGCGAGGAGCGTCGCGGCGCTGGCAGATTTGGCGCGCACGGCGGGTCAGTGACCTTCGTCGGTAGTGACTCGATCGCCGGCCTTGCGCAAATCGAGCCCAAGCAGGATGTTTTCCGTGTGCGACATGTCGCCGATGAAGCGCCGCAGCGGCAGCGGCAGTGTTTTGACCAGGGTTGGTGCGGCGATGATCTGCTCGCCTTCGGCCAGTTCCGGGTGCTGAGAGATATCCACGACTTCCAGGTCGTAACGCCCTTGCAGATGCGCCTCGCAAATCCTGCGAACGTTCACGATCGCGCGCTCGGAGTTGCGGGTCGAGCCGGTGACGTAAAGCCGCATGACGTAGCGCGCGCTGTCAAGCTTCGCAGCTGCGGCTTCAAAGCCAAGCAGCGTGCGCAGGGTCGAGGGTTGCTTTCTCATGAGCAGTCCGCGCTATATCTGGCGTACATCGAGACCGACGAGCACACGCTCTTCGTTGGACAAATCGCCGATGATCTTGGTGATCGGCTTGGGCAGGCGGCGCACGAGCGTGGGCACGGCGAGTATCTGATCGCCCGCTGCGAGCTTGGGGTTCTTGATGAGGTCGATGATCTCGATCCGGTACTGCCCGGCAAGGTGCATCTCGCAGATACGCTGCAGATTGGCACAGGCGGCAATCGACTTTGCGGTCTGACCGGCGACATACAGCCGTAGCTCGAAGGCGACGGTCTTGCTCATCGCTTTCCATTCTTCCGGCCGCTGCCCGTCTTGTCGGCGCCGCGCAGGTGTGCCATGACGTCGGTGCTTTGCCGCGCCGTTCTTTGATACAGCGTCTCGCGCGCGAGGCTGAAGGCAACCTCGGCGGATTCAACTTCCGCCTCGCAGCGCAGTGCGGCGATCTGTGCTTCGATTGCCTTTTGCCTGCTCGCGAGCCGACTCAGCTTGCGTTGATGATCCTCTTCGCGCAGTGCGGCGGCAGCGCGCTCCAACTCTTCCTGCGCAACGCGGGCCGTCCCGGTCAGCACATGCTCGGCACCAAGGTAGACATCCACCAGCTCAATACCCTTGTCACTGAGCACGAACTCGCGGACCTGATTCGAATGTGCCATGCCGCGCGACTTCAGCACGTAGATCGTGCGGTTGCGTTCGCCATTGAATTCGACGTTGCGCAGCAGCAGCCACGTATCCATGAGCGAAGAGACACCGAGCTGCGAATTCTCCGTCGTCTCTCCCCCCCCTGAAGTGAGGTTGGTGAAAAGCGTGGTGATTTGCTGCTGCTTGAGGAAGTCAATGAGGCGCATCAAAGTTGGCTTTACTGCCGACGTGTCGCGGTCAAGCGAGAGGTTGCCGATCGGGTCGACCACCACAATGCTCGGGTGAAAGCTCCTCACGGCGTCGTGCATCATCACCAGGTGCTGCTCGAGCCCCTGCAGCGTCGGGCGTGAGGAGTGGATCTGAAGCAAGCCCTTTTTGACCCACGGTCCGAGGTCGATGCCGATGGAACCCATGTTGCGGATGATCTGGGCGTTTGATTCCTCGTAGGCGAACAGCAGCACCCGCTCGCCGCGGCGGCATGCGGCGTCGGCGAACCTGGCGCCGATACTGCTCTTGCCCGTGCCCGAAGAACCCGAGACCAGTACGCTGCTGCCACGAAAGACGCCCTGGCCACCGAGCATCTCGTCCAGCCGGGCGATGCCCGTCGGGATGCGCTTCGTCGAGACATCATGGTCGAGCCGCAGCGAGGTGATCGGCAGCACTGAAAGGCCATGCTCGCCGATGAGGAAGGGATACTCGTTCGTGCCGTGGGCCGAGCCGCGATACTTCAACACGCGCAGCCGCCGGGTGGATATCTGCTCGTGAATGCGCTGGTCGAGGATGATCACGCAATCCGCGACGTATTCCTCCAGCCCGTAGCGCGTCAGCGACTGGTCGCCACGCTCGCCGGTAATGACGGCCGTCAAGCCGTGATCCTTCAGCCAGCGGAAAAGGCGTCGCAACTCCGCGCGGAGAATGGCGTGATTGGGCAGGCCGGAAAACAGGGCCTCGACGGTATCAAGGACCACGCGTTTCGCGCCAATGGACTTGACGGCGTGACCCAGCCGGATGAACAGGCCCTCAAGATCGTACTCGCCTGTCTCTTCGATCTCGCTGCGTTCGATATGAACGTGATCGAGGATGAGCTTCTTCTGCGCCGCGAGTTTCTCCAGATCAAAACCGAGCGAGCGGACATTGGCCGTCAGCTCGGCAACGTTCTCTTCGAACATCATGAACACACCGGGCTCGCCATACTGCGTCGCGCCGCGCACGAGGAATTCCACGGCAAGCATGGTTTTTCCGGAGCCTGCGCTGCCACAGACGAGAGTTGGCCGTCCCGCAGGCAGTCCGCCGCCCGTTATTTCGTCAAGGCCAACGATTCCGGTGGGGCACTTGGGCAAGTTCCCGCCCGTGGACAGCGTATTGTTCTTCAATATCGTTGGCTTCGTGGTCAAACCGGTTTGAACCTCTGAGGTCTGCAGAGCGCTGTGACGAAGTCTGTACCACCTGCGCACCGAACGCCTGAGTGGCTCCGGACATCAGCCGCGAGGTCGCTCCACCCGGTTTGAAGCGGGTTTGACCGCGCAGGAAATGAGCCGCAAACCGCGCCTGACGCTCGAACCGACGCTTTGGCGGACGCGATCGCTGCATTGTGGGTAGCGCAGCGTTGGTCGCTCTGTGCGTTACCGTACATAGCGGTGGCCCGGAGCCCTTCAGGTGGTGTTCGGGTTCATCCCTGCCGCTACACGTTTCAACCCCGAAGGCCGGTACAGGGCAACAAAGACTGGAGTGCCCACAGACCAGGCACCTCTCCTCTAGCCAGTCGCCATGCGCAGGGCGCTGCATGGTGAATCGCCCCGGGTATGAACTGAGCCCGGAAGTTGGACGATTGCCATCCCGCTGACCAGGCGGTTTTCTCAGCCGGTATCCCAGCGGGCTGAGGCCGTTCAGTCTGAGTGTGATGCACAAGAGTGACCCCGCAGGTCCTCACCCGTCCGCCTTGCGAGTTGCCGACGGTGCCAGCACTGATTGCGGAACCTGAATCTGACCTGATATCGGATCCACGCCATTTGCGACTTGTCGAACTTGTTGAGCGAAGCTGGATATCGATCCAAATCGCCGATGTCCGGATACAAAAAAGCCCCGGAGCACGTGGCCAACCGGGGCATTCAAGGTGTCTTGCGAGGCGTTCTGGAACGCTCTGCTATTTATTTTTGGCGGAGAGGGCGTCCTCCTCCGTATAACTTTAGGTCGTATAAAGCCGTCTCACTTCTAGGATAAATCGCCTAGGGGATTAATTTTCCTTGAATCACGGCGTCGCATGTCATATCCTGCAATTGCGCCCTGTTTGTTGGGTACTTTGTTGGATACGAGGATCGACGTGCCGAAACTTGCCCCCGAACTGTCGGACCTCTCCGTAAGGAGGCTCACCGCACCCGGCTTTCATGCGGTGGGGGGCGTGTCTGGCCTGCACCTGCAGGTTCTGCCCTCCGGTGCGCGGACGTGGATTCTTCGTGTGATGGTTGCCGGCAAGCGGCGGGATATGGGCCTGGGTGGCTATCCGGATGTAACGCTTGCCAAGGCGCGAGAAAACGCGCGCGAAGCCAAGGACAAGATTCGCAAAGGGATTGACCCCATAGCTGAGCGCCTCGCTCTGAAAAGCGCTCTCTGCTCTGCGCGGGGCGCCCAAATCACTTTCGACCAAGCTGCGGCCAAGTACATCGAGGCGATGAGCCACGAATGGAAGAACGCCAAACATCAGGGACAGTGGGCGGCAACCCTCAGGGAGTACGCATCGCCATTTATCGGAAGCCTGCTTGTGAGCGACATCAAACTCGCCCACGTGGAGCAGGTGCTTTCGCCCATCTGGACGACCAAGACCGAGACGGCTACTCGTGTGCGTGGCCGGATCGAAGCGGTATTGAATTGGGCGACCGTGCGAGGCTACCGGCACGGGGAAAACCCGGCCCGCTGGAAGGGGCATCTAGACAAACTGCTCCCGCGTCCCTCCAAAGTCGCGAAGGTTGAACACTTCGCGGCGCTGCCGTGGCAGGAAGTGGGCGCGTTCATGGAAAAGCTGCGCGAACGCACCGGCACAAGCGCCCGCGCCGTGGAGTTGGCAATCCTTACCGCTACACGAAGCAATGAGGTACGGGGCGCCACATGGGCCGAAATCGACCTGGGCGCGGCGCTGTGGATCATTCCCGGTGACCGGATGAAGGCGAGCAAGGAACACCGCATACCGCTGACCGCCGACGCTGTAGCCCTGCTCCGTGCCCTGCCCCGCATTGAGGGTCAGGAGTTTGTCTTTGCGTCCCCCCGGGGCGGGAGGCTGTCGGACATGAGCCTGACGGCCGTGCTGCGCCGCATGGCGGTTCCGGCGACGGTGCATGGCTTCCGGAGCACTTTCCGCGACTGGGCTGCAGAGGCTACCAACTACCCGCGCGACGTGGCAGAAATGGCGCTGGCGCACAGCATCGGCGACAAGGTTGAGGCGGCGTATCGACGGGGCGACCTGTTCGAAAAGCGCCGCAGGATGATGGACGACTGGGCGAAGTTCTGCCGCGAAACGGCCATGAACGCGGACGTATTGCCCATCCGCTCACAGGCTTGATGTAACCGCACCCGGACGGCTTCCGGGTATCAGGCGGCGGGCAAGGTGTTGGCGCACCAAACCCGCCTGACCACGAAGCACCTGTATAGGAGGTAGCACCATGGCTGAAATCAATTGTACCGACGTAGTAGAGGCAGACCCCGACGCCCTTTGGGAACAGTTCAAGAGCACGCGTGCGTCGGCTTCCTATGGACTGGTAGAGCTAACCAGTAAGGCGCTTTTCGGTGCCGAGGCGCGGCGGGCTATTCGAGAGCCATTGCTCATGCTGACAAAAACAGAGCAGGAGCTTGCCGACCTTTTAGAGCGCGACCCTGAAATGGTCGCGGTCTTTCGCGAGATGATGGGCGGCGCGCAGAAACGCGCGACGGCACTGCGAGCAGCAGCGGAAATGCTCGATATGGCGGGCGCTAGGCTTCGGGTAGCCCTTTGCGCTGCCCCGGAAGATGCGGGGACAGCCGATGCGTAACGAACTCACCGGAGAGCGCGACCTTACGTATAGCGCATGGCACCGGCAAAGATCCACACAGCGTTTTGTCGGCATCGACCGCGCTCAATCTCTTGGGATGATCGATATCGACTGCGTGTTGTTCGTCGAGTACGACACGACCACCCGGGAGCCACTCGCGTTAATCGAGACTGCGCGTTATGTCGGCCAGCGAAACAAGCCGGCAACGGTAACCGCCGCGCTGGCTCGCCGTGCGGGTATCCCTGCATTTACGGTGTTGTATGAGGCGGCGAACGAGCCAAACCCCGCTGACACCCGCTTCAAGGATATTGCCCGTTTTCACATCAGACGCATCTGGCCGCAACCCGAACGGGTGTGGCGCGTCGTTGCGCCCGAACAGTGGGCGCATGCCCTGCTGCACATCCGTCAGTGGTCGTCTTTCCGGTTGGACAAGGAAGCGGCAAATGACAACCTGTGGAGGATCGAGTAATGAGCGCCAACGCCAGCACCGAAGCCGGACTCACCCTTTCAGCAGCAGAAGCGAAGGAAATCGCCGAATGTCTTCACAAGGCAGCCTATGCGCAATTGAGCATGCATAAGCTCGCCATGGAGGTTTGCGACAACGAGTCATTCGTTCAGGCAGGCAGCATCGCAATCGAGGAACTGGCGCGGTCATCCATGCGACGCATTGACGCATGCCTTGCCCGCATCGATCCGACTTACAGACTTGGCAATTTCGGCACTGAGTTTGAAGACGCGAGAACGTTTTGAGGGATGAACCAGCCAGGCCGGACGGCCCGGCCCGCGAGGAAGAATGATGACTGACGCGAAAAACCTACCCGAACCCTTGCCCATCAGTGTTGAGGATGAGCGCGAGCTATGCGCCCGGAGGGTGGCTCGACAGTTCTTAGCGGAACAGGCAAGCCTGCGCGAATCGGCGCTCGAGCAATGGGAGCCGGCCGTATGGCAAGAGCTGATTACAGCACTCCTAACGCGCCAGATTGAACTGATGGATGAACTGCAAGTTGCCCATGAAGTGGGCCGCGATATGTTCAAGGAGTTGAAGCGAAAGGACGAGGAACCAACCAGCCGGATCAAAGGGCGCGCCGATGTCATTGCGCGCCAGAACGTGCGGGACTTCACTGCGGAAGAGCACGAGGGTTACGACAGTCACTTGCAGGTTTTTCGTGACATCAGGTTAAAAGATGGCCCATCCCAAAAATACAGTGACGAGAAAGTCTTGGAGTGGGTGCGGACCGAGTGGAAGAAACAAGGGCGGAAAGTTACTGCCGGACGCCCAAGAAAAAAGGGGGTCGATTGAGTAAAACCCCTTTTCATTTAATCCGCTTATTTTAAGTGGAAATCTGAGTCTCTAGCATCACCTCACCGTCGCAAGTAATTCGACGGAGTCACGCCGCATAGCGCGGCATTTCGCGAGGTGATTTAGATGAGCAATCAGTTTTACAGAGTGCATCGGATGGCCGAGATTTACGGCGTATCCGTCGCGACCATTTGGCGGTGGTCTAACACTGACCCGCAATTCCCCCGACCGGTCAAAGTTTCCGCCGGCGTGACCGGCTGGCCGGCAAAGGAAGTTGAAGCCCATGTAAGCGCCCTGATTGAATCGAACAGGAGCGCGGCATGATGACGGCTATCGACCCCAAAAACGACAAAGCCCGCTGGGGGGCGGGCTCTGACGTCACTGCAAATGCATCGGCAACGGCATTGTGCTATCCGTCGCGCGAAACCGTCAAGGGCGGCGTTCTGGCCGACCTTCTGAGCGGCCGAACGCTTACGCACTTGGATTGCTGGCGCGACCATGGATCAAGCCGCCTTGCTCACCACATTCATGTCCTGAAGGCCGACGGCTGGCCGATTCAAGTTGTCGAAAAGAGTGTCAGCACCCGCCACGGTCGCATAGCTCAAATCGGCTACTACTCGATGAAGCCCGAAGACATTGCAGCAGCGGGTGAGCGCGGCCAGCGATTCGCGGCACCTCTTCGCGGGGCCTCGCTGTGATTCGCCCGAACTTCACCCGCATTCCGGCAGAGCTTCGCGCTCTGCCGCGCTGGGTGACTTGGCGCGGTGCAAAGGTGCCTTACTGCCCCGCTGCGATCAACCGCAAAGCCAGCGTGACTAACCCGGATACCTGGGCTCATTTCCAGATGGCACAGACCGCCTATGAGGAAGGCGGTTACTCCGGGGTGGGTTTCGTTCTGTCGGCTGATGGCATCGTCGGAATCGACCTCGACAAGTGCGTAACCGATGGGGAGCCATCGAACGAGGCCTTGTCCTTGATGGATCGGATCGGCTGCAACTACATCGAGCTCTCGCCCTCTGGCAAGGGGCTCCGGGGCTTTGGCTACGGCCGGAATATCGGGGGCCGTCGCGGTGTGGTTGAAGCGGTCCGCTGCGAGGTCTATTCGGACCGCCGTTATCTGACCGTCACCGGCCATGTGTTGCGCGATGGCCCGCTCGTTCAGTTGCCGGGCGTCTCCGAGGTCGTTGATTCCCTCACGGCCTCACCTACAGAAGAAGCACAGAAGATGACGGAAGAACTCGTCAGTCATCCTCTGTTCTCTTCTGTAGGTATCCCCCTGCACACGCTGCCGAACTCCGAAGGGGAGCGAAACCGCCGCCTCTTCGATTTGGCCCGCTGGGCAAAAGGCCGTTGTCCGGACGCCACCAGAAGTGAGCTTAGGGTCCTCGTCCAAGAGTGGCACCGGCTGGCCCTCCCCGTAATTGGCACACGCGACTTCGGAACAACATGGGCCGACTTCCTGCGGGGTTACGAGGCCGTCCGGCAACCTCATGGGGCAACTTTGCAAACGATCCTTGGCTGGATCGATTTTGCAGCCCCGACGCCGCCTCACATCGCCGCACTTGGGTATGGCGATGCCGGTAATCGCCTGATCCGTATTTGCGAGGCCCTTCAAGCGCACGCGGGTGAAGCCCCGTTCTTCATCAGCGCGCGTCAAGCGGGTGAGTTGATAGGGATGCACTTCACCGATGCATCCAAGATGCTCTCCGCATTGGTGGCTGACGGCGTGATTGAACTCATCCAGCGTGGCGCCGGAAAGGTAGCCAGCCGCTACAAGTTCTTGATGTCGGAGGTGAAGCAATGAGCCTCGACCTTGACGACTTCGACTTCCGGGACTGGGGGCTGCGCATGGGCAGGCTGGAAGGCCCGAACGGAGATATGGACCTCGTGCTGTGGCAGGGCGACTGCCCGAACTGCGGCGACGATGCCTATGTGCGGCTGAACCCGTGCCACTTCGCGGCGCTCGCCAATGAATTGAGCTTTGTGACCGCACCAGAGGCCGCACACGCCGTTGAACGCATGCAAGACCGGCTAACCCTGCTGGTCGCGCTGGTGCGCTCTCAGTGCCCGCCCGGCAACCCGCTGCGCGCTGCTGTCGATGCGCTGGCAACGGATTCCACAACCCCTGCATCAGATGCCGCCCTCCCCGGCACGTCGTGCCCCCCTGCACTAGGTGCCGAGGTCGCTTCGCCCGACCTCTTTGCGCAGCCACTACCGATCGATGGCGATGGCGCGATAACTGCAAATTCAGAAAGGAATCAGCAATGACGGAACGAAGACAGACGCCGCCAAAAGCACGAAAGCCCGGTCAGCCGGCGAACGCTGCAACGGAGGTTCGCGGTATGAGCCGTCCCGAGTGCATGTGCAAAGAGAGTGCCAGCCAAGCATCCCAGTCACTGGCGGGGTTGCCGCTTTCTCCGCCTGCTATTCGTTTCCTTGTCGACATGTACGGCCTGCTGCAGGCATGGGATGACTTCTACGACGGCGACGATATGCCGCAGTCGGAAAAGCTCTCCGCCATATGGGCGTCACTGGTTGGCATTCCTTCCAATCCGTTCTATGCCGCCAATTCCGGCGATTTCATACCCTTGCTTGCCTCGTTGGTCGTCAGGTGGGAGAGCGCTAACCAACTGGAGGCCATGCGCGAGCGATTGGACATCGCATTTGTATGGAGAGCGGCGTTCTTCGATCTCGTGCTTCATTGCTTGCTGATCGAGCACGGCCCGCGCTTCGCGATGGAGAACGGCCCGTCTGTTGCGCGCCTTTACTCCGAAACATTCGAAACCTTCACAAAGGAGTTTGAACATGCCTGATCTAAAAACTGGCGCCAGCGTTGGCGGAAATCTTCTAGGCGGTGCAATTGGCTCGGGTGGCTCCAAGAGCGCCGCGAAAGCACAAGCGAACGCAGCGGGCGCAGCATCTGCACAGCAGGGGCAGGCGAACATGCAGATGCGCAGCGACCTGCAACCGTATCGCGAGTCCGGCAACCTTGGGAACAATGCGCTGATGGCGTATCTGGGCCTTGGTGGTGCTCCGAGCGCGCCGAGTGCGTCCGATTTTGTGACGAAGCCCGAGATAGGCAAGTCCGGGCGCTTCTACGGCTACTCGCACGACGTCGGTGCGTATGAGTCGGCGGTCAAAGAGCATGAACGCGCGCTTGCCGACTACAACCGCATCAAGGACTCCGGTGAGTACGGCTCGCTCCTGCGGGAATTCACAGGCGACGACCTTGAGAACGATCCGGGCTATCAGTTCGGTCTGGATCAGGGCAATCAGGCGCTCGACCGTCGTGCTGCTGCGGGCGGGAACTACTTCTCCGGACAGGCTTTGAAGGCTGCGCAGCGGTTTGGGCAGGACTACGCCGGGACCAAGTTCAACGAGGCATTCAGCCGCGACAACACGAACAAATCGCGGGTGGCGAACTTCCTCACGTCCGTGTCGCAGATGGGCCTCAATGCAGCCACGCAAACCGGCATGGCGGGCATTCAGACAGCGAACAATCAGGCACAGAACACCATCGGCGCGGGCAACACCACAGCAGCGGGTCAGATAGGTGCGGCCAATGCCTGGGGGAATGCGCTAGGCGGTGCTGCAAACGCACTGTCCGAGGGCTTCGAACTGAGCAGCAACAACAACCGCATATACCAGAACGCCAGCAACACGAGCTACAACGGGTGGAACCCTCTTCAACTGCGGGGCAGCCCGAATAGCTCTTGGAGCTGAGCCATGGTCAATGACGATTACACGGGCATCCCGCACGAACTGGCGTTGGAGATAGAGCGCCGTGTGCAGATTGTTGCGAGCGCGCACCGGCAGATGTTCTTGATCATCGCAGGGCATCTTATTGCAGCGGGTCACAACCAGGCGGAGCTGCAAAGAATGCTGGAGGAAAACACAGCCGCTTACGTCGCTGACGCAGCCGGCTTACTGACGTGCGCGCAGGAGTATGGACTCGACGTCGCAAGGGCGGCTACCCATTAAGCCGCCTGAAAAATCAGGAGTGGATCACGCATGACAGAACGCACGAGCACGAACCCGACCACTTGGAAGCCCGGGCAATCCGGAAACGTGGCCGGCAAACCGCCCGGAACCCGAAATAAGGCAACAAGGATGGTGCTGGCGCTGATGGAAGACGGGGCCGAAGCCATCACCAAGAAAGTGATTGAACTGGCGGAGGCGGGAGACTTGGCGGCAGCACGCCTAGTTATCGAGCGACTTGCCCCGCCCGTGCGTGAGCGGCCAATCGCGCTAGACCTACCTGACACAGCGACGGCGGATGGCGTAAGCAAAGCGCAGCAGTCGGTACTGGAGGCCGTTGGGTGCGGCGAACTGCTACCCGGGGAAGGTCAGATACTGGCGGGCATCATTGAAACGCGCAGGAAGGCCATCGAAACCGAGGAACTGGAGCGGCGCATCGCTGCACTGGAGGCGAAGAAATGAACGTGAAGCGACGTATCGAAAAGCTGGAAGTGAAGGCAACCGAGGGCGTGGAACTGTTTTTTGCGAGTTTTGCAGTCACCGTCGATCCGGTCACCAGCAACAAGCGGGTGGTCCGCTGCTTGTGTGGCGGCGGGCCGGCAATATTCCGAGAGGCCGACGAATCAGAAGCGGCTTTTATGGACCGCGCCCGCGGCGAGTGCATCGAACGTTACAAGGCCGCGGGGAAGACGGGTGTCGCGGCCGCGTGGCTGGACGAAACAGAACTGGAGCTTTAACGCACGGCCAAGCAGTCACTTAAAAAGTGCGACAAGGGTGAGAATTGCCAGCCAAATTACGACTAATCGGCTCCGCTCGATAAGCGTTACACGAATCTTTTCTAGCGCCATTGATACTTTGCTTACGTCATCGCTGCTTGCAGGTGACAGGCGCACGGGTTGTTCGGACTCGTCGTCACTTGGCCGAGCCTCGATGAGTGGCAGGGCAAACGACACGCCTACAACCTTGAAACTTACTGAATCCGGAGTTGGGAAGATGTATTCCGGATCGAAGCCCGAACCACGCTGGAGCCCCTCAACATCGACCGTAATAGAACCGGGCAGCCGTCCATTCATCAGGTGTGACAAAACGAGGTCAAACGTGGATGCAGGGACTTTGACCTCTATAAGTACTGACGATGCGCTGCCATCATATGACGTCTGATAAGCCGGCCAGAATGTGAGCTTACCAAGGGCGTGCTCGTCTTCAGCTCGAAAAACTGTCATGCGAAAGTCGGACGCCCGCAGCGAATCATCTGGTGCGCGAAGCAAATCGTTTTTGTGATCAAGCTTGAGCCCAAGTTGCATGTTTGTTCGCCGAGCAACCGGGGCCGACTCGCAAAGAAACATGCTCGCATCGAAGGGAACAAACCATAACGACGCGGGGCCATCGCGCCACTCGTTGATCAATGTAGCGAATGAGTTGCCTTCATCCATAACCGAAGCTCCGCAAACGGTGGCAGCTTGAAGCGCCCGGGTTTCATCAGAACCTTTGCTTTAAGCCGGACTGTTTCAGCGGCCCGAGCCTTCGCTATACCGACAATACTTGGCTGCAGCCGTCAATCGTTACCCGAAACACGTAACCGAACCACCGGGCAACATCCCATCCCACAACCTTTTCTACGATCAAGCAATTCGCGCACGCACGCTAGCGCTTCAAAATGTCACAGATCATTTTGACAGTTTCTGGGCGAATGTTTTTTCGTCTGTTGTGACCGGCCTGCTTTTCCGCCCACAGGCTCCGCTCGAAGCCGTTGCGCCCATAGAAGCGGGTAACCCGTTCATCATTTTTAGCGTCAACCGTCACAAGGCGAGCAGCGGATATCTCTACGCCACCAAGCACCGCGCCAAACACGATTCTCAGAATCGCCGCCCCAGTACCTGCGCCCTGAAGGTCTTCCCTAACCGCCAGCCGACAAATTCGGACCGCAGGAAACGAAGCTAGGCGGATCTCTGCCGAGTAGCCAAGATCAAAAACTTCGGAGTCGTTGAGCGGAATGGCGTCGTTCGCTAGCGTGAAATAACCGGCAGGTCCTGCCACATCTTCGTGGAAAACAACGCTAGTGAAGGCAAAACGGTTCTCGTGATATTCACGAGCGAAATCTTGAAGGAAGCCGTCGAGACTGCTGCTACCGCAAGAAAAACCTGCTAATTCGCCGTGAGCGACTTTGTCGACAGGCAGGAAGCCAAAGCGGAGTTCGTCTAGACCCAACGTGCCGAGCCGTTAGGCGGATCGATACTTTTCAAGGAACTGTGCCGTCCGAGCACGCTGCACAGTATCAACAAGCCTCTTCACGCGTTGCTGGCTCTCAGGGGTTGAAGTAACCGCCTTTACCGACTCAATAAGCCGCTCGCGTGACTTCGCTACTGCTGTAGCCGGCACAGGGGCACGCTTGCGGAGACTAGAACGCATGGGCTTCATAAAACACTTGATGTGATTGATGTGAAACTACTGCTTGCCTATCACTGAGAGCGTCTGTGACCGACAACGTATAGCGTAACTGTCCACTACTACGGCATGCAAGCGTTGCAGGGTAAATATTCGACGTCCATCCAGCGGCACCGATACAACCGCTTTATTTTCGTGGGCCAAGATGTTGGGTACAACAAAAAAGCGCCCCGAAAGGCGCTTGATCACTTGATGCATGGCGGAGAGGGCGGGATTCGAACCCGCGTTAGGTTTTCACCTAAACACGCTTTCCAGGCGTGCGACTTAAACCACTCATCCACCTCTCCGCGAAGCGCGCGACTATAGCAGAAAGCGCCCGGGCGCGACCGTCAGGGGTCCGGATTGCGCGCGGGCGGTGGGTCGATGCGGTCATGCGGCAGGCGCGGGTAGCGCAGGTGTTCGATCAACTCCTGCGTGGCGGTGTCGGGCGCCGGGGTCAGCAGGCTGACGATGACCAGCACGACGAAGCCGAACGGGATGCCGAAGAAGCCGCAGGAGATCGGTTCGATGCCCAGCCAGGCGTTGGCGATGCTGCCGCCGAAGAACGGATGGGTCAGCGATGCGTAGTAGAGGCACATGCCGAGGCCGGCCACCATGCCGCTGACCGCGCCGGCCTTGTTGGCACGCTTCCAGAACACGCCGCACACCAGCGCGGGGAAGAAGGCGGACGACGCGATCGAAAACGCCAGGCCGACCATGAACAGGATGTTGTCCGGCTTCAGCGATGCGGTGTAGGCGGCGACCAGTGCGACCACCAGCAGCAGCGCCTTGGAAATGACCAGGCGGCGCTGGGTCGACGCGTTCGGGTCGATCACTTTGTAATAGACGTCGTGCGACATGGCATTGGCGATGGTCAGCAGCAGGCCGTCGGCGGTGGACAGCGCAGCGGCCAGACCGCCGGCGGCGACCAGACCGGAAATCACATAGGGCAGACCGGCGATTTCCGGCGTGGCGAGCACGATCACGTCGGTGTTCAAGGTCAGTTCGGCCAGTTGCAGGATGCCGTCGCCGTTGATGTCCTCGATCTTCACCAGCCCGACCTTGCCCCACGAGGCGACCCAGCCGGGCAAGGTCGAGATCGTCGAACCCACCAGGTTGGTATAGATCTCGAATTTGGCGAACACGGCGTAGGCCGGCGCGGTGACGTACAGCAGGAAGATGAAGAACAGCGACCAGAACACCGATTCGCGCGCTTCCTTGACGCTGGGCGTCGTGTAGTAGCGCATCAGGATGTGCGGCAGCGAGGCGGTGCCTATCATCAGGCAGATCACCAGCGCAATGAAATTGAGGCGCTTGCGGCTCGATTCGGCTTCGTCGCGACCGGTATGGGCGGCGGTGTGCGGCAGTGGCGGCGCCGACTTTGCGATGGCCGCCGTGCGCGCATCGGTCCAGCGCTTGCGCGCGTCGGCCTCGTCCCTGGGCATGTACTTCAGCGCCTTTTCGGCCGACGAAATGTCCTTTGCCGAAGCGTTCTCCTTCTTCAACTCGTCGAGCCGGACGGTCAGCGCAGCGCGTTCGGCTTCAAGCGAAGCGGGCAAACCCTTGATCTTTTCGTCGAAGGCTTCGGCGCGCGCCTTGTACATGGCGTTTACCTCGACCTCGCGCGGCGACGAAAACAGCGTCTGCTCGGTCGTCGTGAGCTTTTGCAGCACGCCGCCATACACCGCCTGCGGCACCGGCACGCCGGTCACCTTGGTGGACAGGATGACCACCGGCAGCAGATAGGCCACGATGAGGATGATGTACTGCGCCACCTGGGTCCAGGTCACGGCGCGCATGCCGCCGAGGAAGGAGCACACCAGGATGCCAGCCAGGCCGACGAATACGCCGACTTCGAATTCCAGCCCGACGAAGCGGCTGGTGATCAGGCCGACGCCATAGATCTGCGCCACCACATAGGTGAACGACGCGAGGATCGTGGCGAACACGCCGATCATGCGTGCCGCGTTGCCGCCGTAGCGCGCGCCGAGAAAGTCCGGGATGGTGAATTCGCCGAACTTGCGCAGATAGGGTGCGAGCAGCAGTGCCACCAGGCAGTAGCCACCGGTCCAGCCCATGACGAAGGCCAGTCCCTGATAGCCGCCGAAGTACAGCGTGCCGGCCAGCCCGATGAAGGACGCCGCCGACATCCAGTCCGCGCCGGTCGCCATGCCGTTGAACATGGCGGGCACACGCCGGCCGGCGACGTAGTACTCCGACACGTCGGCGGTACGGCTCATGACGCCGATGCCGGCATACAGCGCGATGGTGGCAAACATGAACACGTAGCCGATCCAGCGCGACGACATGCCCATGCCTTCGGCCAGCGACAGCAGCACGACGAACATCGCGAAGCCGCCGGCGTACCAGGCGTACATCTTCTTGAGCTGGCGGTAGAACGCGGACTGCCGCTGCGGCATGGTCAGACGTCCTCGTTCACGCCGTACTCGCGGTCAAAGCGGTTCATCACCCGCGCGTAGTAGCCGATGATCAGGACGTAGACGATGAGCGAACCCTGGGCGCCCATGTAGAAGGCGAGCGGCCAGCCGAGGAAGGACCATTCGTTGAGTTCGCGGGCGAAAAACACCGGCACGAAGGTGACCGTGAACCAGATGACGAGCAGCACCAGCGTGACGCGAAGATTCCTGCGCCAGTACTCGCGATGGCGTTCGGACAACTGCATCAGCGTGGGCTCGGCAGCATGTTCGGTGAAATCAGGCCGCGGTAATCGGGACAACGGGCTTCAGGGTGTTGCCGCAGACGCAGTCCATTGACGCCTGCCCGTGTTGTTATCGGGGTGATGCACGCCCGGCCACTCGTCACTTGCCGGGCGCCCGGCCACCGGGGGCCGGCGCGCATGCGCCGCCCCCCGGCTTTCGATCAGAGGGCTTGCGCCAGCTGTTCGAGGATGGCCGGATTTTCCAGCGTCGAGGTGTCCTGCGTGATCTGCTCGCCCTTGGCGATCGAGCGCAGCAGGCGGCGCATGATCTTGCCCGAGCGGGTCTTCGGCAGGTTGTCACCGAAACGCAGATCCTTCGGCTTGGCGATCGGGCCGATCTCCTTGCCCACCCAGTTGCGCAGCTCGGTGGCGATCTGCTTGGCTTCGTCGCCGGTCGGACGCGAACGCTTCAGCACGACGAAGGCGCAGATCGCTTCGCCGGTCAGATCGTCCGGACGCCCCACCACAGCGGCTTCAGCCACCAGCGGATGCGACACCAGTGCGGATTCGATTTCCATCGTGCCCATGCGGTGACCGGATACGTTCAGCACGTCGTCGATGCGGCCGGTGATCGTGAAGTAGCCGGTCTTGGCGTCGCGGATGGCGCCGTCGCCTGCCAGGTAGTAACGCCCCTGGAAATCGGCCGGGTAGTAGCTCTTCACGAAGCGGTCCGGATCGCCGTAGATCGTGCGGATCATCGACGGCCACGGCTTCTTGACCACCAGAATGCCGCCCTGCCCCCACGGAACATCATTGCCGGTTTCATCGACGACGGCGGCCTGGATACCCGGGAAGGGCAGCGTGCACGAACCGGGGATCATGGGCGTGGCGCCCGGCATCGGCGTGATCATGTGGCCGCCGGTTTCGGTCTGCCAGAAGGTATCGACAATCGGGCAGCGGCTGCCACCGACGTTCTCGTAGTACCACTCCCAGGCGGCCGGATTGATCGGCTCGCCGACCGAACCCAGGATGCGCAGGCTGCCAAGATCGTAGCTCTTCGGATGCACGGCAGCGTTCGCGTCGGCAGACTTGATCAGCGAACGGATGGCAGTCGGCGCGGTGTAGAACACGCTCACCTTGTGGTCCTGGATCATCTTCCAGAAGCGGCCGGCGTCCGGATAGGTCGGCACGCCTTCGAACACGATTTCGGTCGCGCCGCAGGCAAGCGGGCCGTAGGTGATGTAGGTATGGCCGGTCACCCAGCCGATGTCGGCGGTGCACCAGAAGACATCGGACGGCTTGATGTCGAAGGTCCACTTCATCGTCAGGATGGCGTGCAGCAGATAGCCGCCCGACGAATGCTGCACGCCCTTGGGCTTGCCGGTCGAACCGGAGGTGTAGAGCAGGAACAGCGGGTGTTCGGCATCGACCCACTCCGGAGCGCAGGTGGCAGCCTGGCCTTCGGTGATTTCGTGCAGCCACACGTCGCGGCCGGCCACCATGTTGCAGGTGCCGCCGGTGCGCTTGAAGACGATGACGGTCGAGCAGGCTTCGCAGCCACCCATGCCGAACGCCTCGTCGACGATGGGCTTGAGCGGAATGTTCTTGCCGCCGCGGCACTGTTCGTCGGCGGTGATCAGCATGACCGCACCGGCGTCGCTGATGCGGTCGCGCAGCGACTGCGCCGAAAAGCCGCCGAACACCACCGAGTGGGTGGCGCCGATGCGGGCGCAGGCCTGCATGGCCACGATGCCCTCGATCGACATCGGCATGTAGATGACGACCCGGTCACCCTTCTTCACGCCCTTGGCGCGCAGCGCATTGGCCAGCTTGCACACGCGCTCCAGCAGGTCGCTGTAGGTAACCCGGGTGACAGCGCCGCCGTCGGCTTCGAAAATGATGGCTGTCTTGTCGCCCAGACCGGCTTCGACGTTGCGGTCGAGACAGTTGTAGGACACGTTCAGCTTGCCGTCCTCGAACCACTTGAAGAACGGCCGGTTGTCTTCGTTCAGCGTACGGGTAAACGGCGTCTGCCAGCTCACGTGTTCGCGCGCAAGGCGCGCCCAGTAGCCTTCGTAGTCGCGCTCGGCTTCAGCACACAGCGCGCGGTAGGCGTCCATGCCGGACACGGCGGCGCCGTCGACCAGCGCCTGCGGGGGGTGATACACGTGAACTTCGGATGCTTCGGACATACAACCTCCTCCATCGAATCAAAATCTGCACGCTTGCGGGCTCACGCAGCAATGCAAGCACGGCCTTGTGGGCCGAAGTCAGGCGCATGGGTGCGCTCGAATTCCATTTATTACAGCCCGGAGGGCTTACAACGCCCTTACTGAAGTGTCACCCGCCGGGACCGTCAGGTGCGGATGGTAATATCGCGCTCGATCTTTTGCCCGACTTGCGTCAAATATGCTCAATCTAGGACGTGTACTGAAAAGCATGATCTTCGCCAGCCGCTGGTTGCAGGCGCCGCTCTACTTCGGTCTGATCGTGGCGCAGGCCGTGTACGTTTACCTGTTCATGGTCGAGCTGTCGCACCTGATCCACAAGATCGGGTCGCTCAGCGAAAACGACATCATGCTCATCGTGCTGGGCCTGATCGACGTGGTGATGATCGCCAACCTGCTGATCATGGTGATCGTCGGCGGCTACGAAACCTTCGTGTCACGGCTCAATCTCGAAGACCACCCGGACCAGCCGGAATGGCTGTCGCACGTGAACGCCGGCGTGCTCAAGGTGAAGCTGGCCACTGCGCTGATCGGCATTTCGGCCATCCACCTGCTGAAAACCTTCATCAACGCCGAGCAGCTGACCGACCGCGTCGTGCTGTGGCAGGTGGTGATTCACATGGTGTTCGTCGTGTCGGCACTCGCCATGGCCTACACCGACAAGCTGATGACGCAAACGCTGCTGCTGAACAGGCAGCATCACTGAGCGTCGTGACTGGCCGCCATCCGCGGCCGCTTCAAGAGGACCTTTCCCATGAGCCAGCCCATCCGTCAGGACGATTTCATCCAGTCGATCGCCGACGCCTTCCAGTTCATTTCCTGTTATCACCCGCTGGACTACATCCAGGCGCTGGGTGCGGCGTACGAGCGGGAACAGTCGCCGGCGGCGAAGGATGCGATCGCGCAGATCCTGACCAATTCGCGCATGTGCGCCGAAGGTCGCCGGCCGATCTGCCAGGATACGGGAATCGCCGTGGTCTTCCTGAAGGTGGGCATGAACGTGCGCTGGGACGCCACGATGAATGTGACCGACATGGTCAACGAAGGCGTGCGCCGCGCCTATCTGCACCCGGACAACACGCTGCGCGCCTCGGTGCTGCTCGACCCGGCGGGCGCACGGAAGAATTCGAAGGACAACACGCCGGCCGTCATCCACTACGAAATCGTGCCGGGTGACCACGTCGAGGTGATCTGTGCCGCCAAGGGCGGCGGCTCGGAAAACAAGTCCAAGATGGTCATGCTGAACCCGTCCGATTCCATCGTGGACTGGGTACTCAAGACGGTGCCGACCATGGGCGCCGGCTGGTGCCCGCCGGGCATGCTGGGCATCGGCATCGGCGGCACGCCGGAAAAGGCCATGCTGCTGGCCAAGGAATCGCTGATGGAGCCGATCAACATCCAGTTCCTGGCTGAGAAGGCGGCGCGCGGCGAAAAGCTCACGCGCGTCGAAGAACTGCGGCTGGAACTGATGGAGAAGGTGAACGCGCTGGGCATCGGCGCCCAGGGACTGGGTGGCCTGGCCACCGTGCTCGACGTGAAGATTCTCGACTACCCGACGCACGCCGCGTCGCTGCCGGTGGCCATGATTCCGAACTGTGCAGCCACCCGCCACGTGCATTTCCATCTCGATGGCTCCGGGCCGGCCGTGCTCGAAGCGCCGCGCCTGGAAGACTGGCCGGACGTGACCTGGCAGCCGGACACGAAGAATTCGAAGCGGGTCGACCTGAACACGCTGACACCGGCTGAGGTGGCGTCGTGGAAGCCGGGCCAGACCCTGCTGCTGAACGGCAAGATGCTGACCGGTCGCGATGCCGCGCACAAGCGCATCGCCGACATGCTGGCGAAGGGCGAAAAGCTGCCGGTCGATTTCGCCAACCGCGTCATCTACTACGTCGGCCCGGTCGATCCGGTGCGCGACGAAGTGGTCGGCCCGGCCGGCCCGACGACGGCGACGCGCATGGACAAGTTCACCGAAATGATGTTGGCGCAGACGGGTCTTATCGCGATGGTCGGCAAGGCCGAGCGCGGCCCGGTCGCGATCGAGGCCATCCGCAAGCACAAGAGCGCCTACCTGATGGCGGTGGGCGGCGCCGCCTATCTCGTGTCGAAGGCGATCAAGGGTGCGCGCGTGCTCGGTTTCGCGGACATGGGCATGGAAGCGATCTACGAGTTCGACGTGGTCGACATGCCGGTCACCGTGGCGGTGGATGCGGGCGGCACCTCGGTGCACGACACCGGGCCGAAGGAATGGCAGGCACGGATCGGCAAGATTCCGGTCGCCACCGTGTGATACGGTTGCGCGTCCCGCAACGGATGTAACAGAGCCTGTAACCGCGGACCGGCGCTTGCCGGTACCGCTCATACCAGAGGCCGCGTGCAGAGCGGCCCGACTCCCCCGAACACTCCGCCGCCGCACCTCGAAGGGTGCGGCTCCTTGCATGTGCGCGTATCACGCGCAATCAGGAGGGCGCGCCATGGTTTTTGAAGCCGGACGCATTTTCGAGCTGGTCGGCTGGCCGGCGGTGCTGCTGGTCGCGTGGCTGGCGGGCGAGTTGGCACATCGCGGCCTGAGCGTGCCGCGAGTGTGCGCCTACTCGCTTGCCGGCATCGTCAGCAGCGCGCTCAACACCGTTCAGGCCGACGCTCAAACCACTGCCGCGCTGTCTTTCCTGGCCAATTTCGCGCTCGGCCTCTTCCTGTTCGAGTTGGGTCACCGTATCAATCTGCGCTGGCTGGTCAACAACCCGTGGCTGCTGGTCAGCGGTATTGCGGAATCACTGCTGACCTTCTTCGTGGTGCGCGGCATCGCACTCGCCATGGGGCAGCCGGACGATATCGCCATGGTGCTGGGCGCGCTGTCGGTCGCGACCTCGCCCGCCGCACTGGTGCGGGTGGTGAATGACCTGCGCTGCTCCGGTCAGGTGACCGAACGCGCGCTGCACCTGTGCGCAATCAACTGCCTGATTTCGGTGCTGCTGATGAAGGGCGCCATCGGCTACTGGCAACTGCTGGCGTCGGGCAGCGTGGTCAATGCGCTGTGGAACAGTGCGGCCATCCTCGCGGTTTCGGTCGGCTGCGGCATCCTGATCGGCATTCCCCTGCCCTGGCTGCTGCGCCGGCTGCGCGCCGACGAACGCGGTGTGACGACGGTGTTCGCGCTGGCGGTCATGCTGGTGACGTTGCTGACCCAGGGCGTCAACGTGTCGCCGCTGCTCGCCGCATTGACGTTGGGCATCCTGATCCGCCGCCGCAAGCTGCTGCTGACGCCGGCGCAACGCAACTTCGGGGTGCTGGGCGATCTGCTGACGGTGTTCCTGTTCGTATTCGTCGCAGGGATGGCAACCTGGCCCACCACCGCGACTGCGCTGGCGCTGGCGGTGCTGATGTCCGCCGGGCGCATCGCCGCCAAGGTGGCGGCGACCGCTGCGTTCGCCCATGTCAGTGGCACCAGCACGCGCAAGGGGGCGCTGACCGGCTTCGCGCTGGCACCGCTGTCGACCTTTGCGCTGCTGCTGCTCGAATACAGTCGCAGTGCCGGCTTCGGTCTTGCCGAAGGCGCACTGTCAGCGATCGCCGGCATGGTCATCGTGATGGAGTTCGTCGGACCGCTGTTTGCCCAGTGGGCGCTGATGCTGGCCGGCGAAACGCAGCATGAGGAGCGCGCCTGATGCTACTCGAAACCTTCCACGCCTCGTCGGCGCTCAGCATGGGCGTCGAGCTGGAGCTGCAGCTGGTCGGCGAACACGATCGCGACCTCGCCTCGGCGGCCACCGACCTGCTTGAACTGGCGCAACGCACCCGCTTTCCGGGTGACATCAAGCCGGAAATGACCGACTGCATGATCGAGGTGGCCACCGACATCCATGATCATCACGCCGGTCTGCTGAAGCAGCTCGAAGCGATGCGCGATGTGCTGCTTGCCGCATCGGCCCGGCTCAACGTGTCGCTGTGCGGCGGTGGCACACACCCCTTCCAGCACTGGACCGAGCGGCGCATCTTCTCGACGCCGCGCTTCCAGCACCTGTCGGGGCTGTACGGCTATCTGGCCAAGCAATTCACCGTGTTCGGCCAACATGTACATATCGGCATGCCGGACGCCGACAGCGCGCTGCGCGTGCTGCACGCATTGAATCGTTATGTGCCGCACTTCATCGCGCTGTCGGCGTCGTCGCCGTTCTCGCAGGGCAGCGACACGCTGTTCGATTCGGCCCGACTCAATTCCGTGTTCGCCTTTCCGCTCAGCGGTCGCGCCCCCTTCGTGCTCGACTGGGGGCGCTTCGAGCGCGATTACTTCTCGAAGATGGAAGACACCGGCATCGTGCGCAGCATGAAGGATTTCTACTGGGACATCCGTCCCAAGCCGGAATACGGCACGATCGAGCTGCGCGTGTGCGACACGCCGCTGACCGTGGAGCGCGCCGCCGCGATTGCGGTCTATCTGCAGGCGCTGTGCTGCAGCATCCTGGCCGGCGACGAACCCGATCCACTGGAGGACGACTACCTCGTGTACACCTACAACCGCTTCCAGGCCTGCCGCTTCGGCCTGGATGGCCTGATGGTGCATCCGCGCAGCCACGCCGCGCTGCCGCTACGGGACGACATTGCGCTCACGCTGGAACGCCTTGCCCCGGCAGCCGACGCCCTGGGCAGCCGCGCCGCGCTTGAATCCCTGCACCGCATGGTCAGGGGCGGCGGCAACGATGCCACCCGCCTGCGCGCAGTCCATGCCCGATCGCGCAACCTGCTGGCCGTGGTCGACGACGCTGTCGCGGCTTTCGCGCAATGAGCGCGGCCGATCTGCTGTTGTGGCTGATCGCCGGCCTGCTGGTTCTGGTCGGGCTGGCCGGCGTCGTGCTGCCCGCCCTGCCCGGCATTCCGCTGGTGTTCGGTGGCCTGCTGATGGTGGCCTGGCTGGACGATTTCCAGCGTATCGGCGGCGTGACACTCGCCGTGCTCGGCGCCCTCGCCGTACTGGCCTGGCTGATCGACTTCGCAGCCAGCGTGATCGGCGCCCAGCGGGTCGGCGCCAGTCCGCTGGCACTCGTCGGGGCAGCCATCGGCACCGTGGTCGGGTTGTTCGGCGGATTGATCGGACTGCTGTTTGCGCCGCTGGCAGGCGCGGCGATCGGCGAATTCATCGCCCGCCGCGATGCGCTTCAGGCGGCGCGCGTCGGGCTGGCCACCTGGCTGGGCATGCTGCTGGCCGCTGTCGCCAAGGTCGCCATTGCGTTCATGATGCTGGGCATCGCGCTGGCCGCCTGGCTGTTCTGACTTACCGACCGGCGCCGGTCACTGCGGCCTGTTGCCGCCGGTATAGATCTCCTGCAGCGAACGTCCGGGCGTGCCTGACGAACTGGCAGGGTCGGTCGGCGAGCCTGCGTCGGACGAACCACCTGCGGGCCCGCCCGCTCCGGTTCCGCCTGCTGCGGCATTCGCCGCCGTACCGCCGCTGGGCATCGGCACGAACAACCAGTCAGCATGGCGGCGCTCACCAGGCTTGCCGCGTGCCACCGGCGTGGCGTTGAGCGCGGTGGGCGCGGCGGACGACACGACGGCACCCGGTGCCGGTACCGGTGCCGCATTCTTCAGCGAGCTGGCGACCTTGTCGCCGGTGGCATCGACCCAGGCCGGCAGCAGCGTGATGCGGGCCGGTTGTTCCGACTTGCTGTAGACCGCGCGGATCTGCCCGCCGCTGATGACCAGACCCCAGTCCTGACTGCGCGTCATCGGATCGAAATAGAGCTTGCGCAGGTGGCGCAGCGGTGTCGGCTGGCGCTTGTCTTCCAGCAGATCCTGCAGGGTGGCGGGATAGCGCTTGGGTTCGGCGGGCGACGCGTCGAAGTAGCGCTGCAACGCACGCGAAAACTCGCCGCCGATGAACAGCAGCTCGCGCTCGCGATCGGTCTGCGCCAGCGTGCTCCACAGCAGCGCACTGCCGGCGCTGGCAATACCGAGGGCGGCGACGGCAAACAGCAGCAGCAGATAGGAAAACCCGCGCTGCGACGTCGACCGGCGAACGCGCCCGCTCATCGGATCACAGCTCGGAAAAGGCCGTGCCGTCGCGCGACGTGCCTTCGGCCCCGCTCTTCAGGTCGGCCACGCCGCCGTCGGTCGCGCTGTCACGCGGCGGCACGACGATCCAGGTGTCGGCGCTGTCGGTCACCGGGTCAAACGGCAACTTGCGCAGATACTGGCGTTCGACCAGTTCCTGCAGGCTTTGCGGATATGCACCGCGATCCCCGCGGAACTTGTCGATCGCATCGCGCGTAACGGCCAGCGTCTGTTTCAGCGTGGCTTCGCGCGAGCGGTCGAGGTGTTCGAAGTAGCGCGGCGCGGCCAGTGTCAGCAGCACCGCGATGATGGCCATGACGACCAGCAGTTCGATCAGCGTGAAACCACGTGAAAACAGGGGCTTGCGCATTCACCAGTTCCGGTAGGCAATGCCGTTCAGGCCAGTGCGGCCGGACAGCGAGAACACGTCGAAGACATCGGCGCCCGGCGTCGGCTCGTCAGGCGGGCTGGCATAGCTGCGCAGCCCCCAGGTCTGTTCCGCCGGCGTGCTCTTGTCGGTGTGAAAGGGGTCACGCGGGATGCGGCGCAGGAAATAGATCTTGACGTCGTTCGGCTGCTTGACGTCCTTCACGCCGTTGACCAGTACGTCGAGGCTGGGTGGGTAGCCACTGGCACCCACCTTCTTCTCGATGCGGCCTTCATCCCAGGCCTTGCGGTAGTCGTCGAGCGCCGTGCGGATCTGCCGCAGCGCGGTGCGCAGTTCGGATTCATCGGCACGCACGCGTGCCAGTTCCACCATCGGCATGGCCATGGTGGCGAGCACGCCGATGATGGCGATCACCACCATCAGCTCGATCAATGTAAAACCGCGGGAGAGACGTGAACAGCGAAGCATGAGCCGAGGTTAACACAACCCCATCACGATGCCGTGACAGGTCCCGCGCAGGCAGGGTTCAGCTCAGGTGGCTGCGCCAGGGCTGGACGCCTTCGTGTTCGAGCATCCAGACGTAGCGCTGGGAACGCCACTCGCGCAGTGCATTGAGTGCAATATCGAAATCGCCGTAGGACAGCCGGTACAGCTGCTGCAGGTCGAAAGGTGCGTCGTGTTCGAGTGCGTCGAGCAACTGGCGGAAGATTTCCGCGCTGGATTCATTGGCTGTGGCGTGGGCTTTTTCGAACACGGCTTGCAGGTGCATGAACGCTCTCCCGGGTCGATTTGGTGAAGATGGCAAAACGGTTACAGCGTGATCTAACACGAAATTCCTGCGTCCATCTATCGCGCTGTAACCCTGTTCTCGATCCGGTTTCGGCAAAGCCTTGTCAGGCGTAGCCCTCAGGGTTGTTGTGCTGCCAGTTCCAGGCATCGGCGCACATCTGCGTAAGATCCCGCGCTGCAACCCAGCCCAGAAGCCGGTTTGCGAGGCCGGGTTCGGCGTAGCACTGGGCGATGTCACCCGGCCTGCGCTCGACGATGTCGTACGGCACCGGCCGGCCACTGGCAATTTCGAAGGCACGTACCACGTCGAGCACGCTGTAGCCTCGTCCGGTACCCAGGTTCACCGTCAGCAGGCCAGCCTGCTTCTGAAGATAGTCAATGGCCCGCACATGGCCTTGCGCCAGATCAAGCACGTGGATGTAGTCGCGCACACCGGTGCCGTCGGGTGTCGGCCAGTCGCCGCCGAACACGCGCAGCCGCGCCAGCTTGCCGACGGCCACCTGGCTCACGAAGGGCATCAGGTTGTTGGGCAGGCCGTTCGGGTCTTCGCCGATCAGGCCGGATTCATGCGCGCCGACCGGGTTGAAGTAGCGCAGCAGCGCGATGCGCCACGAAGGATCGGCTGCACTGAGGTCGCGCAGCACGTGCTCGACCATCCACTTGGAACATCCGTAAGGGTTGGTCGGGCCGGTCGGAAAGTCCTCACGGATCGGCACCGATGCCGGATCGCCATAGACCGTGGCCGAGGACGAGAAGGCCAGCGTCTTCACGCCGGCTTCGGCCATCACCTCGCACAACGCCACGGTGCCGCTGACATTGTTGTCGTAGTACTCGAGCGGTTTGGCGACCGACTCGCCGACGGCCTTCAGGCCGGCGAAATGGATGACCGCGTCGATCGCGTGTGCCGAGAACACAGCGCGCAGCGCAGCGCGGTCACGGACATCGGCCTGCACGAACGCCTCGACCGGGCGACCGGCGATCTGTCCGACGCGCCGCAGCGACTCGTACTTGCTGTTGCACAGGTTGTCGACCACGACCACATCGTGGCCGGCCGACATGAGTTCGATGCAGGTATGCGAGCCGATATAGCCCGCACCCCCGGTGACCAGCACGCGCGACATGGATGCTCCCGGAAAGGAAAAACTGGAACTCCGCAATGGAGTCGGAGGCGACGGGCCGCACAACGGCCGCCCGTCGGGGAAGGATCAGTGCTGGTGACCGTGCTCGCCGTGCACGTGACCGTGCGTCAGCTCTTCCGCCGACGCCTTCCGGATTTCGGCCACGGTGCAGGAGAACACCAGTGCGGTGCCGGCCAGCGGGTGATTGCCGTCGATCACGATACGGTCATCGGTGATGTCGGTGACGGTGTACAGACCTTCTTCCTCGCCATCCGGACTGACGCGCTCGAACTGCATACCGACTTCGATGTTCTCCGGGAAGTTCGAGCGCGACTCGATCTCCACCAGTTCTTCGTCGTACTCGCCGAACGCATCTTCCGGTTGCAGCTTGACGACCACTTCATAGCCGACGGCCTGGCCTTCGAGCGCTTCCTCGATCGGCTGGAAGATGCCGCCATAACCGCCATGCAGATAGGCGAGCGGCGCAGCACCCGAGTCGACCAGATTTCCGTCCGGATCGGTCACGCTGTATTTAAGAGTGACGACCGAGTCCTTGGTGATGAGCATTCCTGATTCCTTTCGTATGGAGTGCGCGCACGCATTCGAGGATTTCTCCTGCGTGCCCGCGCGGATTCACGCCGTATTGCGCGTAACGTATGACACCTTTCCGGTCGATGATGAAGGTCGAGCGGGTCATGCAGAAACGTGACCGGCCTTCGACCTCGCGTTCGCGCCACGCACCATAGCGCCGGCTGACCTCGGCGTCGACATCGGACAGCAACCTGAACGCCAGTCCATGCCTGTCGCGGAATTCTGCATGAGTGAACAACTCATCGCGACTGATCCCCACGACGATGCAGCCGCAGTTCCGGAAATGTTCTTCGAGATCGCTGAATTCGATCGCCTGGGCGGTGCATCCCGGCGTGTCGTCCTTGATATAGAAGTAGAGCACTGTCAGATGCCGCGCCATCTGTTCGCGCAGATCGAACAGTTCGAAATCGGCGTCCGGCAACTCGAACAGCGGAGCGGGTTGTCCTGCATTCAGCATGCACACCTCCCTGCCGCGCACGGCGCGCATAACGGCTCCCGGATGATGCGGCGGATTCTACCAGCGCAATCCGGCGACAAGTCATGAAGGCGCTGTAAGAAAAGCTGACGCTGCTGTGCACAAAAAAGGGCATGAAGCACAGATCAAGCACAGGGCCACATGCGGGCCGATTCAGGGTGAAGAACGACAAACCTTTTTATTTCATGAACTTGGGAAACAATCCAGAATCCGGACTATCGCTGCCACCTGACGGCACGCCGCTTGCTTGTCAACCTCCGGGATCGACCGCCTGTCACCCGAGGCAATCACAGAGAGTCCGGTTTCATGCAGTTGCAATTGAAAGCGTCTCGAATGGTTGTGTCAGACAGTCGTTCTTGCAAAAATTTGTTTTGCGATCTGTCACTTTCTTGAAAGGTACGGAAATGAAGAAATCTCTACTGGCAGTAGCCGTAACCGGCTTGTTCGCCGTATCAGGCGCCCAGGCTGCAACAGACTGGGGTGTTCATGACTCCATCGAAACAGCGATTCCGACTATCGCTGCAGGCGCTTTTTCGGAAATTTTCGAATTCTCGCTGACGTCGGTCACCTCCTTGACAACGTCCATCTCGTCCGTCGAGGTGCTCTCCTTCCTGAACATTTCCGACGGCATCGTTTATCTGTACAAGGATATGGGTGCAACTGACGCTTTCGTGTCGGCCTATGGCTTCGGCAGCAGCAGTTTCACGGCCAGCTCGCTGGCTGCAGGCGATTACTACTACAAGGTAACCGGTACGGCCACGGGCTCCGGTGGTGGCGTTTTCGCACTGGTGTCGACCACGGCACCGATCGCAGTCGTGCCGGAAGCGGACACCTACCTGATGATGCTGGCTGGCTTGGGCATGATCGGTCTGATGGCAAAGCGTCGCATGAGCTGATCGGCTTCAGCCCTTCAACAAGAAAGCACCTTCGGGTGCTTTTTTGTTGTCTGGAAGACCCCGGAAAGTTCGCTGCAATGCAGCACTGTCAGAAACTTCGACGCCTGGATGCATGACCTAAGTCGTAGGGCACAGACAGTCACAAAGTGCTGAAACCATCCGAATTTAAAATAAAGTTTATTTAATTCATGGCCTTGAAATAAAGTTCACTTCAAAAAAAACCATTTCAGGGTACCTTCGCCTCGATTTTGACGTGTAACAAATCTCGACATTTGGTTTTCCGCAGTGCAAAGCGCTTGCAGGGTGATCGATAACTGTATAAAAATACAGTCAACGAACATTCCTGTACCGAACCATGGTCTCAAGCGTCCTGACGGCCCGTCAGCAACAGATCCTGCAACTGATACGCGATGCCGTCAGCGAACGCGGCAGCCCGCCCACCCGGGCAGAAATCGCGCAGGCATTCGGTTTCCGCTCCCCCAATGCCGCAGAAAGCCATCTGCGGGCGCTGGCACGCAAGGGCGTCATCAGTCTGGACGAAGGTCGTGCACGCGGCATCCGGCTGACCGAATCTCCAGGCATCCCGCTGATCGGCCGGGTGGCGGCAGGCAGCCCGATACTGGCCGATGCGCATGTGCAGGGGCGCTACCAGCTCGACCCGGCAATGTTTTCACCCCGTGCCGACTACCTTCTGCGGGTGCGCGGCCAGAGCATGCGCGACGCCGGCATCCTCGATGGCGACCTGCTCGCTATCCATGCCACGAACGAAGCGGTGAATGGCCAGATCATCGTCGCCCGCCTGAGCGAAGAAGTGACCGTGAAGCGTTTGAAACGGCTCGGCTCACGCGTCGAACTGCTGCCTGAAAACCCGGAGTTCCAACCCATCGTGATCGATACGCAGCGCGATCCGCTGGTGATCGAGGGCGTGGTGGTGGGGCTGATCCGCAACGGCAGCCTGGTTTGACGCAATGACCACGCGAGCGTTCAGCCTCTTGCGGCACCCGTCCCTCTGGCGAGCCGGCGACGTGTCACCGAGCGTACCGAACGGCATCCCGACCGGTCATGCCATGCTGGATCACGCTCTGCCGGGCCAGGGCTGGCCGGTCGGCGAAATGACCGAACTGCTGACCGATTGCAGCGGCCACGGCGAACTGTCGCTGCTGATGCCTTTGCTGGCCAGAGCCGAAACGGAGGGCAACTGGCGGGTCTGGGTGGCGCCACCACATCTGCCCGGCGTGTCTGCGCTGGCGGCAGCCGGCGTACGGTCCCGGCACTTGATCGTGGTACGGGCAGATACAGCGGGTGAGCGGGTTTGGGCAATGCGCCAGGCATTGCGTTCAGGCGTCTGCTCGGTTGTCGTCGGCTGGCTCGACCGCGTCGACAATGCACTGCTGCGACGGCTGCAGCTGGCGGTACGCGAGGCGGCGATTCCGCTCATCCTGTTCCGTCCGCTGCCGCAGGCACAGCACGCCTCGCCTGCGGCACTGCGGCTGCAGCTGTCGGCCCGCGCAGCCGGCGTGCTGCGCATCGACATCCTGAAACGGCGCGGTGCACCGGCAAACCAGCCGCTCTACCTGCAGGGAGCAGGTTTCGATGCGCCGCCGGCCATGGCACCGACGCGCTGTGCTGCTCCACCCGCGCTGGTGCTGATCGCATGAAGCCCCTGCCGTCACAAATCATCCTGAGAACGACGGTTGATCGGCGTCGTGAGCATGGTTCGCGGGGCGCCCCGCCAGCCGTGCACGCGGCATCGAAGCGTTCGCAGCCGGAGGGTGACGCTCCGGAATACGACGACAGTGTCGCTGGCAAAGACTTTCAATTCAAAAACATGGTGAGCGGTCAAATGAGGTTTTCAGGATCATGCGCTGGCTGGCACTCGTCTTTCCCGACTGGCCCATGCAGGCCCTGTTCCGCAACCCTTCGCACACCCGTCCGCTGGCTGTGGCGCACCGGCAGCGCGTGTGCGCGCTGGACGCGACGGCACTGGCACAGGGCGTGCGCCCCGGACAGGGCGTGGCCGACGCACTGGCAATAGCCCCGGATCTGCTCGTACGACCGAAATCCTCCGAGGCCGAGCGCTCTGCACTGCGTGAAGCTGCGGGCTGTACGCTGCGCTACACACCGCGGGTCGTGCTGGAAGATGACGGCCTGCTGCTCGACATTGCCGGCAGCACGCGGCTGTTCGGCGGGCTCGACGCCCTGCTGCGCCATCTGCGCAGCGATCTGGCTGCGGCCGGTTTCCGGGCGCTGAGCGCCTGCGCCCCCACCCCGCGCGCGGCACGCTGGCTGGCGCGCGCCGCGCCCGGTCAGTGCGTCGCAGACGATGATCACGCCCTGGCCGAAGCCCTGGCCGCCTTGCCGCTGCGTGCGATGGAAGCCGATGCGTCACTGCTCGCCCTGCTTGCCGACAGCGGCCTGCGTACCGTGGGTGAGGTGATGAAACTGCCGCGCGATGCCCTGGCACGACGCGATGCTGCCGGACTGCGCCGCCTGCTCGACCAGGCGCTTGGCCAGCAACCTGATCCGCGGCCGTATTTCGAGACACCACCGCAGATCGACAGCCGGCTCGAACTACCGATACCGCGACACGACATTGACGTGCTGCTGTTCGCGGCCAACCGGCTGTTCAACGCCTGCTGCACGCAGCTGGCCGCCGTGCATGCCGGCATCGAAAGCTGCCGGCTCGAACTGGAACACGAACATCATCCGCCGACCGTACTGACGCTGACACTGGGCACGCCATCGCGCGACGCCCGTCGCATGGCGCTGCTGACGCGCGAACATCTGGCACGGCTCGCCTTGCCCGAAGCCGTCGGTGCGCTGCGTCTGAAGGCTGCGCACTGGATCGAACTGGCTGGGCGCAGCGAAGACCTGTTCGGCCCACTGGCCCCCTCGCCCGCCCGGCGGCAGGAAGCCGGCAGGCTTCTGATCGAACACCTGCGCGCCCGGCTTGGACCTGACCGGGTGTACGCACTGTCCGCCTGCGCCGACCACCGGCCGGAACGGTCGCAGCAGCAGGTCGAGCCCGGTCCGGGCACGTCCGCCGCTGCGCAAGGCGGCAGACGCCCGCTCTGGCTGCTGCCCGAACCCCGGTTGCTGCAGACCCTCCGCAACCAGCCGTGGCGCGGCGGACCGCTCGAACTGGTCAGCGGCCCCGAACGCATCGAATCCGGCTGGTGGGACACCGATGGGGAAGCCAGTCCGGGCGACGCGCTGCGCGACTATTTCGTCGCGCTGGGCACCGATCACGCTCAGTTGTGGATCTACCGCGAGCACTTGCCGCCACACCGCTGGTATCTGCACGGGCTGTTCGCGTGAAGTAGCATCCGCCTGGATGACCGATATCGCGAGCGCACATGAACACCCTGGAAACATTGAAATCCACCTTCGCCCAACCAGGCTGCGTGACCTGGATCGGGGTAAGGCCGGCGCGACTGAAGCCGCTGCAACCGGTCGAATCGGTACAGGCCATCGAGGCACTCGGGCTGGAAGGCGACCACTACGCCAGCCCGGGCGGCAAGCGCCAGGTCACGCTGATACAGGCCGAGCACCTGCAGACGGTAGCCGGCCTGCTCGGTACGGATGTCGTCAGCCCGGAACAGGTGCGGCGCAACATCGTGGTCAGCGGCATCAATCTTCTGGCGCTGAAGGGCCGCCGCTTCCAGCTGGGCGAAGCGCTGCTGGAATACACCGGCACCTGCGACCCCTGCTCGCGCATGGAAAGCAATCTGGGCCGTGGCGGCTACAACGCGATGCGCGGACATGGCGGCATCACTGCACGGGTACTGCGCAGCGGTCGTGTCGGTCTGGGTGACGCCGTGCTTGCCGGCGACGATTGAACCTGAAGACATCAGTTGATCGGCGCCGTGAGCAGGTTTGGCGGAGAGCACGGCAAGGCGCGAGGACGCGGCAGGATGGCGCCCAGCAAGGACGCGCAACGCGGTCGGGCGGCCCGCCGGCCATGCCCGCGGCCTCGCAGGTCTCATCCGAAAGGTGAAGCTCCGGAGAACCACAACCGACGCGACGGCCAGGGCTTTGAAGAGTATGGCAAGCGGTCAGCCGAGGTTTTCAGGATGAATGCGTCCGGCAGTCTGCCGCGCAGGCCATAATTCGCCCCAACACAACAGGGAGACAGCCGGATGGACAGACGACGCATGCTCACGCGCTTGCTGGTGGCCGGCAGTGCCGCCCCGCTGGCACTGGACACGCTGGTACGCGAGGCGCTGGCCCGCGACGACCGCCCCGGGCTGCGCGGTTTCCGTGGCAACGTGACGATCAACGGCGTGCCGGCGAAATTCGGCATGCCGGTACATCCGGGCGACACGGTACGCACCGGCGCGGGGTCGGAAGCGATCTACGTGATAGGCCGCGACGCGTTCATGCAGCGTGGCAACTCGCATGTCGCCTTCGGCAGCGGCGTTGCCGCCGACCTGATGCGCGTCATCACCGGCCGCCTGCTGTCGGTGTTCGATCGCGGCCAGCGGCGAGTCGCGACCCCGGCGGCCACCATCGGTATCCGGGGCACTGGTTGCTATATCGAAACGGCCGAGGACCAGACCTACTTCTGTCTGTGCTACGGCGAAGCCGTCATCGCGCGCAACGGTGACCCGGGGCAGACCGAAACCATCCAGACCCGCCATCACGACAAGCCGATGTGGCTGCGCGACAAGCCGGGCGGCGACATGATGTCGGCCGCCAAGCTGATCAACCACACGGATGCTGAGCTGACCCTGCTTGAAGGACTGGTCGGCCGCAAGCCGCCCTTCGCCGGTGTCGGCTGGCCACCAGGCGAAGGGTACTGAGCACCGCCGCGCAGCCGGCTTCAGGCTGGCGGCGCCACCTTCATCACTTCGCCCAGTGTGGTCACGCCCTGGGCGATCTTCAGCGCGCCGGACACGCGCAGCGGATACATGCCTTCGCGATAAGCCTGTTCGCGCAGCGCGGCAATGTCGGCGCTGGCGGAAATCAGGTTCTTGATTTCCGGCGACATCAGCAGGATTTCGTAGATGCCGATGCGGCCAGCGTAGCCGGTCATGCGGCATTCCAGGCAGCCGACCGACTGCATGAAACGATCCGGACGGCTCGCCTTCCACGGCGACACCAGCTCGTTCCAGGCCTGCGGATCGGTTTCCTGCGGCGTGGCCGGCTTGCGGCAGTGCGGACACAGCGTGCGGACCAGCCGCTGCGCCATCACGCCGAGCACCGTGGCGTTCAGCAGATAACTGGGTACGCCCAGATCCATCAGGCGGGTAATCGCCGACGGCGCATCGTTGGTGTGCAGTGTCGACAGCACAAGGTGACCGGTCAGCGCCGCCTGGATCGCCATTTCGGCGGTTTCCAGGTCGCGTATCTCGCCCACCATGATGATGTCCGGGTCCTGCCGCATCAGCGACCGGATGCCGGCCGAAAAGGTGACGCCGATGTCGGCCGATACCTGCACCTGATTGAACGATGGTTCGATCATTTCGATCGGGTCTTCGAGCGTGCATACATTGACCTCGGGCGTGGCGAGGTTCTTCAGCGTCGAGTACAGCGTGGTGGTCTTGCCCGAGCCGGTCGGACCGGTCACCAGCACGATGCCGTTCGGCTGCGTCGTCATGTTCTTCCAGCGCCGCGCGTCCTCGTCGGAAAAGCCCAGATCGCGGAAGTCGCGCACCAGCACTTCCGGGTCGAACACCCGCATCACCAGCTTTTCGCCGAAGGCGGTCGGCAGCGTGGACAGGCGCAGCTCGATTTCCTGGCCGTCGGGTGCGCGTGTCTTGATGCGGCCGTCCTGCGGCCGGCGCTTTTCCACCACGTCCATGCGGCCCAGTATCTTGATGCGCGAAGTCATCGCACCCAGTACCGGCATCGGAATCTGATAGACCTGATGCAGCACGCCATCGATCCGGAAGCGCACGACGCCGAAGTCGCGCCGCGGTTCGATGTGGATGTCGCTGGCGCGCTGCTCGAAAGCGTATTGCCACAGCCAGTCGACGATGGTGACGATGTGCTGGTCATTGGCATCGAGCGGCCGGTTGCTGCGGCCCAGTTCGACCAGCTGTTCGAAATTCGATGCGCCGACACCGCTGACATCACCCCGCTTGGCCGCACCCTTGACCGACTTCGCCAGACTGTAGAACTCGACCACGTAGCGGGCGATATCGTCCGGGTTGGCGATGACGCGCCGGATCGGTCGGCGCAGGATCGGCGCCAGTTCCTTTTCCCATTCGTTCATGAAGGGCTCGGCGGTCGCGATCACCACCTCGCGCGCCGAAGCCTGGACCGGCAAAATGCGGAAACGATTGGCGTAGGCGCTCGACACCACCTCGGTCACAGCTGCGAAATCAACCTTCAGCGGATCGATGTGGTAATACTCGTGACCACTCCAGCCGGCCATCCATTCAGTCAGCGCATCCAGGTTGAGCGGGCGGTGCGGCGGATGCAGCGAGCGCCATTTCTGCTGCGCCAGCACGACGAGCGGATGCTCGCCGCCTCGCCAGTAGCGGCGGTCGTGCATGAAGGTACGCGCCACCGCATCGCCCAGCAGGCCATCGGCCACCATGGCGTCGACAAGCTCCTGCAGGGTCAGTTTGTGTTCGCGCTGCTCAGTGCCGGATGCGGCTGCTGTCATCGATTCCTCCTGTTGCGTCCGACTATAGCCGAGCAGCAGATTGATCCCCGTCGGGTGCAATCAAAATTTCAAGCAAAAAATTCTCGTGTTGTCGTAACATGCACTTACAGGGTCAGACTCTGTCTGGAATCGTGCACCAGACAGCAGGAATAAAAGGCAAATAAATGCCTCTCCAGTTCGCCTGATTGGCGACGTTTTTCAGCATGCTTTTTTGTCGGCTATTCCGACGGAGGCTGAAATGGATCTGTTGACCCCGTGCAATACGGAGCGTATGTCGTGCGCGCCGTTTGAAGCTTCGATTCCGAACACCGTTGACTCAACAGTCGCTCATTCTCTGCCTGTCTGCATCGCCAGGGCGGACGCTCCACTGCAGCTGCAGGAAAAGCCGCGCATACACGTCGACAATGTCGTGCAGTTCGGTGCCGCACCGCGCGGACCGCGCCTGCTTTCGACTCCCCTTGTGACTTCGCGCTATGACGCGGACACCCGTGCGCTGTGGATGTACGCGCATCCGGTGGGCCGTCCCTGCTTCACGCCTGAACTGCTGGCTGACGTCGTTGCCCAGCAGCAGGAAGTGGAACTGGCCCCCGGTACGGTGGATTTCTTCCTGAATTGCTCATCCGTTCCCGGGGTCTATAACCTTGGGGGTGACCTCGACCTGTTCCGCCGGCTGGTCGAAGCCGGTGACCAGCAGGCACTGATGCGTTACGCCCAAGCCTGCATTCGCGCCATCAACAACAATGTCTCCGGTCTGCACGCCGATGCGGTGTCGATGGCGGTCATCCAGGGGGATGCACTCGGCGGCGGTTTCGAGGCTGCGCTGTCCTGCCATGTAGTGATCGCCGAGCGCGGCAGCAAGCTGGGCTTTCCGGAAATGATGTTCAACCTGTTCCCGGGCATGGGCGCCTACAGCCTCGTGGCTCGCAAGGCCGGACCACGGATCGCCGAGGATCTCATCCTCAACGCCCGCATCATGAGTGCCGAAGAGATGCACGCGCTTGGCCTGGTCGATCATCTGGCCGAGCCGGGCACCGGAGAGCAGGTGGCGCGCAACGTGATGCGCTCCATGAGCTCGCAGCTCAAGGGTTTCCGTGCCTTCCAGCGCGCCAAGATGCACGCTTTCATACGCCTGACTTACCAGGAACTGGAGGACGTGGTGCGCGAATGGGTGCGTGGCGCGATGAAGCTCGACCGGCGCGACCTGCGCACGATGGAGCGATTGGTCAAGGCACAGAACCGGCTGCACGCCGGTCCGGAAATCGTCAGCGCCTGAAGAACTGTCATTCCGGGGCACGACTGTGCCCCGGCTGCTTTTCTTTCAAAGCGCACAACCGGGGCAACAGCGCGCCTTCGCACGCGTTCTGTCAGTTCGCGTACTTCACCGAGCAGCCATAGGCGCGTGTCACGGGTTTGGTAACCGGCTTTCCGTCCAGCACCTCATTGATGGCCAACCGCGCCAGCGGCTCGGCCTTCGGAATGTCGGCCGGGTCGGTCGATGCAATGCTGTCGATACCCCCCATGTAGGCCAGTTTGCCGTCCGGCGCGATCACATACATGTGCGGCGTGACCTGCGCACCATAGGCGCGGCCGATGGTGCCTTTCGGATCGAGCACGAAATGCGTCGGTGACGCATTTCTGTCCGCCGTCTGCCTGAGCGCCGTTTCGCCATCGACATGCCCCTGCTCGCCCGGCGCCGAGCTCGCCACGGTCAGCCACACGGCACCCTTCTTGGTCGCGTCGCGCTGCAGCTTCTGCATTTCGCCGCTCTTGTACCACTTGACGACATACGGGCAGCCGTCGTTCATCCATTCCAGCACCACGGTCTTGCCGGCCAGTCCGGACAGCGTGACGGTATTGCCTCGGGCATCCACACCCGTAAAGGCAGGCGCAGGTTCGCCGACCTTCGGCGCGGCGAGCGCAGCCGCCGGCAGCAGTGCAAGTGCGGCCGACATCAGCAGGCGGGACGTTCGGGGACTGAAGAGCATGGTCATTCCTCCTTGAAAGGATCAGGAACCGATCCGGTCGAGCACGATCTGCTCGGTCAGGATCTGCGGAAGCACCGCCGGCGATGCGCCGGCCGGCGGGAAATAAACGTAGAGCGGCACGCCGTCGCGGCCGTGCTGGCGCAGAAAATCGGTGATGAGCGGATCACTGCGCGTCCAGTCACCCTTCATGTACGTGATGCCGCGCGTCGCGAACGCCTGCTGTACGCCAGTAGTCGACAGCGCCACCTTTTCGTTCATCAGGCAGGTGACGCACCAGGCCGCAGTCATGTTGACGAATACCGGCCTGCCGGCTGCGCGCAGTTCGCTCAGGCGCGCGGGCGCATAGGGTTCCGATCCGGCCGCTGCAATGCCTGCCGACGGTCCGGTACCGGCTGGCTCGGGTGCTCGGGCGATGCCGACTGCGGCAATCAGTGCCACCAGCAGTGCGCCGGTACGCCACGTGCCGGCGTTTGACGCGCCGCCCTGCGCAACCCCCAGCAACCAGGCGGCCAGTGCCAGCAACAACAGCACGACCAGTGCCATCAGCACGCCATCGGCGCCGGATTGCTGGCTCAGCACCCACACCAGCCAGGCGGCCGCTGCGTACATCGGAAAGGCCAGCGCCTGCTTCATTCGGTCCATCCACGGACCGGGTCGGGGCATGCGGCGCGCCAGACCCGGCACGAAGGCGAGAAGCGCATAAGGCAATGCCAACCCGACGCCCATGGCGACGAACACCGCAACGGTCTGTGCCGCCGGCGCTGCAAGCGCGAACGCCAGCGCTCCTCCCATGAAGGGCGCGGTGCACGGTGTGGCGACGACGACCGCGAGGGCGCCGGTGAAGAAGCTGCCGGACAGGCCCGGTCGTGATGCCAGCGCACCCCCGGCGGACGCGAATCCGCTGCCGAAGCCGAACACGCCGGACAGATTCAGTCCGATGACGAACAGCAGCGCCGCCATGGCGGTCACGAACACCGGTGACTGGAACTGGAAGCCCCAACCTGCCTGCAACCCTGCCGAGCGAAGTGCGAGCAGCACGCCGGCCAGCAGCAGGAAAGTGGTCACGACACCGGCGCAGTAGGCAAGCGACTGCGCACGCACCGTGCGCTGCGCGTGACCGCCCAGACGGGCGAACGATAGCGCCTTGATCGCCAGCACCGGGAACACGCAGGGCATCAGGTTGAGCAGCAGACCACCGGCCAGCGCGAACAGCACGGCCCAGGCGAAGCCGAAGCCATCTGCCACCGGCGCTGCGGCGGGCGCCAACCCAGCCGGCGCCGGCAAGGGCGCGTCGCCGCCCGCAAGCAGCACGACGGGCGCACGTTGGGTGGCCGCTCCGGGCGTCGCCACCCAGAGCGCGCGGGTGATGCCATCGCGGTCGCGCACATGGAGCACGCCGGACAGCGCGCGTGTCGGATCGAACGCTGCGCCCGGCTGCAATGCGAGTGCCGCGCGGCCGTCTGCAACCGTCAGCGTCTGCGCCGCGCCATGTTCGACCTGGCCCCAGTCTGCCGGCAGCAAGTCAGCCTCGACGAT
Organism: Methyloversatilis sp. XJ19-13; assembly: GCF_024580155.1. Classification (NCBI taxonomy): domain Bacteria; kingdom Pseudomonadati; phylum Pseudomonadota; class Betaproteobacteria; order Nitrosomonadales; family Sterolibacteriaceae; genus Methyloversatilis; species Methyloversatilis sp. XJ19-13. The sequence continues at coordinate 128,573 of NZ_JANINH010000002.1, read as the reverse complement.
GGCGTCTGCGCCGGGGCCGCTCAGCGTCAGCACGGCGTCCGCGCTGACCGCCGCCTGCCAATCAGCCTTCACGGGAACCGCATCGAGTGCCGCATCGAACAGCGGCGCCTCGGCGCTGCGGGTCGCCACACCCGCCGGCAGCGTCAGCCTGAACACGCCCTCTTCCGGAATGCAGATGTCCTTGCACACCAGCCAGCCGGCTTTCGCCGTCAGCGTCTGCGGGCCGTCAAGGCCGGCCGGAAGTGTCACGCTGAAGGGCAGCAGCACGTCACCTTCGTGAATGAAGGTGGTCACCGGCCCGTCGACATGTCGCTTCGGCGCCGGCCAGCGCAGATCGCTCACGCTGCTGCCGGCCGGCGCATACAGCTCGATGCGCGGCGGCTGCCCGGCGTCGCCCGGATTCATCCAGTAGATATGCCAGCCTTCGGCCAGGCGCAGATGCAAGGCGAGATCGACCGTATCGCCGGCACGCGCAGCATCCTGTGCCGATACCATCGTGACGATGGCGCGCGCGCTGACGACCGCGCCGCTTTCCAGCGCCGATGCAGGCAACTGGATGAGCACGGCCAGAAGCAGCAACAGACGGATGAAAGTGGCGCGCATGGTCAGGCAAGGGATCGTTTTCCGAGTCGTCGGTTCCTGAAGCGGCGTCAGCCAGGAGGTGAAAGCCGTCACCGCAGCAGAAGCGCACGCATCCCGTCGCGGTGAAGTTTGTGTGAGGACTCGGTGATTCGGGCTGCCTAGCATCCGGACACCGGTCAGCTGCTCATGGTCCGGCTCATCCTTCATATCCCGGAGTATCCACATGTTCCCCTCCTCATTGCGCATCTCCCGTCTCACGGCAGCCATGGTGCTGGTCGGTCTCGCTTCGTCGGCCCAGGCGGCCCTCGTCGACGTCACGGTCACCGTGGAAAACCTGGTACCCGCCAACGGCATCAGCTTCGCTCCACTGCACTTCGGATTCAACAACGGCAGCTTCGACGCCTTCAATCTGGGCAGCGTCGCGACCGAGTCCATCATTTCGGTCGCCGAGGGCGGTGCGGGTGGTGCATGGCAGGCGGCCTTCGCCGCAGCCGACCCGACAGCAACCCGCGGCACGCTGGGCGGATTGTTGCAGCCAGGCGGCACGAGCAGCGCCACCTTCACCATTGACAGCTCCCTGAACCGGTTCTTCACGTTCGCGGCCATGGTCGTGCCGAGCAACGATTTCTTCATCGGCAACGATTCGCCGATGCGCTACCAGCTGTTCGACGCAGCAGGCAATCTGGTCATCAATTCGATCAACCAGACCGCACGGCAGATCTGGGATGCCGGCTCCGAGGTATTCGACCCCGCCGCGTCGGCGTTTGTCGGCAACAACGACCTGCGCGCACCGCAGAACTCGGTGGTTGCGTTCAATTTTGCCGAGCTCGCTGCCTACAACGGCCTCACGACTGCGACCGGCTATACGCTCGACAGCACACTCGCGGCCGACACCAGCATTTATCGCATTTCGTTCGCTGTTGCGCCGGTACCGGAGCCGGAAACCTACGCAATGATGCTGGCCGGCCTGCTCGTGATCGGCAGCGTTGCGCGCCGGCGCCTCGGCTGAACGCGGTCGACAAGCTTCACGCCGGCGTGAAGTCAGTCGGCGGCAGACCTGCTAGTCTCGATTTTTAAGCCTGCCGGGCGCCAGACCGATGAACGAGCATGTGTTGCTTGTCGAGGACGACAATGCCATCGCGGGTACCCTGCGTCTCCATCTGGAAGGCGCAGGGTACCGCCTGCACCGCGAATCGGACGGGCTGCAGGCCATCGCCGCCATTGATCGCAAACGCTGGGATCTCGTGCTGCTCGACCTGATGTTGCCGGGTGCGGACGGCTGGGACGTCTGTCGCCACCTCAAGGCAAGACACGCAGACATTCCGGTCATCATGCTGAGTGCCCGTACGGCGGAGGCTCACCGCGTGCTCGGGCTCGAACTCGGTGCCGACGACTATCTCGCCAAACCGTTCTCCATGCTCGAACTGGTGGCACGCGTACGCGCGCTGCTGCGCCGCGTCGAGCAGCTACGCAGTGCACCGTCGGTCGCCGTTGACGTGCGCTTCGGATCGTTTCGACTCGACACGCAGCGACGCGAATTGGCGCGCGATGACGTGCCGATTCCGCTCACCCTGCGCGAATTCGATTTGCTGCACTTTCTGGCACGCCATCCCGGGCAGGCTTTCAGTCGCGGCAGTCTGTTGCAGCGCGTCTGGGGAACCGGCTTCGATGGCTACGAACACACGGTCAATTCGCACATCAACCGCTTGCGCAACAAGATCGAGGACGACCCGAGAAATCCGCAGCGCATCGTGACGGTCTGGGGCGTCGGTTACCGATTCGAGGACACCGTGCCGTGATCCGTTCGCCCTCGTTCGCGACACGTCTCATCGTGACCATGGCGGTGCTGCTGCTCGCCTATGGCGCATTTGTCGGCCTGCTCGGACGGCACGTCGCGGCACAGCACGAAAAGGAGTCGCTGCAACGCCTGTCGCACGGGCTGGCCCGTCACATCATCGAACACTGGCCGGACATTGCACGAGCTGATGCGGACGCCACCGACCGATCGGTCCGCGAGACACTGCTGTCGATGCTGATGGTTGTCAATCCAGGTGTTCAGGTCTATGTACTGGACGCCGACGGACGCGTTGCCCACTACATCGGCGAACCCGGCATGGTGCGGCAGCCGCAGATCGATCTGGCTCCTGTTCAGCAGTTTCTCGACGGCGCGCCCTTGCCGCTGTTCGGCACCGATCCAATGGACGTCGGCGTGTCCCGCATTTTCAGCGTTGCGATGTTTGCACCGCGACCCGGCGACCCGAAGCCGCCCGGTTACCTCTACATCGTGCTCGACGGTCAGGCACGCACGATTGTTGCCGGTCAATCCAGCCTGCAGCGCGTCTGGCAGGGCGCTGCGGTCGCGGCCACGCTGGGGCTGCTGCTCGCAGTGGCCAGCGGGGTCATCGCATTCCATCGGCTGACCCGGCCGTTGCATCGCATCGCGCACCGCATGCGCTGCTTCGGCAAGGACGACATCGGGACTGCGGGCGTCGGCGACGTCGTCGCGATGCAGCAAGGCGACGAGGTGCAGGCGATAGACCGCGCTTTCGAGGACATGACCGAAAGGCTGAGGACACAGGGCGCGCGGGAACAGCAGCAAAGCGACGCACACCGGGAAATGATGGCGGGCGTGGCGCATGATCTGCGTTCGCCCCTGACAGCGCTTCACGGTCAGCTCGAAGCACTTGCCGGACACCGCTCGTCGCCGCCTGCAACCTTCGATCGCATCCTGTCGACTGCGCTGGCGCAAAGCGACAAGGTGCGCCGGCTGTCGCAACAGCTGTTCGAACTGTGCGCGTTGCAGTCGAGCGGTCAGTCGCTCAACCGGGAGCGTTTCCGGCTCGACGAGCTGGTGACCGACGCCGTGCAGAAATTCGATCTGACAGACAGCGCCCGGCCGCCCGTCATGCTTCAGGGGCCGCCACCCGGAAGACTTGAACTCGAGGGTGACCTGCAACTGATCGAGCGCGCCTTGACCAACCTGATCGACAACGCCATGCGTCACGCACCCGGCGCCGGGCCGGTGCACGTCAGCCTGAGTCGCAACGGTGTGCTGGCGCAGATCGTCGTCGAAGATGCCGGCCCCGGACTGCCTGAAGATCTGATCGAACGACTCGAACGCGGACAGTCCTTGCGTGACCCGCCGCTGAAACGAAAAAGCGGCGGCATCGGCGGGCTCGGCCTGGCAATCGCCCAGCGCGTGGCCGATCTGCACGGAGGGAGCCTGCGGCCCTTGCCGGCCCGTAACGGGGGCACTCGCCTGTGTCTTGCACTGCCGCTGAGTCTCTGAACAACCCTCAGGGACGCGGTTGCGTCACCGCTTTCCCGACGAAGGCCGCCACGTCGTCAATGACCGGCGCCAGTCCGCGCAGCGGGCGGCCGAAGGCGCCCACCAGGGTCAGGTGATTCACTCCGTCGTAGTAGCGCTCATCGACCGCGACACCCGAATCGCGCAAGGCCTGCGCCAGCCCGCCGGTGTTGCGTTGCGGGTTGACGAGATCGTCTTCCCGCGCGGCGATCAGCAGGCTGCGCGGCGCCGCGGCCGACACGTGCCGGAGCGGTTGCGAGTCGGCGGGCGCCGGATCTTCGACACCCGGGCGGTTGAATACGGGTTTGACGTCCGGATTGGCGATGGGCAGGAAATCGTAAGGCCCTGCCAGACCGACCAGTCCCGCCAGCCGGTCGGTCCCGCGACCGAGCTTGCCCAGCCAGCGCGCGTCCAGCGCCAGCATGGCGGCGTTGTAGGCGCCGGCGCTGTGTCCGGCCACATGCAGCCGACCGGGATCGGCGCCCTGCGCCGCCGCGTTGTCCATCGCCCAGGCAAGGGCTGCGGCACAGTCGTCGAGAAAGGCCGGATACACCACTTCCGGGTACAGCCGGTAATCGGGAATCACCGTGACGATGCCGCGCTCGGCCAGCGCGGCGCCGACGAACAGGTAGTCTTCGCGCCGACCGGCGTTCCAGCTTCCGCCGTAGAAGAACACGACGACCGGCGCCGGGCCCGACGTGTCGAGCGGACGATAGACATCCAGCTTCATGCGCGGGTGCGGGCCGTAGGCGATGCCGGCTTCGCGCCGGTGCGCCAACGGCGCCAGCAGATTCAGCAGACCGGTGGCGGAACAGCCGGCGAGCAGCGGCAGGCCGGCCAGCAAGCCCAGCAAGGGGCGTCTGTTCATGTGGCGAATACGGTTGGTCGAATGCGTCTTCTACCCGCGCCGACGGCTGGCGGATGCACGCGCATCAGGCGCCGAAGGCACCGCTGCGCAACTTGAACAGTCGGTCGCGCGCCGCGGCAGCCTTCTCGAACTCGAGATTCTTCGCGTGTTCGATCATTTCCTTCTCCAGCTTCTTGATCTCGCGCGACAGATCCTTCTCGCTCATCGACTCGAAGCGGGCGTGCTCTTCGGCCACCTTCAGTTCGCGCGCGACTTCGTCCTGATCGTACACGCCGTCGATGATGTCCTTGATGCGCTTGACCACCGAGCGCGGCGTGATGCCCTGCGCGAGGTTGTGTGCGATCTGGCGGGTGCGGCGGCGCTCGGTTTCGCCGATGGCGCGCTTCATCGACTCGGTCATCTGGTCGGCGTACAGGATGGCGGTGCCATGCAGGTGGCGCGCCGCCCGGCCTATGGTCTGGATCAGGCTGCGCTCCGAGCGCAGGAAGCCTTCCTTGTCGGCATCAAGAATCGCCACCAGCGATACCTCGGGAATATCCAGTCCCTCGCGCAGCAGGTTGATGCCGACCAGCACGTCGAATTCGCCCAGCCGCAGGTCGCGGATGATTTCCACCCGCTCCACCGTGTCGATGTCCGAATGCAGATAGCGCACGCGGATGCCGTTCTCGGCGAAGTAGTCGGTCAGGTCCTCGGCCAGCCGCTTGGTCAGCACGGTGACCAGAATGCGCTCCTGCACCGCCACCCGCTTGCGGATTTCACCCAGCAGGTCATCGACCTGGGTGGTGGCCGGGCGGATTTCTATCGTCGGGTCGATCAGCCCGGTCGGCCGCACCAGCTGTTCCACCACCTGTCCCTGGTTCGCCGCTTCGTACGCCGACGGCGTGGCCGACACGAACACGGTCTGCGGCATCAGCTTCTCGAATTCGTCGAACTTCAGCGGCCGGTTGTCGAGCGCAGACGGCAGGCGGAAGCCGAAATCGACCAGATTGGTCTTGCGCGCCAGGTCGCCCTTGAACATGCCGCCGATCTGCGGAATGGTCACGTGCGACTCGTCGATGAACATCAGCGCGTCCGGCGGCAGATAGTCGATCAGCGTCGGCGGCGCATCGCCCGGCTGGCGGCCCGACATGTGACGCGAGTAGTTCTCGATGCCCTTGCAGAAACCCAGTTCGTTGAGCATTTCGAGGTCGAAGCGGGTGCGCTGCTCGATCCGCTGCGCCTCGACCAGCTTGCCCTGGCTGACGAATTCCTTCGAACGCAGTTCCAGTTCGATCTTGATCGCGTCGATCGCACGCAGCACGGTGGCGCGCGGCGTCACGTAATGGCTCGACGGATAGACCGTGAAGCGGCCGATCTTCTGCTTCACCTGACCGGTCAGCGGATCGAACAGCGACAGTTCCTCGATCTGGTCGTCGAACAGCGACACGCGCAGTGCGTTTTCCGCCTGTTCGGCCGGAAAGATGTCGATCACGTCGCCGCGCACGCGGAACACACCGCGCCGGAAATCCATGTCGTTGCGCTGGTACTGCATCTGCACCAGGCGGGCGATGATGTCGCGCTGGTGCAGCGTGCCGCCCTCGCGCAGGTGCAGGATCATCGCGTGGTAATCGACCGGGTCGCCGATGCCGTAGATCGCCGACACAGTGGCCACGATCACCACGTCGCGCCGCTCCAGCAGGCTCTTGGTCGCCGACAGCCGCATCTGTTCGATGTGCTCGTTGATCGCACTGTCCTTTTCGATGAACAGGTCTTTCGACGGCACGTAGGCTTCCGGCTGGTAGTAGTCGTAGTAACTGACGAAGTACTCGACTGCGTTTTCCGGGAAGAACTCGCGGAATTCCGAGTACAGCTGGGCAGCCAGCGTCTTGTTCGGCGCCATGACCAGCGCCGGGCGGCCGAGCTGCGCGATGACGTTGGCCATCGTGTAGGTCTTGCCCGAGCCGGTCACGCCGAGCAGCGTCTGGAACATCAGGCCGTCTTCGATGCCCTCGACCAGCTTGACGATGGCCGTCGGCTGATCGCCGGCGGGCGGAAAGGGCTGGTGCAACCTGTAGGGGCTGTTGTCAAACGTTAACAGCGCGGGTGCGACGGCGATTTCTGACATGTTAGAATTTTGCGTTGCACACGACGTACTGACAAGGACTGCAGAAGCATCGCACGAGTTTGCATGCTTGCAGACAGCACGCCGTCTCACGCTTATCTTTCGAGCACATGTCGCATCCGCCTCAGTCCGAGGCATCCACCTCACGCACTCCGGAGCACCACGCATGAACCCGTCTGTCTTCTCGTCCGTCGACATGGCACCGCGCGACCCCATTCTGGGTCTGACCGAAGCTTTCAACACCGACACCCGCACGACCAAGGTCAATCTGGGCGTCGGCGTGTATTACGACGACGCAGGCAAGCTGCCGCTGCTGCGCGCAGTGCGTACGGCCGAAGAAGCGCGCATGAAGAATGCGCCGCCGCGCGGCTATCAGCCGATCGAAGGTTCGCCGGCCTACAACAAGGCGGTGCAGGATCTGCTGTTCGGCGCGGGCGCGGCACTGACGGCCGACGGCCGCGTGGTCACGGCCCAGGCGCTGGGCGGTACCGGCGCGCTGAAGATCGGCGCCGACTTCCTGAAGCGCCTGCTGCCGCAAGCGAGCGTTTACATCAGCGATCCGAGCTGGGAAAACCATCGCGCGCTGTTCGAAGCCGCCGGGTTCGAGGTCGACACCTATCCGTATTTCGACGCCGACACGCGCGGCGTGCGGTTCGACGCGATGATCGCCCACCTGAAGGCACTGCCGGCGCACGCCATCGTGCTGCTGCACGCCTGCTGCCACAACCCGACCGGCGCCGACCTGACCGATGCGCAGTGGGGCGAAGTGGTCGAGGTGTGCAAGTCGCGCAACCTGGTGCCCTTCCTCGACATGGCTTATCAGGGCTTTGCCGACGACATCGAGAAGGATGCCGTGGCGGTGCGCCTGTTCGTGCAATCGGGTCTGAGCTTCGTCATTTCCAGCTCGTTCTCGAAGTCGTTCTCGCTGTACGGCGAGCGCGTCGGCGCGCTGTCCATCGTGACCGCGAGCAAGGACGAAGCCGGCCGCGTGCTGAGCCAGTTGAAGCGGACCATCCGCACCAACTACTCGAACCCGCCGACACACGGTGGCGCGGTGGTCGCGGCCGTGCTGTCGACGCCGGAACTGCGTGCCATGTGGGAACAGGAACTGGGCGAAATGCGCGACCGCATCCGCGCGATGCGCACCGGCCTGGTCGACAAGCTCGCTGCGCGCGGCGTGGCGCGCGACTTCTCCTTCGTCGTGCGTCAGCGCGGCATGTTCAGCTACACCGGCCTGAGCGCTGCACAGGTCGATCGTCTGCGCGACGAATTCGGCATCTACGCCGTCGGCACCGGCCGCATCTGCCTGGCTGCGCTGAATTCGAAGAACATCGACTACGTGGCCGATTCGCTCGCCACCATCCTGGAGTAAACGCTGCCGCCGGTCCGCAAGCGCGGACCGGCGCCCGCCGCGGCGCGACCCCGGACGGGGTCCGTCGCCCTGTTCAGTCAGCAGCGGCACGTTCGGCCGCAATGCGCAGGCTTTCCCGACACTCCGCCACCATGCGTGCGATCAGCACGTCGCAGGTCGGAATGTCGTGGATCAGCCCCACCACCTGCCCGGCCGTGATGATGCCGCCGTCGACGTCGCCATCGGCCAGCGCCGCGGCGCCGCGGGCGCCGCTGACCAGCGGGCGGATGTCTTCGAACTGGCAGCCGCCGGGCCGGCTTTCCGCCGCTGCAACCTCTTCCGACACGGCGTTGCGGAACACCCGCGCGGTGTTGTGCAGGCTGCGCAGGATGAGCCGGGTGTCGCGTTCATTGGCATTCACCAGCGCCTGCTTGATGTTGTCGTGGATCGGCGCCTCCTGCGTGGCGCAGAAGCGCGTCCCCATGTTGACGCCTTCGGCGCCGAGAGCCAGCGCTGCCGCCATGCCGCGACCGTCGCCGATGCCGCCCGAGGCGATGACCGGTACATCGAGCGCCTGCACCGCGAGCGGAATCAGCACCAGGCCGGGGACGTCGTCTTCCCCCGGATGGCCGGCGCATTCGAAGCCGTCGATGCTGATGATGTCCACGCCGTTGCGCTGCGCCGACAGCGCGTGGCGCACCGCCACACATTTGTGGATCAGCGTCACACCACGCGCCTTGGCCTTGTCGATGAAGGCTTTCGGATTGTTGCCGGCGGTTTCGAGGATGCGGATACCGGCATCGAGAATCACGTCCAGATACGCCTCGTAGGGCGGCGGCTTGATCGCCGGCAGGATCGTCAGATTGACGCCGAACGGCGCATCGGTCATGCCGCGGCAGCGTTCGATCTCTTTCGCCAGCGTCTCGGGCGTCGGCTGGGTCAGCGCGGTCAGGATGCCGAGGCCGCCGGCATTCGATACCGCCGACGACAGCTCTGCGGTGCCCACCCACATCATGCCGCCCTGCACGATGGGGTAGCGGATGCCCAGCATGTCGGTGATGCGTGTCTTCATGATTCAAGCTCCTGACGATCGTGGCCCACGAGACCGGATGATGCCTGCGCGAACTGTGAACAGGGCGTTTGAAACGCTGTGGAGGCTTGGGTTGTTGGGCATCGCTGCGCTCACCCCAACCTACGTTCGCCTTCGGCGTGCTGCACATGAACCGGGTGACGCTGTGCGGGGTGCGGACTCGGCGTTTGTAACGCTGTGGATGCTGGGTTGTTGGGCATCGCTGCGCTCACCCCAACCTACGTTCGCCTTCGGCGTGCTGCACATGAACCGGGTGACGCTGTGCGGGGTGCGGACTCGGCGTTTGTAACGCTGTGGATGCTGGGTTGTTGGGCATCGCTGCGCTCACCCCAACCTACGTTCGCCTCCGGCGTGCTGCACATGAACCGGGTGACGTTGTGCGGGGTACGGACGCGGCGTTTGCAACGCTGTGGATGCTGGGTTGTTGGGCATCGCTGCGCTCACCCCAACCTACGTTCGCCTTCGGCGTGCTGCACATGAACCGGGTGACGCTGTGCGGGGTGCGGACTCGGCGTTTGGAACGCGGTGGATGCCTGGGTTGTTGGGCATCGCTGCGCTCACCCCAACCTACGTTCGCCTTCGGCGTGCGGCACATGAACCGGGTGACGCTGTGCGGGGTGCGGACTCGGCGTTTGTAACGCTGTGGATGCTGGGTTGTTGGGCATCGCTGCGCTCACCCCAACCTACGTTCGCCTTCGGCGTGCTGCACATGAACCGGGTGACGCTGTGCGGGGTGCGGACTCGGCGTTTGGAACGCGGTGGATGCCTGGGTTGTTGGGCATCGCTGCGCTCACCCCAACCTACGTTCGTCTCCGGTGTGTTGCACATGAACCGGGTGAGGCTGTGCGGGGCGCGGACTCGGCGTTTGCAACGCTGTGGATGCTGGGGTGTTGGGCATCGCTGCGCTCACCCCAACCTACGTTCGTCTCCGGTGTGTTGCACATGAACCGGGGTGACGCTGTGCGGGGTGCCGACGCGGCGTTTGAAACGCTGTGGAGGCCTCGGTTGTTGGGCATCGCTGCGCTCACCCCAACCTACCAATCGACCACGTGAAGAAACGTAGGTTGGGGTGAGCGCAGCGATGCCCAACAACGGTCTCGGCAAACTCACATCCCGTTGTAGATCGGTCCTTCGCCGCCCTGCGGCGTCACCCAGTGGATGTTCTGCGTCGGATCCTTGATGTCGCAGCTCTTGCAGTGGACGCAGTTCTGCGCGTTGATCTGGAGCCGCGGCCCGCTGGTTTCGCGCACGATTTCATACACGCCTGCCGGGCAATAGCGCTGCTCGGGTGACTCGTAGGCCGCCAGATTGACGGTGATGGCCACGCCGGCGTCCTTCAGCGTCAGATGACAGGGCTGGTCCTCTTCGTGGTTGGTGCTCGACAGGAAAACCGACGACAGGCGGTCGAAGGTCAGCACGCCATCGGGTTTCGGGTAGTCAATCGGCGTGCGGGTCGCGGCCGGCGCAAGCGTGGTGTGGTCGGCTTCGTTGCGCAGCGTCCACGGCACATTACCCTTGAACAGCAATTGCTCGGCGCCGAACAGGAAGGACCCCAGCCACAGTCCCTTCTTCATGTAGGGCTTGAAGTTGCGGGTCTGGTGCAGTTCTTCCCTCAGCCAGCTGATGCGGAATGCGGCCGGATAGGCGTCCAGCGCGTCCTGTGCACGACCGGCCACGAGTGCGTCGACCGCGGCATCGGCGGCCAGCATGCCGCTCTTGATCGCCGCATGACTGCCCTTGATGCGTGCCGCGTTCAGGAAGCCGGCGTCGTCGCCAATCAGCGCGCCCCCCGGGAAGACCAGCTTCGGCAGGCTCTGCAGGCCGCCCGCCGTGATGGCGCGCGAACCGTACGCCAGCCGCGTGCCGCCTTCGATGTGACTGCGGATCGTCGGGTGGGTCTTGTAGCGCTGGAATTCCTCGTACGGCGACAGCCACGGGTTGCTGTAATTGAGCCCGACCACGTAACCGATGGCGACCAGATTGTCGTTCAGGTGGTAGATGAAGCCGCCGCCGTAGGTGTCGTTGTCGAGCGGCCAGCCGGCGGTGTGGACGACCAGCCCGGGCTGGCTCTGCGCCGCGGGCACTTCCCACAATTCCTTGATGCCCAGGCCATAGGTCTGCGGATCGACGCCGTCGCGCAGGTGATAGCGCGCCTCCAGTTGCTTGCCCAGATGACCGCGGCAGCCTTCGGCGAACAGCGTGTATTTCGCGCGCAACGCCATGCCGGGCTGGTAGGCGCTGCCCGGCGTACCGTCCCGCCCGACACCCATGTCGCCGGTAATGACGCCGGCCACCCGGTTGTCGTCATCGAACAGCAGCGCACTGCCGGCAAAGCCGGGGAAGATGTCGACGCCCAGCGCTTCGGCCTGTTCGCCCAGCCACTTCACGACGTGCCCCAGCCGCACGATGTAATTGCCATCGTTGTGGAAGCTCTGCGGCAGCAACCCGCCGGGCACCGCGCGCGCGCCGGTTTCGGACAGGAAGTACATCCTGTCCTGTGTCACCGGCGTGTGCAGCGGTGCGCCCAGCGCCTGCCAGTCGGGCAGCAGTTCGGTCAGCGCGCGCGGATCCATGACCGCGCCGGACAGGATGTGCGCGCCAACTTCGGCCGCCTTGTCGATGACGCAGACCGACAGCTCATGGCCGGCCGCGGTGGCCTTCTGTTTCGCGCGGATCGCCGCCGCCAGTCCGGCCGGACCGGCGCCGACGACCAGCAGGTCGAAGTCCATGGATTCGCGTTCGATGTCCGACATGGTGAAGTCTTCCGGAAAGCTGAACCGTCGATCAATGCGGATCAGTCAAACGCTGCATGCCCGGGCAGCGCTCAGAAACGTTGTTTCGAACGCCCGGGCGACCCGATGTGCCCGATCCGTTCGCCCTGTGTCCCTCGCGTCGAAGGCTATTTGCCCTGCGCCCGCGCAAAGATGCCGGCCACCGCATCCTGCAGGTCGGCCGGCAGCACGACGATCTTGGCATTCGGCGACTCGCCCAGCTTGCCCAGCGCAGCCACGTATTTTTCGCCCAGCAGATACATCATCGGCAGTTGCTGTTCGCCGAGCGACGCCGTGACGCGACGGATCGATTCGGCACTGGCCTCGGCCAGCGTGACCTGCGCCGTGGCATCCCGCTTGGCCGATTCCAGCCGGGCTTCGGCTTCGAGAATCATCGACTGCTTCTGTCCTTCCGAGCGGGTCACCATGGCCTTGCGTTCGCGCTCTGCGCTGGCCTGCTGTTCCATCGCGCGCTGCATCGAATCCGACGGATTGATGTCCTGTATCTCCACCGATTTCACGGTCAGGCCCCAGTCGATCGCCTCGTCGGCGATGCTTTCGCGCAGCCGGATCTTGATCTTGTCGCGGCTTGACAGCGCCTGGTCGAGATCCATTTCGCCGACGATGGAGCGCAGCGTGGTCATGATCAGGTTGCGGATGGCTTCGGAGAAGTCGGTCACGCCGTAGACCGCCTTGACCGGGTCGGTCACCTTGATGAACGCGACCGCATTGGTGCGGATCACCGCGTTGTCGCGCGTGATCACCTCCTGCTCCTGCACGTCCAGAATGATGTCCTTGGTGATCACCTTGTAGGCCACGTCATCGAGGTAGGGAATGATGATGTTCAGCCCCGGCAGCAGCGTGCTCTGGTACTTGCCGAGCCGCTGCACGACCCACTCCTCGCCTTGCGGCACGATGCGCAGGCCCTTGGCCAGCGTGACGAAAGCAAATACCAGTATCGCGATGGCGACGACGATGCCTGAACTCATGCGGAAACTCCCTTGTTGATCAACCCCACCTTGAGCAGCGAACCTTCCACCGACAGCACCTTCACCCGTTCGCCGGCCGCGATGGTGTCGTCGGCGATGCACTCCCACACGTCGCTGCCGAGCAGCGGCTTCTGGAAGCGCACCTTGCCGCGACCATAAGGCGTCACCTCGCCGACCATCAGACCGACCTCGCCGATCTGCTCGCCGTCCGACATGCCGGCGTGCGTCTTGTGCTGATCGGCGCGGAACACCTTGAACCAGACAAACACGAGCACGCAGGACAACGCCGTCCACAACCCGAGCAGCAGTGTCAGCGACAGCGCAGGCATGGCAGCCACCAGCAGGCCGATCACCACCGCTGCCACGCCGAACCACACCAGCACCATGCCCGGCACCGCCAGCTCCAGCAGGATCAGCGCCAGCCCCGCGACCAGCCAGTGCCACCATTCGATATTCATGCCGTCAGCCCATTTCCATTGCAACGGCCAGTGTAGCGGCTCAGCGGCTGCAATCGCCAAGCGCCATCAGATGCGCGGCCACGGCGGCACCGATATTGCCCAGACCGTAGCCGCCTTCCAGCGTCGAAATGATGCGGCCCTTGCCCGACGCTTCGGCGATGTCGCGCAACGCGTGCGTGAGCCAGCGGTAATCGGCCGCTTCGAGCTGGATGTTGGCCAGCGGATCGTCCCGATGCGCGTCGAAGCCTGCCGAAATGAATACGATCTGCGGCCTGAAGGCGCGCAGAGCAGGCAGCGCGGTCTGTGTCCAGTGTCGGCGAAAAGCGTCGCTGCCGTCACCTGCCGCCAGACGCATGGGCAGATAACCCGCTCGTTCCGGAAAATTGCCCTGCGGGTAATACGGATGCTGGAAGCTGTCGGCCATCAGCACGCGCGGCTCGCGCCGGAACATGCTCTCGGTGCCGTTGCCGCGATGGACGTCGAAATCGGCCACCGCGACGCGTTCGACGCCATGTGCCGCCATCGCGTGCGCCATGCCGACCGCCACGTTCCCGTAGAGGCAGAAACCCATCGCATCGCCGGCGCGGGCGTGATGACCAGGCGGGCGCGTGGCGCAGAACACGCTGCGCGTGCGGCCACTCATCACGAGATCTACCGCATGCACCACGGCGCCAGCTGCGCGCGACGCGGCCGCAAGCGAACCGGGCGACATGACGGTATCGGGATCGAGTTTGTGCAGGCCGGACGCGGGCGCGACTTTCTCCACCTCATCCAGATACGCAGGGTGATGCACACGTTCGAGCTGCTCGCGGGTGACCCGGGGCGCATCGATGCGTTGCCAGGTGCGCAGCAAACCGGCTGCGGCGATGCCGTCGAGCACCGCCGTCAGCCGCGCCGGTGCTTCCGGGTGACGCTCGCCGGGTTGGTGACCGAGACAATCGGCGTGGGTCAGCAGTACGCAGTCCATGCAGCAGGGGGGGGCGGGCAGCCCGTTCGAGGGCAGCGGCCGGCACGAAGATGTAAACAGGCCGGATGATAGCGGCAAGTATCGTCCTCATGACCTACGACACGCTGTGCATCCGGTTTGCGGGTTTTCAAGGCGATTGCAAGCGCCTAGACTGCCGACGTCGCCCGAAAACCGACCCTGCACGGACGTCCGTGATGCCGCGCAGGTCCCGTGGAGCACACCATGAGCAGCGTCGCCGCGTGCATCGGCATCAAGTACCGTTCCGTCAATGGCACAGCGCCTGGTAGTTGCCCGGACGCCGGCACCGTGAGGGTGCGCCGCATAGCCTTCATCCCCTGCATCGCGCACTGAGGCCATACTGCATGGCACGCCTTTTCATTTCCTATCGACGCAAGGACAGCAGCGGCTACGCACAGACGCTGCATGAGGACCTGCTGCAGGCCTTTCCGGGCATGGAAGTTTTCCGCGACCTCGAAAGCATCGCGGCCGGTGAGGACTTCGTCGACGCCATCGAGCGCGAGCTCGACCGCTGCAATGTCGTGCTCGTGCTGGTCGGTCCCCACTGGCTGTCGATGACCGACGCCCAGGGCAAGCGAAGGCTCGACAATCCGAATGACCCGGTACGCATGGAGATTGCCCGCGCACTGACCCGGCGCGGCGTGCGCGTCATTCCCGTGCTGGTTGGCGGTGCCGTCATGCCCGACGCAGCCGAACTGCCGGAAGAGCTGTCGGCGCTCGGCCGGCGCAACGCACACGAAATGACCGACAAGCGCTGGCAGTATGACTTCGGCGAGTTGTGCGGCGTGCTGGAGAAGCTGCCCGGCATGCCGATGCGCAGTGCGGCGACGGACAGCACGACCCAGTCCACCGCGAACCGGAGCGCCACCGGCGACGACGATCTGCCGCTCCCGGAAAGCTTGAAGAAGCCGGTCGGCCGCGTCATCGGTGCCGCACGCAAGTTGGTCTGGGGGGTCGGGATTTTCTTCACCTTCATCCTCATCGTTGCGGTATTCGTCGGCGAGCAGGAGAGCACGCCCGAACCCGCCCCGGCGCCCGCGCCGTTCGTCGCCGATGACCCGGCTCCGGCACCCGTCGCGCCGGTTGCGGTCGCCAGCCTGCCCGCCCCCGCCCCCGTCCCGGCCGCACCCGCACCGGAACCCGAGCGCGACCTGACCGGCAACTGGACCATGGTCGATGCACAGGGCGAGCGCATTCCGCTGACGCTGACCGGCCAGGGCGACGACCTGACGTTACGCAGCCCGCGCATCAACGTCACGCAGCACCCGGTGTGGCAGGTGTACAACGCCGTGCTGATCCAGACCTACGGCCAGGGCGTGACCGACATCCATTTCGAAGGTGCGGGCGAAGCGTACGAGCGCGACGTAAATTTCGCGCTGAACATCTTTGCCAACGGCAACGTGATGATCAACACCGGCAGCCTCAGCCTGCGCGTCGCCAACAGCAGCACGATGACCGGCACGCTGCGCTACAACAGCGGTGAAACGTCGGTCGTCACCCTGTCCCGATCATCCGGGGCGGCCGCGAACTGAGCGCCTGGCGACGGCAGCGCGCGACACAAGAACAACAGCAGGAGGTCAGGGCATGAAACAGTCGAAATACGAGCGTTTCAGCATTCGCGCGCGCAAGGGTGCGCCGGTCAGCACACCATCCGGATCGGAAGTCACCTTCACACCGCTGGGCTCGGTGCAGCCCGGCGGGAGTCGTGCCGCCGGAGCGGCCGAACCGGCCGTCATACCGGCTGATGCGATTGCCCGGGTCACGCTCGACAACGGCTTCGAGCTCTGGATACGCGCCGACGACCTGATGCAGGAGGCCGGTTCGAAGGCCGAAACGCGCAGCGATGGCGAGGTGTTGTGGGACATCGGCGACCTGAACGCACACACCCCGGGCAGCCGCGGGCTGGGCAGTGCGCTCGGTCTGGCGACCCGGGTGATCGAATTCTTCGGCATCGACCTGAAGGACACCGCGCAGGAATTCGTCGCCCGCCGGCTCGGCGCGCGCTTCGAGCGGAAAATCCTCGGGCGCGAGCCGGGTCTGTATCGCTGCGATATCGAGAACGCTTCGCTCGGCGCGAAAATCGATCAGGTCGACGCGACCGACGACAAGCCACTGCTGGTGTTCCTGCATGGCACGGCATCAAGCTTCGACGGCAGTTTCGGCAAGCTGGCTGCTGACGACAACCCGCGCGGCAACGCCGCCTGCGCGCGACTCGCGAGTATCTATGGCGAAGGCATCCATGCCTTCGAACACCGTACACTCACCGTCAGCCCGATCCAGAACGCGCTCGAACTCGCTGAATCGCTGCCGCAGGGCGCCACGCTGCATCTGGTCAGCCACTCGCGCGGTGGCCTGGTCGGCGAGTTGCTGTGTCTGGGGCAACGACTGCGCAGCAGCGACCCGTTGCGCGCCGAAGTACTGAAGCGGCTGTTCGTCGGCGACGTGTCGATCGCGCAACAGCTGAACATCGAACCGCTGGACGAAGCCGGAGAAAAGCGGCTGAAGGAAGACTACGCCGCCGACCGGGACGCGCTGCTGAAGCTGGCCGAAGTGCTCGATGCGAAGCAGTTCCGGATCACTCGCTTCGTGCGCGTCGCCTGCCCGGCCATGGGTACCACCCTCGCCTCCGGCCGGCTCGACCGCTGGTTTTCGCTGCTGCTCAATGCCAGCCGCATCGCCGGTCTGCAGCATGTGCCGCTGGCACCCGAGGCGCTCGACTTCATGGCGGCCGTGCTGCGCGAGCGCACCGACCCGCGTGTGCTGCCCGGCCTGGAAGCAATGATGCCCGGCTCGGCCGTCGTGCGCCTGCTGAACCATCCGGAAACCCGCACCGAGTCGGATCTGACGGTAATCGCCGGCGACATCGAACGCGGTCACTCCATCCTGTCGGCGCTGAAGGTGTTCGTGACCGACTGGTTCTACAAGGGCGAACACGACCTGGTGGTGAATACCGGATCGATGTTCGGCGGCATCACGCGCCCGGAACACGGTGCCCGGCAGCAGATGGACAAGGGCGACGCAGTCGATCACTTCAGCTACTTCCACAATGCCCGCTCGGTCGACTGGCTGCTCCAGGGTCTGACCCGCGCAGACGGCTCCGACGCGGGCTTTCGCCCGATCAGTGAGCGGCCGCCAACGCCGCCGGCCTGGCGCAGCGCGATTGCGCGCAGCCGCGCCGGCGGGCTGCCGAAACCGCTGGCCGTCGTGCTGCCCGGCACGATGGGCAGTTCGCTGAAGGCCGAAGGCGATCGTGTGTGGCTGGACTACAGATCGCTGGCGTTCGGCGGACTGGAAAAGATCGGCATCGATGCGGCGCAGATCGAGGTCGATGGTCTGGTCGACAGTTTCTATGCGCCGCTGATGATGCATCTGGCTCAGACCCATCGGGTCGAGTTCTTCGCCTACGACTGGCGCAATTCGGTGCAGGTGGCGGCGGCGCAGCTGGCCGAACAGCTCACGCTGTGGCTGCCTGACCTGCAGGCACAGAAGCAGGCGCTGCACATCGTGGCACATTCGATGGGCGGTCTCGTGGTGCGCGCCATGATCGCCGACCGCAAGGGCGCGGAAGTGTGGCGGCGTGTCTGCGAGCTGCCGAACAGCCGCCTGCTGATGCTGGGCACGCCCAATCATGGCTCGCACGAAGCGGTGCGCTGGCTGACCGGACGCAACCCAACGCAGTTCAAGCTGATGCTGCTCGATCTGTTGAACAGCCGCGACGGCATCATCGACATCGTGCGGCGCTACCCCGGGCTGGTCGAACTGCTGCCCTTCCCTGCCGACGGATCGGCGCAGCGTTATGACGATCCCGCACTGTGGGCCGGCCTGCGCGACGGCCTGGGCGAGCGCTGGAAGCTGGCCGATGCGGGCGTGCTGCGCGGTGCGCGGCGCACCTGGGACGCGCTGGCCGGCGCGGTCGATGCGCAGCACATGATCTATGTCGCCGGCGTGCAGCCCGAAACCGTGTGCGGCCACGAGCTGATCGACGACGACGGCGCCTTCCGCTTCAACCGTCGCAAGCTGGTTTTTCCGCACACACCGGAAGGCGACGGCACGGTCACCTGGGCGTCCGGCCGACTGCCCGGCGTGCCGATGTATTTCGCCGAGGACACGGCGCACGACGCGCTATGTTCGTACGACTTCGGCCGCAAGACCTTCGCCGGCTACACCGATCTGCTGCTCAAGGGCTCGACCACGCGGCTGCCGCGCAGCATGGGTACGGCGCGCGGTGCGCGTGCGGCGGTCGCAGGCGGCGCGTACGGCACATCGTCCCCCGTGCTCGATGCCATCCCGACGGCGGCCGAGGTCGAGCGTCTGGGCTTCGGTCCGGGCAGTCCGCAGCCCACCGAAGCGCCTGCACTGCCCGGACTCGAGGTGCAGCTCACCCATGGCGACCTGAGCTACGTCAAGCATCCGCTGATGGTGGGCCACTACCTGGGCGACAGCATCGTCAGCGCCGAACGGGCGCTCGACAAGCAGCTCACACGCCCCGGCGAACAGGCCGGGCCGCTGACGCAACGCATGGATCTGGGCCTTTATCCGGGTCAGATCGGCAGCAGCGCCGTGTTCTACAACGACACGCCCGAAGCGCGACCGGTCGCGGCCCTCGTTGTCGGCCTGGGCGAACTGGGCACGCTGTCACCCGGTCGACTCGAATCCACGGTGTCGGACGCACTGCTGACCTACTGTTTCGAACTGGTGCAGATGCCGGAGGCGAAACGTCCGATCCGCGCCGCCGACATGCGTTCGATGGGGCTGAGCACGGTATTGATCGGCAGCGGTGCTGGCGGGATGACCTTGCGCGATTCGATCGAGGCGCTGCTGCGCGCGGTCGTGAACACCAATCGCCGGCTGATCGACGCAGGTCTGGGGGACCGCATCTACCTGTCGAAACTGCAACTGATCGAACTGTTCCAGGACGTGACCATCAATGCCGCTGATGCGCTGGATGACGTGCTGGCATCGGTCGATTTCGGCGCCGACGTGCGCTGGCCGGAACAGACCGTGCACGCGGGCGACGGCGGGCGCCGCCGGGTCAGCTTCGACAGCGACGGCGACTGGTGGCACCGGCTGGAAATATGCACCGACCCGGAAGACACGCGACTGCGCTTCGTGTCGTCGACCAACCGTGCGCGTGCCGAGGAAACCATTGGCCTGGGCCAGCTGTCTCTGGCCGGCAAGTTCATCGAGCGCGCCTGCACGCAACCCGGTCGCAATCGCGAAGCGGCGCGCACGCTGTTCGACATGCTGCTGCCCAACCGGCTCAAGGAGCTGGCACCGGAAAATCACAACCTGCTGCTGGTGCTCGACGAAAAATCGGCCGCCTACCCGTGGGAGTTGCTGGAAGATCGCTGGGCGACCAATCCGCTGCCGCCCGCCGCCCGCAGCGGCCTGCTGCGCACCCTCAGGACACCGGAGTTCCGGGCGCAGCCGGTGCACGGCACCGAACTTTCGGCACTGGTCATCGGCCACCCGGATCTGGAAGGCTGGGACAAGTTCATCGACCTGCCGGGCGCGCGCGACGAAGCGCAGCACGTTGCCGAATGCCTGACCGAACTGGGCTACCAGACGGACGCCTGCATCGACGCGACCCATACCGACATTCTCGAAAGCCTGCATCGGCGCCGCTGGCGCATCCTTCATCTGGCCGGTCACGGCGAACACGACTATCG
Organism: Methyloversatilis sp. XJ19-13; assembly: GCF_024580155.1. Classification (NCBI taxonomy): domain Bacteria; kingdom Pseudomonadati; phylum Pseudomonadota; class Betaproteobacteria; order Nitrosomonadales; family Sterolibacteriaceae; genus Methyloversatilis; species Methyloversatilis sp. XJ19-13. Next base: position 108,402 of record NZ_JANINH010000002.1, on the reverse strand, counting down.
GGTCGAGGGCCACCACGGCGCACCGACGTCGGCCGGTGACAAGCCGCTGTCGGGCATGGTGATCGGCCACGGCGTGCTGCTCACGCCGGGCGATGTCGAACAGATGCGCTACGTACCCGAACTGGTGTTCATCAACTGCTGTCACCTCGGCAAGACACGCTCCCAGAACAAGCAGGCCTTCCCCGCCCTGGCCGCCAATCTGGGGGTGCAGTTCATCCGCATGGGCGTGAAGGCGGTGGTGGCAGCCGGCTGGGCGGTCGATGACGATGCGGCCAAGACCTTTGCTGCCACGTTCTATCAGCGCATGCTGGCCGGCGACACCTTCGGCGAGTCCGTGCGGGCGGCGCGACGCGCTTGCGTGCAACAGCATCCGCAGTCGAATACATTCGGCGCCTACCAGTGCTACGGTGACCCGGGCTTCCGCCTGCTGCGCGCGCAGGGTGACGGCGCGCGCTCGACCGCCCGACCGGCCGGACCGCTGCACTCGCATGCCGAGCTGGTCAGCCATCTCGACAACATGCGCGAGTCGGTGCGCATGCAGTCGTCCGCGACCGACGGCAGGTGGCTGCAGGGCAGCGTCGACGCACTGTTCGACCGCGTGCCCGACGCCGGCCGCGAGAAGTGGCTGACCCGTGCCGATGTGCGCGCGGCGCTCGGCTTCCTGTGGGGTGAGATCGGTGACTACGCGCGGGCTATCGAACATCTCGACGCTGCGCTTTCGGCCAGCAAGGGCGATTGCCCGATCCGGGTGGTCGAACAATGCGCGAATTTCCGCGTTCGCCTGGCCGGAAGGCGCTGGCTGGAGTCCCTCGCCGGCGGTACGCCGGACGAGGCCTTGCGCGAGTCGCTGCGCACCTCGATCATCGCCGCCATCATGGAACTGGATCTGCTGATCCAGCGCGCCCGCACACCGGAACGCCTGAACATGATGGGTGCCGCATGCAAGCGGCTTGCGCTGGTGACCACGGGGCAGGAGCGCCAGGAGTCACTGGTCAACATGGCCACCTACTATCGCGACGCTTTCGAAATGGAGGGGCACAGCAGCGCCTACCCATTCGTCAACAGTGCACTGGCCGACCTGTTCGCCACGGCGGGCGATCCGGATTACACACCGCTGTGGGCACGTGACGCGTTGCTCAGTGAGGCGGAACGCATCCGCGTCGCCTGCGAGGCAGAGTATTGCGACGAGCCCGGCCTGTGGCTGGCGACCGGCATCGCCGATTGCCGGCTGCTGTCGATGATCACCGAAGCGCTGCCAGCGCCGCCCGACAAGCCCGCCGGCAAACGTTCGCGCGCGCCGGCCCGCAAGCCGGCGAAGCGCGCGCCAGTCCGCAACGATGTCATCGATGAGAAATTCGACCGCGTGCTGAACGAGTACCTGAACGCGTTTCGCCGCGGCGCCAGCCCGCGCGAGCGCGCATCGATCACCGAAAATTTCGATTTCATGGTTGCACTGCTTGATGGCGGAGAGGCTGCGCCATCAAGCAGTGAAGACGGCAGACTGAAGCCGGTGATTTCGGCACTCGTCACTATGCGCAACCGCTTCCGGGAGCTGCCATGAGTGACCGCGATCTGGCAAAGGTGGCGCTCGGCGCGCTGCACATCGCCGGCTGCCAGCCGCGGGACAAGGTGTCGCCGCACTTCCGGCTGTACGAACTGACCCGCTCCGACATTGCATCGCGCCAGGGCATTCCGAACGGCTTTCCGTCGGACGCCGAGTTCCGCGCCGCGGTACATCTGGCGCGCGAGGTGCTCGAGCCGGTGCGCACGAAGTTCGGCAGCTTCTCGCCGAACAGCGTGTTCCGCAGCCAGGCTCTCGAACGCGCGCTGAAGCGCAAGCCGTCGAGCTGGGTCAGCAGCAGCCAGCATGCGCGCGGAGAAGCATGCGACATCGAAATCGTCGGTGTCGCCACAATCACGCTGGCCGAGTGGGTGGCGGCACACGTCGAGGTATTCGACCAGATCATCTGCGAGTGCTACGACCCGGCCAAGGGCCCGAATTCGGGTTGGGTGCACGTATCGCTGCGCGCGCCGGGCGGCGCACCGAACCGTCGGCAACTGTTGAGCTACGTGCGTGATCCGCGCTCCGGCGCCTATCGTTACGTACCGGGACTGACCAGCGATACGGCATGATGCGGCGGATCGAATCTGCTTTGCTGCCGCACTGCGTGCCATGACCACTTTCCTGTTCAGCGGTCACCTGATGGACCGTCCCGACCGCGCCACGCCGCGCTTTCCGCCAGCAATGGAGCCTGCGGCTGCGGCTGCGATCGCCGCCGCACTCGATCGGCACGGCGCAGGTGCCGGCGACATCGCGTTCAGTCAGGCCGCGTCGGGCGGTGACCTGCTGTTCCTGGAGGCGTGCTTCGAACGCGGAGTGAAACGCCACATCCTGCTGCCGTTCGACACCACCACCTTCGAACAGACCTCGGTCAGGCCGTCTCTGCACGGCGAACGCTGGGTCGAACGCTATCGCCGGGCACTTGCCGCACCCGGCGCAACGGTGCAGGAAATGCCGACAGCGCTCGGCCCGCTGACCGATGGCCACGATCCCTACGAAGCCTGCAATCTGTGGCTGGTCGACGAAGCGTTCGCGCATGCCGGCGGCGCACTGTGCTTCGTGTGCCTGTGGAATGGTGACGGTCCGGACGGCCCTGGCGGTACGGCTCATATGGTGGGCGAAGTCAGCAGGCACGGCGGCCTGATCGAGCACATCGACACGCGCCTGCTCGCCTGACGCGGATCCGCGAATCCGGGCTGGCGCAAGGGAAACAAGCGGGAACATTTCCCGGCGACCTTCGCATTAGCATGCAGGCCCTGCCCCGAACGGATTACCCGCATGAGTCTGCGCATCAGACTCACCCTCATCATTGCGTCGCTGATGACCTTGCTGGTCGTTGCCGACAGCGTGCGCAGGCTGTACGACGCCCACGATGACGCAGTCGCCGAGATGGAATCGGTGGCCCGGCTGGCGCACGCGCTGCTGCCCAGCGCGCTGTCGCCGCCGCCGATCGGCGTCAGCGCCGAAGCCCTTCTCGCGAGCATCCAGCTCACCCGGGAACTGAGCAGCCTGCGCCATCTGACGGTGGAAGTGCGGGCGGCGAGCGGTCAGCTGATATTGAGCTCGCGCAGCGGCCCGCAAAAATCGGCGCCCTTTGCGCTGGGCTGGATGGGCGAGCGTCTGCGCAGCCGCCCGCCGCTGCGCAAGGACATCAAGGTGGGCGAGCAGGTCATCGGCTACTACCTGCTGGTGCCCAATGCCGACGACGAACTGCGCGAAATCTGGAACGACTATGTCAAGCAGACATCGATGGTCGCCGCGATCGGCCTGCTTGCCTGCCTGATGGTGTTCTGGGCGGTCGGCCGCGCGCTGCATCCGCTGGGCAGCGTCATGCGTGCGCTGTCGGCGATCGGCGAGGGGCGGCTCAACGCGCGGCTTGAAAATGTCGGGCCGGGCGACCTGGCACCGCTGTCGGAATCGTTCAACAGCATGGCATCCACCCTTGAAGCGGCGGTCGACGAACGCGCGCGGCTGCTGCGCAAGCTGATCACGCACGAAGAAGAGATCCGCCATGCGCTCGCGCGCGACCTGCACGACGAGCTGAGTCCCTATCTGGTGGCGATCCACCCGCATGCACGGCTGCTGGCGGACGCCTGCGAAGGCAGGCCGGAACTGGCAGAACATCGAGAATCGGCACGCTGGATGTCGGAACAGGTCGGCCACATGCTGCGTCTGGTGCGCAATCTGCTCGAACACCTGCGCCCGCCCGACATCGAAGAACTGGGTCTGGGGCACGCGTTGCGCGAGCTGGGCAAGCAGCGCAGCCGCTGTGCCGATTCGGCCCAGGTGAATTTCGATCTGCACGAGGATCTGGGCCAGCTGTCGGCGATGCACGACATCACGCTGTACCGCATCGTGCAGGAGTGCATGACCAATACCGTCAAGCATGCGCGCTGCACCCGCATCGACATCCGGCTCGACATCGATCCCTCCGCAGGTCGGGTGTCGCTGCGTGTGCGTGACGATGGCGAACCGCGACCGCATGCCACACCCGAAAGTGGCTTCGGTCTGGTCGGCATGCGCGAACGCGCACTGGCGCTGGGCGGTGACTGCCGCGCCGGCCCGCGCCCCGAAGGTGGCTGGCAGGTCGATGCCTGGTTGCCGCTGAAAACTTCGCTACAGGAAAAAACATGAGCCTTCACAGCCCGATCCGCGTTCTGCTCGTCGACGACCATGCCGTCGTGCGCGCCGGTTACCGTCGCTTTCTCGAACACAACCGGGCCATGGAAGTGGTCGGCGAAGCCGGTACCTCCGACGAGGCCTATCAGCTGTTCCGCATGCTCAAGCCGGACGTGGTGGTGATGGACATTTCGCTGCCCGGTGCCAGCGGAATCGAAGCGACGCGCCGCATGCTGGCGCTGGACAACCGCGCCCGCGTGCTGATGTTCTCGATGCATGCGCAGCCTGCGTTTGCGCGCCAGGCACTGGAAGCCGGCGCGATCGGCTTCCTGACCAAGGACACCGAACCCGAAGCGCTGGTGCAGGCCGTGCTCGCCGCGGCGCAGGGGCGACGCACGCTCAGCCCGCGCGTGGCCGAACAGCTGGCGCTGGACAATGTGATGCCGGACGAAAAACGGCTCGACGTGCTGACGCCCCGCGAATTCGAAATCTGCCGCCTCCTGCTGGCCGGCATGTCGGTCGACGAAATCGCCGACGCGCTCAAGCTCAGTCCGAAGACGATCTCGAACCGCATGAGTGAAATCCGCCAGAAGCTCGACGTGCGCAGCGATGTCGAACTGGTGCGCCTGGCCACTGCCGCCGGACTGGTGCCGTGGGCGGCGCGACCGGACGCAGCAGGCGATTTCGGACAATGAGCGGACAATGACCGGTCAGCACGTCTGGCGCTGACGCACCTGTTCGAACAGGCAGACAGTTGCTGCCATGGCCACATTCAGCGACTCGGCTGCGCCGGGCATCGGAATACGTATCGCATCACTGGCCAGTGCGCTGATCGCCGGCGACAGCCCTGCGCCCTCATTGCCGAACAGCCATGCGACCGGTCCGCGCAGGTCCAGGGCATAGGGCGATATCTGCGCATCCAGCCGCGTCGCGACGACCTTGCCTGCGAAGCCGTGCAGTAGCTCGGCCACGTCGCAGTGTTCCCGGATGCGCAGGCTGAAATGGGCGCCCTGCCCGGCGCGCAGCACTTTCGGGCTCCAGGCCTGGGCGCAACCGGTGGTCAGCAGCACGTCCGCGACACCGGTCGCCCAGGCGGCGCGCAGCAGCGTGCCGAGGTTGCCGCTGTCCTGTACCGCGTCGAGCACCAGACAGTCACCGCACACCGGTCCGGAAGCTGCGCCGGGAATATCGATCAGGCCGAGCAGACCGGTCGGCGTGTCGGTCGGACTCAGTTCGTCGAACAGGCCGTCAGCCAGCAACAGCACTGCGTCGCCGTGCTCCGCCAGCAGCGCCGACACGTCCGGATGATGCAGGGCGCGTTCGGCAACGATGGCGAGCGACGGCCGGTGCCCGGCGTCCAGCGCACTGCGGAACAGATGCAGGCCGTCGATCAGTGTGCTTGCGGTTTCGCGCCGTTCTTTCGACGACGTGGCGAGCTTGCGCAACTGCTTGAACTGCGCGTTGTCGCGCGACTGGATGCGCTTCATCCGGCGACCAGCCAGCGCCCCAGCGTCGCCGTCGCGATGGTGACGAAACCCAGCACGGTGTTGAAGCCGACCAGCTTGCGGATCTGCGCCAGCGCGGCGCCGCCGGCCGGCCAGTCGGATGCGTCGACCGCACGCAGGAGCCGCCTGTACGGCGCGAAGAAGACGTGCATGAAAACGGCCATCATGACCAGACCCGCGGCCAGCATCAGATGCCAGTGCAGCGGCGCATCCTTCATGCCGACCGCCAGCATCATGATCAGACCACTGACAAGGATGACTGCGACGGCCGTCCATACCCACCGGAAGAAGCGGCCGAACACCGCGCGCCACAGACGCAGCCTGGCCGGCGGCTCAAGCTGGACCGCCGCGACCGGGCGCAGGCAGACATAGGCGAAGAACATGCCGCCGACCCAGATCGAGACGGCGGCGATGTGGAGGAACAACAACAGGGGTGTGGGTGACATGGCAGCGGATTCCGGTAACCGTCCGCCGCGGCGCAATACCGCGGACGGACAGCCGGCATCTTACCGCCGCCGGTCGATGCCGCCCGCGGCCTCAGGCCGCGGCGGCGGCTTCCGGCGCCGAATGCCGGATCAGGTAGTCGAATGCGCTGATTGCAGCCTTCGACCCCTCACCCATGGCGATGATGATCTGCTTGTACGGCACGGTGGTCACGTCACCGGCCGCGAACACGCTCGGAATCGACGTTTCGCAGCGGGCATCGATGTCGATTTCACCGTACCGGGTCAGCGTCATGGACGAACCCTTCAACCATTCGGTGTTCGGCACCAGACCGATCTGGATGAATACGCCTTCCAGATCGACATGGTTCAGCTCGCCGCTCGTGCGATCGATGTAGTTCAGGCCATTGACCTTCTTGTCATCACCGACGATGTCCTTGGTCTGCGCGTGCGTGATGACCTTGACGTTCGGCAGGCTGTGCAGCTTGCGCTGCAGCACGGCGTCGGCGCGCAACTGCTTGTCGAACTCGATCAGCGTCACGTGACCCACCACACCGGCCAGGTCGATCGCCGCCTCGACACCCGAATTGCCGCCACCGATGACGGCCACATTCTTGCCCTTGAACAGCGGACCGTCGCAATGCGGGCAGTAGGCCACGCCGTGATTGCGGTATTCGCGCTCGCCCGGCACGTTGATTTCGCGCCAGCGCGCACCGGTCGACAGGATGACCGAGCGACTCTTCAGCGTGGCACCGCTGGCCAGCGTCAGATGGATGTAACCGTCGCCCGAATCCGCTGCCGGCACGAGCTTTTCGACCCGCTGCAGGTTCATCACGTCGATGTCGTAGGCCTTGACGTGCTCTTCCAGCGCGGCGACCAGCTTGGGGCCTTCGGTTTCCTTCACCGAAATGAAGTTCTCGATGCCCAGCGTATCCATCACCTGACCGCCGAAGCGCTCCGCGACCAGCCCGGTGCGGATGCCCTTGCGCGCGGCGTAGATCGCCGCCGCCGTGCCGGCCGGTCCGCCGCCGACGACCAGCACGTCGAACGGTGCGCGCGCCGACACCTTTTCGGCTTCGCGCTCGGCGACCTTGGTGTCCAGCTTGGGCAGGATTTCCTCTATCGTCATGCGGCCCTGGCCGAAGTGCTTGCCGTTCAGGAAAATCATCGGAACTGCCATGATCTGGCGCTCTTCGACTTCCTTCTGGAACAGCGCGCCGTCGATCGTGACCGCGCTGACGCGCGGGTTCAGCACCGCCATCAGGTTGAGCGCCTGCACGACGTCCGGGCAGTTGTGGCAGGACAGGCTCATGAAGACTTCGAAGTGGAAGTCGGCGTCGAGCGCCTTGATCTGGTCGATCACTTCCTGTTCCACCTTCGGCGGATGCCCGCCCGCCTGCAGCAGCGCCAGCACCAGCGAGGTGAATTCATGGCCGAGCGGAATGGCGGCGAAGCGCAGCTTCATGTCGCCACCCTTGCGGTTGATCGAGAACGAGGGCTTGCGCTCGTCGTCGTCGCGCTGCTCGACCAGTGTGATCAGGTTCGACAGTTCGGCGATTTCCGCCAGCAGTGACTGCAGTTCGCGCGAAGCATCGCTGTCGTCCAGCGACGCCACCAGCTCTATCGGGTGGACAAGCTTCGTGAGGTAGGCCTGCAACTGGCCCTTGAGGGTGGCATCGAGCATGGTCTGTTCAGCTTCCTGTTTTCGGACTGACAAAATGAAACGCCCGGGCCAGGCGAATGAAACTCCTGGACCCGGGCGCGTGCAACGGTGAAGCTTTAGATCTTGCCGACCAGGTCAAGCGACGGGACCATCGACTGCGCGCCCGGCGTCCACTTGGCGGGGCAGACTTCGCCCGGGTGCGACGTCACGTACTGGGCAGCCTGCACCTTGCGCAGCAGTTCCTTCGCGTCACGGCCGATGCCGAGTTCGACGATTTCGGCCATGCGGATCTTGCCTTCCGGGTCGATCACGAAGGTGCCGCGCAGCGCCAGACCGGCTTCTTCGATCATCACATCGAAGTTGCGGGTGATGGCACCGGTCGGGTCACCGATCATCGGGTACTTGATCTTGCGGATGGTGTCCGACGCATCGGCCCAGCCCTTGTGCACGAAGTGCGTATCGGTCGAAACCGAATAGATTTCACATCCGATCTTCTGGAACTCGCCGTACATGTCGGCCAGGTCGCCCAGTTCGGTCGGGCACACGAATGTGAAGTCGGCCGGGTAGAACACGAATGCCGACCACTTGCCCTTCAGGTCTGCTTCGGTGATGTCTACAAACTTGCCGTTGTGGTAAGTGGTTGCCTTGAAGGGTTTAACGGTTGTTCCGACGAGGGACATCTGTATTCCTTTCTTTCTTCGTGGGTGGAGGAAAACTTCTTATTTTCTAACCGAGCAGACTAGATTTTAGACTCAATCTAAAACTTTTTCCACTCGTCACACACCGGCAGGATCAGCGCCTGCAGACACCCCGGATGACATGCCGGCCGAACCGCGGATCACATCCACAATTCGATTGTACCCAATATATAAACGCGTGCAGTAAAGCTTCATCCACACAACGCCACCGTCGCACGTTGGGGCACGCCCGACCTGAATCAAGACCTTCTCGAGAAAATCGGGTTCCGCAAAAGGTGATGATTCAAGTCGGGAAGCAGTGCCTGTTCCGGTTGGTGAACGCCACCAGCGACAGCATGACCGGTACTTCGACCAGCACGCCCACCACCGTTGCCAGAGCAGCGCCGGAGTGCAGGCCGAACAGCGAAATCGCCACTGCAACGGCCAGTTCGAAGAAATTCGAGGTGCCGATCAGGCAGGCCGGCGCGGCCACGCCATACGACAGCTTCATGCGACGGGCTGCGATGAAGGCAATGGCGAAGATGCCATAGGTCTGGATGATCAGCGGAATCGCGATCAGACCGATCACCAGCGGTTGTGCCCAGATCGTCTCCGCCTGGAAACCGAAAAGAAGCACGACCGTGGCCAGCAGACCGACGATGGAAGCCGGTTTCAGGCGGGCCACGAAACGCGCCAGCGCATCGCCTTCGCGCAGCACGCGTCGTGTCAGCACGCCGGCGACCAGCGGCAGCACCACATACAGCAGCGTCGACAGAAGCAGCGTTTCCCAAGGTACGGCCACATCGGTCACGCCGAGCAGGAAGGCCGCGATGGGCGCGAATGCAAACACCATGACCAGATCATTCACCGATACCTGCACCAGCGTGTAGGCGGGGTCACCCTTCGTCAGCTGGCTCCACACGAACACCATCGCCGTGCAGGGCGCGACACCGAGCAGGATCATGCCGGCGATGTATTCGGTGGCCGATTGCGGATCGACCCAGGGAGCAAACAGGTAACGGAAGAACAACACGCCGAGGGCCGCCATCGTGAAGGGTTTGACCAGCCAGTTGATGACCAGCGTGAGCACCAGACCCTGTGGCCTGCGACCGACATCGCGCACGGCTGCGAAGTCGATCTGGATCATCATCGGATAGATCATCACCCAGATGAGCACCGCGACCACCAGATTCACGTGCGCAAATTCCAGCGCAGCAACCGACTCGAAGGCACGCGGCGCCAACAGACCGAGGCCCACGCCCGCCACGATGCACGCCGCCACCCAGACGCTCAGCCAACGTTCGAACAATCCCATGGCGTGGCCTCAGCGATCGGCCAGACTGCGCGCGGTCTGTTCAAGGCGAAGCGCATCCAGCCGTTCAGCCGGGAGCGCAACCAGTATTTCGAGCCGACGACGAATCAACGCCATCGTGTCGCGGAAGGCCATCAGCCTTGCCGCATCCGGACCGGTCGCGGCGGACGGATCGGCATAGCCCCAGTGGGCAGTTGCCGGATGGCCCGGCCAGACCGGGCACAGTTCGCCCGCTGCGCTGTCGCACACCGTGATGATGAGGTCCATCTGCGGCGCACCGGGTTCGGCGAAGGTGTCCCAACTTTTGCTGCGCACACCGGTCGTGTCCACGCCCGCTTCGGCCAGCGCCTGCAGCGCAAACGGATTCACCCGTCCCGACGGCTGGCTGCCGGCCGAAAAGGCGCGGAAACGCCCGCCACCCAGATGGTTCAGCAGGCACTCGGCGAGTACACTGCGCGCCGAATTGTGGGTGCACAGGAACAGTACGTTCAGTGGCGCCCCCATGTCAGCAGCACCCGGAACCGGACGACTTGACACCGATGGCGAGCGGCTTGCCGCGCGTGACCGGCACTTTGGGCGCGCAGCAGGCGGCGGCCGCTTCAGCGGCCACCACAGCCGGTGCTTCGTTGAACACCGGGATGTCACCCAGCGTATGGAAGTGCTCCCACGCAATACCCTGCGGATCGGTGATCCAGTGCTTTTCGCTGCGCGCGTAACAGCAGCTGGTGGCCCCTTCGTCCAGCAGCGCCATGTCGGCCGCTTCGGCGCTTGCCTTCATCGCTGCGAGTTCGGCCGGATCGTCGGTCTGGATGCCCAGATGGTCGACCCCGGGCTGGCTGCCGCGGGTGGAAATCGCGAAATTGACCGGCGGGTCTTCCAGCATCCATTTGGCGTAGTCCGCTTCGTGGCGAGCGGGTTGCGCGGAAAAGAGCTGGTTGTAGAAGGCAATGCTCCGATCGAGGTCATCAACGTGCAGATGGACGTGAAAGCGCTTCATGGCGGACTCCGTTTAACAGGTTCTGCAGACAGGCGCTGCCGGTTCGGCACAGGACGCGCCGCGGCAGCAGTTTTCGGTCAGATAGCCAAGCAACGCGTTCATCTGCGCGTAGTCGGCGCGATAGACCAGATGGCGGCCCTCGCGCGTCGGAACGATCAGCCCGGCGTGACTCAACTCCTTCAGGTGAAAGGACAGCGTGGTCGGAGCGACGCCCAGCGCCTCGGCCAGTGCACCGGGCGTCATGCCGTCGGGTCCGGCGACGACTAGGGCGCGAAAGACGCGCAGGCGGATCTCCTGCGCCAGCGCCGACAGCGAGCGGATGACCTTCTGTTCTTCCATTATTCAATAATACTTGAATTATTAAACCGAGCAAGAAGCGGCGCCAGTCAGACGCTGCGCCGGGTCGAAACCGGTTGCACCATCGCGGTCTTACCATCGCGGTTATACCCTGCTGTTCCGCCTGCATGCACACTGCGCACTGACGCGCGACCACACCCGACACCGATGAAGACCCGATGAAAACCGCCCGCACCGACATTCCAGCCTACATCACGAAGGACGGCTCGCAGATCCGCGAACTGATGCACCCTTCACTGCACGGCGGGCGCGCACAAAGCCTGGCCGAAGCGACCATCCCTGCCGGCACGCGCACCCTGCTGCATCGGCACGGCGTGACCGAAGAGCTGTATCACGTAACTGCTGGCCAGGGCTGCATGACGCTGGGCGAGGCGCGTTTCGACGTGGCGGCAGGAGACACCGTACTCATTGCCCCCGGCACACCGCATTGCATCGAAGCCAATGGCGCCGGGGCGCTGGTCATACTGTGCTGCTGCAGTCCGGCGTACGCGCATGCCGACACCGAACTGCTGGAAGGCAGCGTGTCATGAACGGCAATCTGTTCGACCGCTTGCCCACAGGCACGCTGCAAGCGGAGCGCATCGACACGCTGTGTGCCCGGCCCGGCGTGCGCATCGAGCGCATCGTGTCGAACGGCCAGAGCAGCCCGCCCGGATTCTGGTACGACCAGCCGGACGACGAATGGGTGGCGTTGCTGAGTGGCTCGGCGGTACTGCGCTTTGCCGACGAAGACGTCCCGCGCGTACTTCGGCCCGGCGACTGGATATTCATTGCCGCCCATCGCCATCACCGCGTGGCCAGCACCGATGCCGATGTCGCCTCGGTCTGGCTGGCCGTGCATCTGGGGCCGCCGGACTGAGCGGCGTCAGCCAGCCTTCCCAAGCAGGTCGACAATCTCCTGCACAGTCAGCACCTTGCCGACCGATACCAGCTTTTCGTCGATCACCAGCGCCGGCGTCGACATGACGCCGTGGGCGGCGATGTCGGCGAAGTCGGTCACCTTGACGATGTCCGCCTGCTGGCCTCGAGCATCGAGTGCCTTGCGCGTGTTGTCGGCCAGTTCGATGCACTTGCGGCACCCGCTGCCCAGTACCTTGATGATCATGTGCGTCTCCTCGATGAAGCCTCAGACGAATGCGCCCGCGAAAGCATTGAACAGAAATCCGATCAGCATGATGCCGCTGGCCACGATGCCGACGAACACTGCCAGCAGCGGCGCACGGATGACGCGCTTGAGCATGATGATGGCGGGCAGCGACAGCGCGGTGACCGACATCATGAATGCCAGCGCCGTACCCAGCCCCACGCCGCGCACCACCAGCGCCTCGGCGATCGGCAGCGTGCCGAAGATGTCGGCATACATCGGCACACCGATCAGCGTGGCCAGCGGCACCGACCATGGTTTGTCCTGACCGAGCATTCCATTGATCAGGTTCCCGGGAATCCAGTTGTGGATCGCGGCGCCGATGCCGACGCCGATCAGGATGTAAAGCCAGACCCGGCGAACGATATCGATGACCTGATCACGCGCGAACAGCAGGCGCTCGCGAATTCGCGGCTCGCTTTCGTCAAGCTGGATGACCGGGCTGTTGAACACGAAAGGTTCTATATGGCGCTCCATTCCGGCACGGCTGATCAGCGTGCCGCCGATCACCGCAAGGACGACACCGACGGTCACGTAAGCGATCGCGATCGGCCAGTTGAAAATGCTCGCCAGCAGGATCACCGACGCCAGATCGACCAGCGACGAGGAAATGAGAAAGGAGAAAGGAGAACGTGACACCGATCGGCAGGCCTGCGCTGGTGAAGCCGATGAACAACGGGATTGAAGAACAGGAACAGAAAGGTGTCACCGTTCCCAGCAGTGCCGCCAGAACGTTCCCTCTCACACCGGTGAAGCGGCCGAGGATGCGCCGCGTGCGTTCCGGTGGAAAGTGGCTCTGCACATATGAAATGGCAAAGATGAGCACGGCCAGCAGGATGAATATCTTGACCGTGTCGTAGATGAAGAAATGCACGCTGCCGCCGATTCGGCCGCTGACCGGCAGGCCCATACCCTGCTCCACCAGTTGGTGAACCAGTTCCGACAGCCATTGCATGCGCAGCAACTGGTCATCGAGCCAGCCGAAAACGTTCACGGGGCGAAAAGGCAGCAAAGCATGCACTGCATGCTAGTCCGATGCAGCATGCTCTGGTTGTGCGGGGTCAACAACCAGGCCGGCTGAACCGGAAGGCCGGTCAGTCAGGCGAACCGAAGTCCAGCGCGCACTGCGCCACCGGCGCAAAGCTTCGTCGATGGATCGGCGAAGGCCCGTGCGCGCGCAGTGCGGCGAGATGTTCCGGTGTGGGATAGCCCTTGTGGCGCGCGATGCCGTACTGCGGGTAGAGCGCTGCCAGCGCCATCATTTCGTGATCGCGGCCCGTCTTCGCGAGGATGGATGCGGCGGAAATGACCGGCTCGGAAGCGTCGCCGCCGACGATGGCGCGCGCCGGCACGACCAGCCCGGTTGGCACGCGGTTGCCGTCGATCAGCACTTCGTCCGGCAGCACACCCAGCCCTTCGACAGCTCGCCGCATGGCCAGCATGGTGGCGTGCAGGATGTTCAGGCGGTCGATTTCCTCGACCGTCGCCACGCCCACAGCCCAGGCCAGCGCGCGCTCGCGGATCAGCGGCGCCAGCGCCTCGCGCTTCCTTTCGGACAGTTTCTTGGAGTCGTTCAGGCCGTCGATCGGCCGCGCCGGGTCGAGGATGACCGCCGCCGCATAGACCGGCCCGCACAGCGGTCCCCGGCCCGCTTCATCGACGCCGGCGGCCTTCCAATCGACGATGCCGGTCACGGGACGGCCGCGGGCAGGTGCGGCAGGATGGCCGCCGCTGCACGCGCCGCCGTGCCCTGCCGCAGCGCGATGTGAATGCGTTCGAATTCGGCGATTTGCACATCGCGCGCCGCGTCGTCGTTGAGCAGGGTATCGATTACATCCGCCAGTTCGCGTGGTGTGGCCGCGTCCTGCAAACGTTCCGGCACGACGAAGCGCCCGGCCATGATGTTGGGCAGGCTGCCCCAGGGCTGGTAGGCCATGCGCTTCATGATCTGCCAGCTCAACGGGTGCATGCGGTAGGCCATCACGTGTGGCGCGCGACACAGGGCGGCCTCAAGCGTCGCGGTGCCACTGGCCACCAGTGCGGCGTCGCAGGCCATCAGCGCGTCGCGCGCATGACCGAACAGGATGGTGATCGGCAGCTCCGTGGCCTTGCAAGTCCACAGCGCCTGTTCGAACAGGGCTCGCGTCTCGCGTGTGGCCAGCGGCACAAGGAAGCGCAGCTCCGGATGGCGCTCGTGCAGCAGCCGTGCAGTCTCGATCCAGACGGTCGCGTGATAGCGCAACTCCGACTGCCGGCTGCCCGGCAACAACGCGACGATGCGGGCATCCTGCGGCAGCGCAAGCCGCTCGCGGGCGTCGAAACGCTGTGGCAGCGGAGATATTTCGTCGGCAAAGGGGTGGCCGACATAACTCACCGGCACGCCCTCCTTTTCGTAAAGTGCCGGCTCGAAGGGGAACAGGCACAGCATGCGCGACACGCTGCGCGCGATGCCCTTGATGCGTCCCCCTCGCCAAGCCCAGATCGACGGGCTGACGTAATGGATCGCGGGCACCCCGGCATCGCGCAGGCGGCGCTCCAGCCACAGGTTGAAGTCCGGCGCATCGACACCTATGAAGGCGGCCGGCCGCGTCTGAAGGAGGCGGGCGAGCAGCGCGCGGCGGATGCCCGACAACTCGCGATAGTGCCGCAGCACCTCGAAATAGCCGCGCACCGACAGCTTTTCTGCAGGCCACCAGGCGTCGAAGCCGACGGAACCCATGCGCGGGCCTCCAATGCCGACGAAATCGATATCCGGCCGGACGTCGCGCAGCGCCTTGATCAGGTGCGCGGCCAACTGGTCACCGGATGCCTCGCCGGCGACCATGGCCACCGTGATGCGGGCAGACATTATCGGATGATGCCGCGACCGCCGGAAGCGAGGAAGTCGGACAGTACTGCGACTTCGGGGGTCGCTTTCGCCGCCTCGGCGATGGCCGCCCTGGCGTCATCCAGGCTCAGTCCTTCGCGGTAAAGCGTCTTGTAGGCGCGCTTGATTGCCGAGATGGCGTCACTGCTGTAGCCGCGGCGACGCAGGCCTTCGCTGTTGATGCCGTGCGGTGTTGCCGGCACGCCGTTGGCCAGCACGAAAGGCGGCACGTCCTGCAGCACGCTGGAATGAACACCGCAGAAGCTGTGTGCCCCCACGCGCACGAACTGGTGCACGCCGGTGAAGCCGCCAAGAATGACCCAGTCACCCACATGCACGTGGCCGGCAAGCGCGGTGTTGTTGGCCATGATCGTGTGGCTGCCGACCTGGCAGTCGTGCGCCACATGTACATAGGCCATGATCCAGTTGTCGTCGCCGACCCGGGTGACGCCGACATCCTGCGTGGTGCCGCAATTCATCGTCACGTACTCGCGCAGGGTGTTGCGGTCGCCAATCTCGAGGCGCGTCGGTTCGCCGGCGTATTTCTTGTCCTGCGGATCGCCGCCGATCGAGCAGAACGGGTGGATCTGGTTGTCGTGCCCGATACGCGTGTGGCCGGCGATCACCACGTGCGGATGCACGCGCGTGCCTGCGCCGATCTCGACATGCGGGCCGATCACGCAGTAAGCGCCGATGTCGACACCGTCAGCCAGCTGCGCATCGGGATCGACAATGGCGGTCGGATGGACGTTGACAGCCATCAGCTGGGCCGAACCGCACAGAGCAGATCACACTCGGTCACGACCTGCCCATCCACCTTGGCGCGGGCGTTGTACTTCCAGATGCCGCGCGAATGGCGGATCAGGTCGACTTCAAGGATGAGCTGGTCGCCCGCCATGACCGGCTTCTTGAAACGCGTGTTGTCGACGCCGCACAGGTAATAGACCGAGTCGGCGTCAGGCGTCGTGCCCAGCGTTTCGAAGGACAGAATGGCAGCGGCCTGGGCCAGCGCTTCGATGATCAGCACCCCCGGCATGACCGGATGGTTCGGAAAGTGCCCCGGGAAGAACGGCTCGTTGATGGTGACGTTCTTCAGCGCGTGGATGAACTTGTTCGCCTCGACGGCGAGCACCCGGTCCACCAGCAGGAACGGGAAGCGGTGCGGGAGCGACTTCAGCACCGCGTGGATGTCCATGGATTTCAAGTCAGTCTTCCTTGCTGCTTTGCAGTGATTCGATCTGGCGCTCGAGCGCACGCAGCCGCTCGGCCATGGCGTCGAGCTGGCGGATGCGGACGAAGTTGCGCGACCACTCGGCGTGTTCCATCGACGGCAGCGAACCCGTATAGACACCGGGCTTGCCGATGGACTTGCTGGCGAAGCTGACTGCCGACACGACCACGTCGTCGACGATGTCGATGTGACCCATGATGTTCGACGAGCCGCCTATCATGCATCGCTTGCCGATGTGCGTGCTGCCGGCCACGCCGGAACAGGCCGCCATGGCCGTGTGCTCGCCGATGTGCACGTTGTGTGCGATCTGGATCAGGTTGTCGAGCTTCACACCGTCGCCGATCACCGTATCGTCCAGCGCACCGCGATCGATGGTCGTATTGGCGCCGACTTCCACATCGTTGCCGATGAGCACACGCCCGATCTGCGGAATCTTCACCCAGCTCGCGTCGGTCTCGCGCGCGAAACCGAAACCGTCGGCGCCTATCACCGCACCGGAATGCAGGATGCAGCGCTGACCGATGACCGAACGCGGATAAAGCGTGACGCGCGCATGCAGCCGGCTTCCGGCGCCGATCGTACAGCCTTCGCCGACCACCGATCCTGCGCCGATGGACACGCCAGGTCCGATGAAGGCGCCTGCCCCGACCACCGCCCCCGCGGCGACCTCTGCGCTGTCATCGACGTGCGCGGTGACATCGACCGAGGCATCGGGGTGGATGCCTGCGCACACGGCAGGCTCCGGGTTCAGCAGTTGCGCGACGCGCGCGAAATACAGCGCCGGATTGCGAACACGGATGTGGGGTCGATCGAGACTTTCACCATCGGTCGGCGATACGATGAATGCACCGCCACGGCTTGAATCCAGCGCGCTGCGATATTTCGCACCGGCCATGAAGGCGATCTGCTGCGGCCCCGCGGTGTCGAGTGATGCCACCTGTTCGATCAACAGCTCGGGGTCACCGTGCAGCGTGCCGCCAAGTTGCTCGACCAGGGCGCCAAGTCGGGCTGGCATGGGCCGTTACTTGCCCGGAGGGGGATCTGCAAGCGCCTTCAACACCTTTTCGGTGATGTCGATACGCTGACTGCGATACACCACTTCCTGAAAGATGATGTCGTACTTCTCGGCTTCAGCAATGACCTTGATGGCCTTGTTCGCGCGATCCAGAACACTGGCCAGTTCTTCGTTGCGCCGCTGATTCAGGTCTTCACGGTATTCGCGCTCGCGCCGCTGCATGTCACGGGTGAGATCGTTGAATTCGCGTTCCTTCGCCCGTTTGTCGCTCTCGGACAAGGTGACCGCATTCTTTTCCATGGTCTGCTGCATCGACTGCAGTTGCTTGGCCAGCTTTTCAAGTTCCTGGCTGCGCTTCTCGAATTCCTTTTCCAGCTTCTTCTGCGAGCGGACAGCCGGCGCTGCTTCGCGCAGGATACGTTCCGTATCGACGAAGCCGATCTTCACATCCGTTTCGGCATGCGCGGTCTTCGTCAAACCTATCATCGCCAGTGAAATCAATGCGATAAAGGCGAAACGTGAGAAAGTGCTTGACCTGTTCATTCGTGGTAGTCGAGGTTCAGAAAGTACTGCCGAGCTGGAACTGGAAGCGCTGGAGGCGATCCGTGGGTTCCTTGTTGAGAGGTTGCGCAATGCTGAACTTCAACGGCCCCATGGGTGAGCTCCATGCCACGGAAAGGCCCGCACTATAGCGCAAATCGCCCAGGCTCAGCGAGTCGCCGGAGGCCCAGACCTGGCCCGCATCAACGAAGGTGCCGAACCGCAGCGTCTTGTCCTGCGAGCCGGGCAACGGGAACAGAAGTTCCGCGTTGCCGACGATGCGTCGATTGCCGCCTATGGTGTTGAACAGGATGTTGCCTGCCGCATCGCGATCGCGTTCGCCGAGTGACGAGGTCTGGAAACCGCGCACCGAACCGATGCCGCCCGCGAAGTAGTTCTTGTAGAACGGCAGCGGCTTGTCGCTGTAACCATCGCCGTAGCCCACATCGCCATTGAGCATCAGGACGAAATCCCAGAACAGCGGGAAGTAGCGCTGGTGCTGGTAGGACGCCTTGAAATAACGCAGCGAACCCGGCGGCAGCGACACTTCGACGTTCACCCGCTGCGTCGACCCCTTGGTCGGGTAGATCACGCTGTCGCGCGTATCGCGCGCCCAGCCTATCGTGCCCACCAGCGAGGTGTTCGAATCGCCGAACTCGTTGACGAAGTCCAGGTAGCGCTGCGGGCTGTTGCTGAAGGTGTCGATGCTGGTCTGGTCGACGGCGAGACCGAAATTGATGCGATCGTCCTCGCGGATCGGAAAACCCCAGCGCAGTCCCGCCCCGACCGACGAGGTGCGGTAATTGCCGATGCGCAGACGCGACGGATCGACGTTGCGCAGATACACATCGAAACCGCGCGATATGCCGTCCGGCGTGTAGTACGGATCGGTGAAGGACAGCGAATACGTCTTGTTGATGCTGCCGCTGTTCAGGCCGAGCGACAGCGACTTGCCGCTACCGAACAGGTTCTGCTGCGACACCGAAGTGGACAGGATCAGGTTTTCCGAACTGGAGAAGCCGGCGCCGAACGCCAGATTGCCGGTCGGCTTTTCCTTCACTGTCAGATTGACATCGACCTGGTCGGTCGTCCCCGCGACCGCAGGCGTTTCGACGGTGACGCCATCGAAGTAGCCCAGGCGGTCCACCCGCGATTTTGAGCGGTTGATCCGCTCGCCGTCGTACCAGGCGCCTTCCATCTGGCGGAACTCGCGCCGCACCGCCTCGTCGCGGGTCTTGGTGTTGCCGGCGACGTTGATCCGTCGCACATAGACGCGGCGGCCCGGATCCACGAATACGTTGAACGACACGGTGCGCTTTTCGCGATCCGGTTCCGGCACCGCGTTGACGTTGGCGAAGGCGTAGCCGTCGTTGCCCAGGCGATCACTGATCGCCTTGGTCGTTTCGGTCAGCTTCTTGCGCGAGAAATCCTCGCCTGCATTCAACTTGACCAGGCCCCGCAATTCTGCTTCGGGAATCAGCAACTCGCCCGAAAGTTTGACGCCGCCGACGGTGTACTTTTCGCCTTCGGTGATCGAAATCGTGATGTAGATGTCCTGCTTGTCCGGCGTGATCGACACCTGCGTCGAGTCGACGTTGAACTCGAGATAACCGCGGTCGAGATAGTGGCTGCGCAACGTTTCGACGTCGGCGCTCAGCTTCTGGCGCGAGTACTGATTGTTCTTGTTGTACCAGCTGAGCCAGTCGCCGGTGCTCTGGCTCAGCAGCTTCAGCAGGTCCTTCTCCTTGAAGGACTTCGCACCGACGATGTTGATCTGCTTGATCTTGGCTGCAGCCCCCTCGTTGATTTCGAAGGTGACCGCGACGCGGTTGCGTTCCAGCGGCGTCGTCGTCGTCTTGACGTCAACTGAATACAGCCCGCGCGTCAGGTACTGCCGCTTCATTTCCTGCTCTGACCGCTCGAGCACGCTGCGGTCGAGAATGCGCGATTCGGCGAGACCGAAGTCCCGCATGGCCTTCTTGATCGTGTCCTTGTCGAATTCCTTCATGCCGACGAATTCGAGCGACGCAATGGCCGGCCGTTCGTCCACGACCACGACCAGCACATCACCTTCGACTTCGACCCGCACGTCCTTGAAGAAACCGGTCGCGAACAATGCCTTGATGGCTTCTGCCGCCTTGTCTTCGGTGAATTTTTCGCCGACCTTCACCGGCAGGTAACTGAATACCGTGCCCGCTTCGGTGCGCTGGATGCCTTCGACCCGGATGTCCCGCACCACGAAGGGTTCGAAGGCGAACGCATGAGCCGACAACAATCCCGCGAGCAGGGCGGGAAGCAAAAACTTGCGCATGGGGGATTTCAGCGGGCAGTCAACCGAAAAGCCGATTGATATCGTTGTAGAAGGCGAACGCCATGAGCATCAGCAGCAAGGCCAGACCGATCTGCTGGCCGATTTCCATGACTCTTTCAGACACCGGGCCGCCCTTGATAAATTCGACCGTATAGTACATCAAGTGCCCACCGTCCAGCAGCGGCACGGGCAGCAGGTTCAGCACGCCCAGACTGATGCTGATGAGGGCGATGAACTTGATGTAATGCAGCGCGCCCATGGCGGCAGACTGGCCTGCATAGTCGGCAATCGTCACCGGTCCGCTGAGGTTTTTCCACGACAGGTCGCCGGTGATCATGCGGCCGAACGCCTTGAGGCTGAACAGCGCCGTATCCCAGGTCTGCGTGACCGCAAGGCCGAACGATTCGATCACACCGTGTTGCGCCGTGACGAACAGCCGCTCGCGCAGTCCTTCCGGTGTTTCGGGTGTCACGCCGAGCCGGCCGAAACGCTGGCCGCCCTCCTCCACCGCGACCACATCGGCACTCAGATCAAGTGCGACGCCATCGCGCAGCACCCGGACCACCACCACGCGACCACCCAGTTCGCGGACAATGCCGACCATGGAAGCCCAGCCATCGACCGGCTTGCCGTCGATCGCAACGATGCGGTCACCCGGTCGCATGCCGGCCTTGCCGGCGGCACTGCCGTCGGCAACCGTTGCGACGACAGGATCGATGCGCGGCCGGAACAGCGTCAGACCGGCGCGCTCCATCAGACTGGCATCCACCTCGGATCCGATGCCTGACAGATCGATGCGCCGGCTGTTGATTTCGTTGCGCTCGCTGATCGTTTCCATCACCAGCGTGCCACCCTGAAGCGCTGCCTGCGCAACACTCCAGCGCAGGTCCTGAGCGGACACGATGTCCTTGCCGTTGATCGAACGCACCAGTTCGCCTTCGGTCACGCCGGCCACCGCCGCTGGCGTGCCGGCCACCGGTGCCGCGAGCAGCGGGCGAAGCTCTTCCATGCCGTTGATGAACAGGCCCCAGTAGATCAGGATGGCCAGCAGGAAATTGGCGATCGGCCCGGCCGCAACGATGGCGAAACGGCGTCCCACGCTCTGCCTGTTGAAGGCACGCGGAAGCTCCGACGCCGCGACCTCGCCTTCGCGTTCGTCCAGCATCTTGACGTAACCACCGAGCGGAAACAGCGCCAGCACCCACTCGGTCTGGTCCGGACCGAAGCGACGCGACAGCAGCGGCCGGCCGAAGCCGACCGAAAAACGCAGCACCTTGACGCCGCACAGACGGGCGATGCTGTAGTGGCCCAACTCGTGCACCGTGATGAGGATGCCCAGCGCCAGGACAAAGGCGCTGGCGTAGAAGAACGGACTCAAGTGCGCGCCCTGATGGCGCGCTGCGCCGTCTGGCGAGCAGCGGCGTCGGCGGCAAAAACGTCGTCGAGTGTGGTGGCAGGCATGTCGGGCAGCGTATCCAGGGTTTCGGCGATCACGTCCGCTATGGCACGGAAACCGAGCCGACGTTCCAGGAAAGCGGCGACCGCCACTTCATTGGCGGCATTCAGTACCGCCGGTGTGCCCTGTCCGGCGGCCAGCGCGGCGAACGCCAGCCGGAGGCAGGGAAAGCGGTCCAGATCCGGGCGTTCGAACACGAGGTTGGCCGACATGGCCAGATCGAGCGCGCCGACCCCGGACTCGATGCGTTCCGGCCAGGCCAGCGCATGCGCAATCGGGGTGCGCATGTCCGGATTGCCCATCTGCGCGAGTACCGAGCCGTCGACGTATTCGACCATCGAATGCACGATGCTCTGCGGGTGGATCACCACATCAATGCGCTCGGCGGGCGTGTCGAACAACCAGTGCGCTTCGATCACCTCGAGGCCCTTGTTCATCATGGTCGCCGAATCGACCGAAATCTTGCGCCCCATTTCCCAGTTCGGGTGGGCACACGCCTGATCCGGCGTCACGTGGTCGAGCTGATCGATCGGCGTACAGCGGAACGGTCCGCCCGATGCCGTCAGCAGGACGCGTCGCACACCGGCCCTGCCCTGCGTCGGCATGCATTGGAAAACCGCGTTGTGCTCGCTGTCGATCGGCAGCAGCGTGGCGCCATTCGATGCCACCTCGTGCATGAACACCGCCCCGCACATGACCAGGCTTTCCTTGTTGGCCAGCAGGATGCGCTTGCCCGAACGCGCGGCCGCCAGCGTCGGACGCAAGCCGGCCGCACCGACGATGGCCGCCATGACGGTATCGACCTCGGGCAGCGCAGCGATCAGTTCGAGTGCTTCGCTGCCATGCATGACTTCGGTCGACACCCGCCCCGCCAACATGCCGCGCAAGGCGCTGGCCGCATCAGCGTCCGCCACCACGGCGACCTTCGGTGCAAAGGCGAGGCATTGTTCGGCCAGCTTGTCGATCTGGCGATGACCCGACAGCGCCACCACCTCGAAACGATCGGGGTGCCGCGCCACGACATCCAGCGTGCTGACGCCGATCGATCCGGTGGCGCCGAGTATGGTCAGTCTGCGCATCACGTCTGCGCTCCGGGAAGTAGGTTGAGCAGGGCAAAACCGATCAGTGGCAGCGTTGCGGTCAGGCTGTCGACGCGATCGAGTACGCCGCCATGACCGGGCAGTAGCTGACTGCTGTCCTTTATGCCGGCCTGGCGTTTCATCATCGACTCGAACAGGTCACCGACGATGCTGACCGCGGTCAGCAGCAGCAGTATCACCGACCAGACCAGCCACGCGGGCGTGTCGGCTTCGGTAAAGAGTAGAGGCTTTATCGCCAGACCATAGCATTGCACGGCGATCACCGCGCCGAAGGCGCCTTCCCAGGTCTTGCCCGGGCTGATTGCCGGCGCAAGCTTGTGCCGGCCATACGCTCGACCGGTGAAATAGGCGGCGATGTCGGCGATCCACACCACGGCCATCAGCAACAGCAGCGGCACGAGACCCTGCGCACGCAGCTGTATGAGCGCCAGCGCAGGCGGCAGCAACACGACCACACCGGTCAGCGCCATCCAGAAGGCCGACGGACGCCCGCCGCGCCACATCCATGCCGGGACGACCACCAGCCAGAATGCGATGGCGAGCGCGTGCAGGGCAGAGAGCGGACGCGTCGCATCCGGCAGCACGCCGGTCGGACCGAAGGCAAACGTTGCGGCGGCGGCAACGAGCAGGAAGGTGATCACGCCGGAACCGATGGCACTGCCGGGGGCAAGACCGCTCAGACGTCCCCACTCCCAGCCGGCGAGACCCAGGATGAGCGCCACCAGCCAGCCCCAGGCGGTCAGATCGAGCAAGGTCAGCGCGGCGTAAAGACCTGCCAGCAATGCGATGGCGGTCAGTACCCGCTGCTTAAGCATGCCGGCCGACCGCGCCGAGCGCGGCTGCGGTGGCAGCCTGCACCTGTTCGCTGGTGCGTCCGAAACGACGTTCGCGCTGCTGGAACGACGCAATGGCTTCGTCAATGGCCGAACCATTGAATTCCGGCCACAGCTTGTCGGTGAAATACAACTCTGTGTAAGCCAGTTGCCAGAGCAGGAAATTGCTGATGCGCTGCTCGCCGCCGGTGCGGATGAACAGGTCGGGTTCCGGCGCATAAGCCATCGCCAGATGCGGGGTCAGATCGCTCTCGACGAAACCTTCGCGCCGCGACGGA
Organism: Methyloversatilis sp. XJ19-13; assembly: GCF_024580155.1. Lineage (NCBI taxonomy): Bacteria > Pseudomonadati > Pseudomonadota > Betaproteobacteria > Nitrosomonadales > Sterolibacteriaceae > Methyloversatilis > Methyloversatilis sp. XJ19-13. Next base: position 84,494 of record NZ_JANINH010000002.1, on the reverse strand, counting down.
TTGGCCTTCAGCATGCGCTCCGTCGCCTGCAGTATGTCCCAGCGGCCGCCGTAATTTGCGGCGACCGTGAGATTGAGTCCGGTATTGCCGGCAGTCAGCGCTTCGGCGCTGCGGATCATGTCGATCAGTTTGGGTTCGAAGCGCGACAGGTCACCGATGACACGCAGTCGTATCGAATTCTCGTGCAGGCGGACGACTTCTTCTTCCAGTGCGCGCACGAACAACTGCATCAGGAAGCTCACCTCTTCCGGCGGACGGCGCCAGTTTTCCGAGCTGAACGCGAACAACGTGAGGTAGCCGACGCCGCGCTCGGCGCAGCGCGACACCACTGCGCGCACCGCTTCGACCCCCTTGCGGTGCCCGGCCACCCGCGGCATGAAGCGGCGGCGCGCCCACCGGCCATTGCCGTCCATGATGATGGCGATGTGTTGCGGAACCGGCAGGTTGCCGCCGTCGACCGGCTTGCTGGAGCGCGAGGACACGATGCGGGCTCGGCCTCAGACCGCCATCAGGTCTTGTTCTTTCTGCGCGAGCAGCTTGTCGACCTCCGAAATGTAGCGGTCGGTCAGCTTCTGTATGTCGTCCTGCGTACGCCGCTCGTCGTCTTCCGAAATGGTCTTGGCCTTGACGGCGTCCTTCAGCACGCTGTTTGCATCACGGCGCAGGTTGCGCACCGCGATGCGGCCGTTTTCGGCTTCACCGCGCACCACCTTGATCAGTTCCTTGCGCCGCTCTTCGGTCAGCGCAGGCATCGGCACGCGCACTACATCGCCCATCGCCGACGGGTTCAGGCCCAGGTCGGAATCGCGGATGGCCTTCTCGACCACTGGCAACAGCTTCTTTTCCCACGGCTGCACACCGATGGCGCGCGCGTCGATCAGCGTGACATTGGCCACCTGGCTGAGCGGCACCATGGAGCCATAGTAATCAATCTGGATGTGGTCGAGGATGCCGGTGTGGGCGCGTCCGGTGCGCACCTTGCCGAAGTCGGCCTTGAGCGACTCCAGCGTCTTCTGCATCTTCTGTTCTGTGGTTTTCTTCAACTCGGGGATCATGAAGTCGCCTCTTGTTGGAAGTTGCGGCCGCTCGTCGGCAGCCTGTTGAGCCATGGCGAGCGCAATACACGCACCACTATATATGGACCAGCGTACCCTCGTCTTCGCCCATCACCACGCGCTTGAGCGCGCCCGGCTTGAAAATGCTGAACACCTTGATCGGAAGTTGCTGGTCACGGCACAACGCGAGCGCCGTGGCATCCATCACCTTCAAGTCGCGGCTGATCGCCTCGTCGAAGCTGATGCGCTCGTAGCGGGTCGCATCGGGCACTTTCATCGGGTCGGCGCTGTACACGCCGTCGACCTTGGTCGCCTTGAGCACGATTTCCGCCTCGATTTCGCGTCCGCGCAGCGCAGCAGCCGTATCGGTCGTAAAAAACGGATTGCCCGTTCCGGCAGCGAAAACGACGACCTTTCCTTCTTCCAGATAACGGATCGCCTTGCCGCGGATGTAGAACTCGACGACCGGCTCGATGCTCAGCGCCGACTGCACCCGGGCGGCAACGCCGGCCTGACGCATTGCGTCGCCCAGTGCCAGCGAATTCATCACCGTTGCCAGCATGCCCATGTAGTCGGCGGTGGCGCGATCCATGCCGGCCGCGCCACCCGCCACACCGCGGAAAATGTTGCCGCCGCCGATCACTACGCCCACTTCCACGCCCAGGGCACGGATTTCGGCAATTTCCGAAACAATGCGGGCAAGCATGTCACGGCTGATGCCGTAGTCGTCGTCGCCCATCAGGGCTTCACCCGACAGTTTCAGCAGTATCCGGCGGTAGGCAACAGTCATGCAGGCTCCTTCAGCGTGCTGCAGCGGCTGCAGCGGCCTGTGCGGCCACTTCGGCAGCGAAGTCGGTCGTCTTCTTCTCGATGCCTTCGCCGACCAGGTAAAGCGTGAAGCCGGCGATCTTTGCCGATTTCGCCTTCAGCAGCTGTTCGATGGTCTGCTTGCCGTCTTCGGCCTTGACGAAAACCTGGCCGAGCAGCGTCACTTCCTTCAGGAACTTCTGCACCGAGCCTTCGGCGATCTTGGTGATCATGTCTTCCGCCTTGCCGGCTTCGCGCGCCTTTTCAATCGCGACGCGACGTTCGGCTTCGATCAGGTCTGCCGACACGCCGCTCGAGTCGAGCGACTTCGGCTTCGAAGCAGCAATGTGCATCGCCAGATCCTTGGCGAGCGCTTCGTCGCCACCGACGACATCGACCAGCACACCGATCTTCGAGCCGCCATGCACGTAGCTGGCAACCTTGCCTTCGGCGGCAATGCGCACGAAGCGGCGGATCGACATGTTTTCTCCGATCTTGCCGACCAGTGCCGCGCGCGTCGATTCGACCGTGCCTTCGCCCATCGGCAGCGCCGACAGCGCGGCGACGTCAGCCGGATTGTGCTCGGCGATCAGCTTTGCGCTGCCATTGACCAGTGCGAGGAAGTCATCGTTCTTCGCCACAAAGTCGGTTTCGCAATTGACTTCGACCATCGCGGCAAGCTTGCCGTCGGCCGACAGGTAGAGACCGACGATGCCTTCGGCCGTCACACGGGCAGCTGCCTTGCTGGCCTTGTTACCCAGTTTCACGCGGAGGATTTCTTCCGCCTTCTGCAGGTCGCCACCGGCTTCGGTCAGCGCCTTCTTGCATTCCATCATCGGAGCGTCGGTCTTCTCACGCAGCTCCTTGACCATTCCTGCGGTGATTTCCGCCATGCTGATTCCCGCCTTCCATCAACTGTTCGTGCAATTCGTCAAACACCCGGCAACCGCGCGAGCGGCCGCCGGGACGGTTCATCAGGCCTGCGGTTCCGCTTCGGCTTCGACTTCGACGAATTCGTCGTCGCCCTTGAGCTGCGCAACCAGTTCCTGAGCGGCGCTGCTGCGGCCTTCCAGGATGGCGTCTGCCACGCCCGATGCATACAGGCGGATGGCACGACTCGAGTCGTCATTGCCCGGAATCACGTAGTCCACGCCGAGCGGTGAGTGATTGGTATCGACCACCGCTATCACCGGAATGCCGAGCTTGTTGGCTTCGGTGATGGCGATCTTGTGGAAACCGACGTCGATCACGAACAGCGCATCCGGCAGGCCATTCATGTTCTTGATGCCGCCGATGCTCTTCTGAAGCTTGATCAGTTCGCGCTGCAGCACCAGGGCTTCCTTCTTCGGCATGCGTTCCATGCTGCCGTCCTCGACCAGTTGCTCGAGGTCCTTCAGGCGCTTGACCGACAGCTTCAGCGTCTTGAAGTTGGTCAGCATGCCGCCGAGCCAGCGCTCGTCGACATACGGCACGCCCGCGCGCTGCGCTTCTTCGGCCACGATTTCACGGGCCTGACGCTTGGTGCCGACCAGCAGGATGGTGCCCTTGTTGGACGACATGCGGCGGATGAAGGCCATTGCCTCGTTGTAGCGGGCAACCGTCTTTTCCAGGTTGATGATGTGGATCTTGTTGCGATGGCCGAAAATGTACGGGGCCATCTTGGGGTTCCAGAAGCGGGTCTGATGTCCGAAATGGACACCCGCCTCCAGCATTTCACGCATGGATACGGACATTGAAGTCTCCGATCAGGGTTTAACCTCCGCCCGGCCGTGTTCGCAGCCGCAACGTCCGGCTACGCACCCTATCGGTCGAGCTGCCATAACAACGACAGCACCGGGCGTGTGGATTTGTCTGACGTACCTGATAGGTACTGGAATCAAACAGCCCACGATTCTAGCAGTCGCAGTGCAACAAACTCAAGCAGTCCGGCACGCAAGCGTTTGCCGCCGTCGGGCGCTTCGGCTAACCTGATCGGTCCCCGAGCGTATTTGAAGAGCCGTTACTCCTATGAGCGTCACCATCAAGACTGCGGAAGAAATCGAGAGCATGCGCGTCGCGTGCAAGCTGGCGTCAGAGGTGCTCGATTTCATCGAACCGCATGTCCAGCCCGGCATCACGACCGAAGAACTTGACCGGTTGTGCCATGACTACATGGTGAATGAGCAGAAAACCATCCCGGCGCCGCTCAACTATGCGCCGCCGGGCTACAGCCCGTTCCCGAAGTCGATCTGCACGTCGGTCAATCATGTCGTGTGCCACGGCGTTCCGGCACCGCGTGCGCTGAAGAAGGGTGACATCGTCAACCTGGACATCACGGTGATCAAGGACGGTTTCCACGGCGACACCAGCCGCATGTTCATGGTCGGCAATGAAGTCAGCAAACAGGCCAGCCGGCTGTGCCAGATCACCTTTGAATGTCTGTGGCTCGGCATTTCCCGCGTCCGGCCGGGCGCGCGCCTGGGCGATATCGGTCACGTGATACAGCGGCATGCCGAAACGAACGGCTTTTCGGTGGTGCGCGAATTCTGCGGTCATGGCATCGGCCGCAAGTTCCACGAGGATCCGCAGGTGCTCCACTACGGCAAGCCCGGCACCGGAATGGAACTGCAGCCCGGCATGATCTTCACCATCGAGCCGATGGTGAATGCCGGCCGCGCCGCTGTGTCCGAGCTGGCGGATGGCTGGACCATCGTCACGCGCGACCGCACGCTGTCAGCGCAGTGGGAACATACGGTGGTCGTCACCGACGACGGCTACGAGGTGTTGACCGTGTCCGACGGCTGCCCGCCCCCGCCGGCGCTGATCGGCGACGTCCGCGGAGCGGCCTGACAGGTGGATGCGCCAGCCGGCACCGACGCGCTGCGCTTGCTTGCGGCCACGCTGCGTGCCGAGCTGTCGGCTGCCCAGCAACGGCTGCGTGAGACGTTCGAACGTGACGGCAACAGCCAGCGGCTGCTGCGCGACCGCGCCCGCGCCGTCGATGCCGCGCTGCGCCGTCTCTGGGCCGCAGCAGGCATGCCACGCACGGCGGCGCTGGTTGCCGTCGGTGGCTATGGCCGCGGCGAGCTGTATCCGGCATCGGACGTCGACCTGCTGTTCCTGACCCCGCCGCAGCTGTCGCCGGACACCGAATCACGGCTGGAGATGCTGGTCGGCCTGTTGTGGGACATCGGTCTGGATATCGGCCACAGCGTCCGTTCGGTGGGCCAGTGCGTCGAGGAAGCCTCGCGCGACATCACGGTCGAAACCACGTTGCTCGAAGCGCGCCTGCTGGCTGGCTCCCGTCGCTTGTTCCGCGAACTGAGCCACGCGCTGGCGACCCAGCGAGATCCGGGCAGCTTTTTCAAGGCCAAGCGTCTGGAGCAGGACGAACGCCACCAGCGCTATCAGGAGACGCCTTACAGCCTGGAGCCGAACTGCAAGGAAAGTCCGGGCGGGCTGCGCGATCTGCAGGTGATCCAGTGGATCGCGCGCGCCAGCCGGTTCGGCTCGACCTGGGCAGAACTGGCTGCGCGCGGTCTGATCACGCCGACCGAATCGCGCCAGCTGCACCGGATCGAACGTTTCATGCGCGACACCCGGGTCCGGCTCCACCTGATCGCACGCCGGCGCGAAGACCGGCTGATCTTCGACCACCAGGAAGCGCTGGCTGCGGCGTTCGGCATGCAGGCCACGCCGACCCGCCGCGCCTCTGAAGTGTTCATGCAGCGCTATTACCGCAGCGCGAAGATGATCACCCAGCTGAACACCATCCTGCTGCAGAACATATCCGCCGCGCTGTTTCCGTCCGACGACACCGTCGTGCAGCCGATCAACGCGCGCTTCCAGTCCAGCCGGGAATTGCTCGACGTGGTGTCGGAGGACGTGTTCGAGCGCACGCCGAGCGCACTGCTCGAATGTTTCACGCTGCTGCAGACGCACCGCGAGCTCAAGGGCATGACCGCGCGCACGCTGCGCGGATTGTGGCGGGCGCGCCGCCTGATCGATGCAAAGTTCCGGCGCGACCCGCAGAACCGCATGCTGTTCCTGTCGCTGTTCCAGCAAACACGTGGCCTGGTGCATGAAATCCGCCGCATGAACCAGTACGGCATCCTCGGCCGCTATCTGCCTGCCTTCGGCCGCATCGTCGGCCAGATGCAGCACGACCTGTTTCATGTTTACACCGTCGACCAGCACATCCTGCAGGTGATGCGCAACGTGCGCCGTTTCACGATGGCCGAGCACGCGCACGAATATCCGCTGCTGTCGCGTCTGATCACCGCATTCGAACGCCGCTGGCTGCTCTACCTGTCGGCGCTGTTCCACGACATCGCGAAGGGCCGCGGCGGCGACCATTCGCAACTGGGCATGCGCGACGCACGCCTGTTCTGCATGCAGCATGGCATCGATGCCGACGACGCCGATCTGGTGGTGTTCCTGGTCGAGCACCATCTGTCGATGTCATCGGTCGCACAGAAACAGGATCTGTCCGATCCGGACACCATCCGCGCCTTCGCAGCGCTGGTGCGCACCGAACGCCGCCTGACGGCGCTGTACATCCTGACCCATGCCGACATCCGCGGCACCAGCCCCAAGGTGTGGAACGCCTGGCGCGGCAAACTGCTGGAAGACCTCTACTTCTCGACCCTGCGCGTTCTTCAGGGCGAACGTCCGGGCGCATCCGGCACGCCCGACCGGCAGGAGGAAGCACGCCACCTGCTGCGCTACTTCGGCCTGCGCGAAGGCATCGAAAACGAGTTCTGGGCCAGACTCGACACCGTTTACTTCATGCGGCACGAGGCGGACGAAATCGCCTGGCACACGCGCATGCTCTACTTCCAGGCCAACGCCAGCACACCGGTCGTCAAGGCACGGCCCAACCAGGTCGGCGATGGCCTGCAGGTGATGGTCTATGCACCCGACCAGCCCGATCTGTTCATGCGCCTGTGCGGTTTCTTCGGCCGGCTCGGCTACAGCATCGCCGACGCGAAGATCCACACCACGACCGACCGGCACGCGCTGGACAGCTTCATCCTGCTCGATCCGAACCGGCACCTGAATTCGCGCGACATGATTGCGCTGATCGAAACCGGGCTGGCCGAACGGCTGCAGAACCAGACGCTTGCAGAGCAACCGGTCACCGGCCGGCTGTCACGCGAGGTGAGGCACTTCCCGATCACGCCCGAAGTGCTGATCAAGCCGGACGAACGCAAGCAGCACCACATCATGCACGTCACGGCTGCCGACCGGCCCGGGCTGCTCTATTCGGTCGCCCGGGTGCTGGCCGCGCACCACATCAATCTGCATACCGCCAAGATCACCACGCTCGGCGACCGGGTCGAAGACGTATTTCTCGTTTCCGGTGCAGAGCTGGAAAAAAGCACGACGCTGATCCGGCTCGAGCAGGAACTGCTGGGAGAACTGGCTATCCTCTAGCATCGCCGATCCGCGTGGCGCGAATGGATGCCCTGCGCCACACATTCCATACCGAAATAGCCCCGGACACCCGACAAAGACAGCTCACAGGCGCTCGATCGCGCCCTGAAAACCTTGCGCACGAACCGGATCTGACCGTTGAGTTTCTCCACGTACAACCCACGTCGCCTGTCCCTGTTTGACCGGAGCAAGCCGCTGGCGGTCGCCCTGATCGCGCTGCTGTCCGGACTGGCGCTCACCGCCTACATCGCCGATGTCGAAGCCGATCAGATGCTGCAGCGCCAGCGCGACGAAGTGGCTGCACACGTTGGCGTCGTGCGCGCGCGTCTGGAAAGTGAAATCAACAGCGCCGCCCATCTGTCACTCGGTCTGGTCAGCTACGTTGCGGCCAACCCCACCATCACGGCCGATGCCTTCAACCGGGTGAGTGAACGCATGCTCGCCTACGGACGCCACGTACGCAGCATTGCGCTGGCGCCCGACAACGTGCTGCGCTTCGTCAATCCGCTCGCCGGCAACGAAGCAGCGCTCGGCCTGCGCTATCTGGACCATCCGGCGCAACGCGATGCCGTGCTCAAGATGATGGAAAGCCGGCGCTTCGTGCTCGCCGGCCCGCTCGATCTGGTGCAGGGCGGCGTCGGACTGATCAACCGCTTTCCGATCTATCTGCCTGCGGCGGATGGACACCCGGAACGATACTGGGGACTGGCGTCCATCGTGCTGCGCTTCGACAGCCTGCTCAAAGCGAGCGGTCTGCTCGACACCGATCCGAATGTCCGCTACGGCCTGCGCGGTCGTGACGGCATGGGCGCGAACGGCGAAGTCATCCATGGCGAACCGGCCATCTTCAACCTCGACCCGGTCAAGGTCGATGTCGTACTGCCGGACAACGCGCGCTGGCAGCTGGCCGCGGTGCCGGTTGGCGGCTGGCGCGGCGCGCTGCAGGACACCCGCGTCATCAGCATCTGGATGGCCGGCAGCCTGGTTTCCGTTGCGATCGCGGGCCTGCTCGGCCTCGGGCAGTTGCAGATCCGGCGCATACGGCTGCGCGACGCCGATCTGTCGCTGGCCGCCAGCGTGATCCACAGTTCGAACGAAGCCATCGTGGTGACCGACGAAGGGGATCGCATCGTGTCAGTCAACCCGGCATTCTTGAAACTCACCGGTCAGACGCGTGAAGCGGTGCTCGGCAAGCTCGCATCAACCGTGGTGTCGACGCCCTACGATGCGGCGAGTCACGCGTCCTTCGTGCAAGGCATCGATGCTGGTGGCGGCTGGTCGGGCGAGCTGGACGACCGGCGCGCCGATGGCGAAACCTATCCGAAGCGGCTCAGCATCTACCCGGTCGGCGGGCAGGGTGGCGACGTCCATTACGTACACTCCTTCAGCGACATCAGCGAACGCAAGGCAGCAGAACGCAAGATCCATCATCTGGCTCACCACGATGCGCTGACCGGGCTTCCGAACCGGCTCAACCTGCAGGGCCGCATGGAACAGGCGATGGCCGAAGCGCGCCGGCACGGCACGCTGATCGCCGTGATGATGATCGACATGGACCACTTCAAGGACATCAACGACACGCTCGGTCATCACGTGGGCGACGCGCTGCTGGTCGATGTCGCGCAGCGGCTGCTCTGCTGTGTGCGCTTGAGCGATGTGGTGGCGAGACTGGGCGGCGACGAATTCGTCGTGCTCGTAACCGACATGGCGTCGACGCTTACCGCGGCCGCCGTCGCAGAGAAGATCGTTTCGGCGCTGTCGGCACCGTATCAGGTCGAGGCCTACCGGCTGCACTCGACGCCCAGTGTCGGCATCGGCGTGTTCCCGAATGACGGCAGCTCGGTCGATACGCTGCTGCGCAACGTGGATACCGCGATGTATCACGCGAAGGCCGCAGGCCGGAACAACTACCAGTTCTTCGACCAGAGCATGTCGGCCAATGCCAGCGAGCGGCTGGCCCTGCAAGGCAGCCTGCACCATGCGATCGAATCCCGCCAGTTCGTGCTGCACTACCAGCCGCAGATCGAAGTCGCCAGTGGCCGGCTGGTCGGCGTCGAGGCGCTGGTGCGCTGGCAGCATCCGGCGCGCGGTCTGGTACCGCCGAACAGCTTCATTCAGATCGCCGAAGAAAGCGACCTCATCATCAAGCTTGGCGAATGGATCCTGCAGGAAGCCTGCTGGCAACTCAGCCGCTGGAAGGATCACGGCCTGATGCTGCGGGTATCGGTCAATCTGTCGGCGCGCCAGCTGCGCTCGAAGAACCTGCTGCACCAGGTCGAGGACACGCTGATGCGGCACGACCTGCGCCCGGGCGAGCTCGAACTCGAAATCACCGAGAGCGTGGCCATGGACAACCCGGACGCCACGCTGCGCATGCTCGGCCAGTTGCGCGAGCTGGGCGTCGAGCTGGCGATCGACGATTTCGGAACCGGCTATTCATCCCTGAGCCATCTGAAACTGATGCCCCTGCAGCGACTGAAGATCGACCGCTCGTTCGTGAAGGACATCGAAAGCGATCCGGACGACGCGGCCATCTGCGCGGCGACGATCAGTCTGGCGCATAACCTCGGGCTCAGCGTGGTGGCCGAAGGCGTGGAAACGAACGCCCAGCTCGCCTTCCTCGGCAATCTGGGATGCGAATGCGTGCAGGGCTACCTGTTCAGCAAGCCGCTGCCGGCCGCCGAATTCGAAGCGTGGGCAGCGCAGCGCGCGGCCGCTCAGTCGTCGCTGGCGTCCTGATCAGGAAACAGCACCTCGGTGTAGCCGAACCGGCTGAAGTCACGTACCCGCATCGGGTACAGCACGCCATCGAGGTGGTCGCACTCATGCTGCACCACCCGGGCGTGAAAGCCATCGACCTCGCGCTCGATCGGCGTACCCTGCGGATCGAAGCCGCTGTAGTGCAGCCGGGCATGGCGCGCCACGACGCCGCGCAGGCCGGGCACCGACAGACAGCCTTCCCAGCCCTCTTCCATCTCCTTGCCGAGCGGTATCAGCACCGGATTGACCAGCACGGTGAACGGCACGACCGGTGCCTCGGGATAGCGCGCCGACGGCGAGCCGCCGAACACCACGACGCGCAGATCCACGCCGATCTGCGGCGCTGCAAGTCCCGCGCCGTCGGCAGCCTGCATGGTGTCGATCAGGTCCTGCACCAGCGCATCAAGTTCCGGGCAGTGGAAGCGCCTGACCGGCTGCGCCACGCGCAGCAGTCGCGGGGCGCCCATGCGCAGGATGTCGCGGATCATGCGCACTCCCCGTTCGTGCACAAGGCTTCGAGCAGGCGGCGAACGCGCGTCATCGCCTCCTGCAGCATGTCCTCGATGGCCGACATTTCGATACCGTGCAGCGAATCGCCTCGACCCGCCGCATGATTCACCACGACGTTGATCGCTGCATAGGCCAGACCGGCCTCGCGCGCCAGCACTGTCTCAGGCATGCCGGTCATGCCGACGACGTGCGCGCCGTCACCCTCCAGCCGGTTGATTTCCGCGGCCGTCTCCAGGCGCGGCCCCTGGGTCGCGGCATAGACCGCGCCATCGACCACCTGCTCGCCGGCCCGCGCAGCGGCATCAAGCAGTGCGCTGCGCAGCGCGGCGTCGTACGGCTCGGTGAAATCGATGTGCTTCACCTGGCCGTCGTGGCCATCGAAAAAGGTGCTGTGACGGCCCCAGGTGTAGTCGATGATCTGGTCCGGTACGACCAGCGTACCCGGCCCGAGATCAGCCCGGATGCCGCCGACCGAGGCGACCGATACGATGCGCGTCACGCCGACGCTGCGCAGCGCCGAAATGTTCGCGCGGTAATTCACGCGGTGTGGCGCAATGGTGTGGCCGTACCCGTGGCGTGCGATGAACACCAGATCGCGCCCTGCCAAGCGGCCGAAGGTCAGCGGGCCGGATGGCTCACCGTAGGGCGTACGCACCACTTCGCGGCGTGTGACGTCAAGATTGGCCAGCTGCGTCAGACCGCTGCCGCCGATGATCGCCAGCATGAATGCACTCCTTTGTCCCGGGCCGCGCAGTCTATCAGGCAAAAAAGTCCGGCTCGCTCCGGCGCGGGTACCGGCCGAAGCGCCGCGGGAGCGCCGTCCTCGTCGCGATCAGTGCAGCGATGGTCGCCGGGCAAAGTGCGTATCGCGGCGATGCCGCCGCTCCCACAAAACCTGTGCTGCTCCCACCAGGGCGACACGCCCACAACAGGTGTTCCCGCGCGGGTGCCGGTCGAAGGGCTGTGGGAGCGACGTCCTCGTCGCGATCGATGCGGCGACGGTCGCCTTGCAAAGTGCGCATCGCGGCGGGGCCGCCGCTCCCACCGGGGCGCTGCTCACACAAGGCCTGCTGCGACACAGGGCTGGCTACACACTGCGCGGAACACTGTTTCGGCTTGCGCTCTGTGCTATCCTTGCGTGTTTTTCTTATTGCGCTGCACCATTCCTATGTCCCGCTCCATACGCAACATCGCCATCATCGCGCACGTCGATCATGGCAAGACCACGCTGGTCGACCAGCTGCTGCGCCAGTCCGGCACCTTCGCATCGCACCAGCAGGTTTCGGAGCGCGTGATGGATTCAAACGATCTCGAAAAGGAACGTGGCATCACGATCCTGTCGAAGAATTGCGCGATCGAGTTCGAAGGCACCCACATCAATATCGTTGACACCCCGGGCCACGCCGACTTCGGCGGCGAGGTCGAGCGCGTGCTGTCGATGGTCGATGGCGTGCTGCTGCTGGTCGATGCCGTCGAAGGCCCGATGCCGCAGACCCGCTTCGTGACCCGCAAGGCGCTCGCGCTCGGCCTCAAGCCCATCGTCGTGGTGAACAAGATCGACCGCCCGGGCGCACGTCCGGACTGGGTGATCAACCACACCTTCGACCTGTTCGACAAACTGGGCGCAACCGAAGAGCAGCTCGACTTCCCGGTCGTGTTCGCCTCGGCACTGAATGGTTTCGCGATGCTCGATTCGAGCACGCCGGGTACCAATATGCGTCCGCTGTTCCAGGCCATCCTCGACAACGTGCCGCAGCCGGAAGTCAATGAAGACGGCCCGCTGCAGCTGCAGGTCTGTTCGCTCGATTACTCGACCTACATCGGCCAGCTCGGCATCGGTCGCATCACGCGCGGCCGCATCAAGCCAAACCAGGAAGTCGCCGTGTATTACGGCGACGAACTGCGCGGCAAGGCCAAGGTCGGCCAGGTGCTGACCTTCAAGGGTCTGGAGCGCACTCAGGCCGAATCGGCCAGCGCCGGCGACATCGTGCTGGTGTCGGGCATCGACCAGGTGAATATCGGCGTCACCATCTGCGATCCGGATTCGCCGGCGCCGATGAAGCCGATCGCGGTCGACGAGCCGACGCTGACGATGAATTTCATGGTGAATGCGTCGCCGCAAGCCGGTCGCGAAGGCAAGTACGTCACCAGCCGCCAGATCCGCGAGCGGCTCGAAAAGGAGCTGCTGAAGAACGTCGCGCTGCGCGTCGAATACACCGATGATTCGGACGTATTCCTCGTGTCGGGTCGCGGCGAACTGCACCTGACCATCCTGCTGGAAACGATGCGTCGCGAGGGCTACGAACTGGCGGTCGGTCGCCCGCGCGTGGTGTTCAAGGAAATCGACGGCGTGAAAAGCGAGCCGTACGAACTGCTGACTGTCGACGTCGAAGAAACCCATCAGGGCGGCGTGATGGAAGAACTCGGTCGGCGCCGCGGCGAACTGCAGGACATGCAGCCTGACGGCAAGGGCCGGGTGCGCATCGAGTACCGCATTCCGGCGCGCGGCCTGATCGGCTTCCAGGGCGAATTCCTGAACCTGACGCGCGGCACCGGTCTGGCCAGCCACGTGTTCGACGACTACGGTCCGGTCGCCGGCGCGATGTCGGAACGTCGCAACGGCGTGCTGATTTCGCAGAACGATGGCGAAGCCGTCGCCTACGCACTGTGGAATCTGCAGGACCGCGGCCGCATGTTCGTCAGTCCCGGCGACGTGCTGTACGAAGGCATGATCATCGGCATCCACTCGCGTGACAACGATCTGGTGGTGAACCCGATCAAGGGCAAGCAGCTGACCAACGTGCGCGCGTCGGGCACCGACGAAGCTGTGCGACTGGTGCCGCCGATCTCGCTGACGCTTGAATCGGCGATCGAATTCATCGCCGACGACGAACTGGTCGAAATCACACCGAAGACGATCCGCCTGCGCAAGCGTCACCTGAAGGAACACGAGCGCAAACGCGCCTCGCGCGACGAAGCCTGATATCCGGGCAGCGTCGAATGAAACGAGAAGAGCGCCCAAGGGCGCTCTTTTCATTTGCGCGTTCCGTCCGCATCGTCGCGCTGCGACGCGGTCAGTGACAGCTGGAAATATTTCATATCACATACTCGATACCCCTAAAGCCGGCAGGTGCTGTGCCGTTCTCCGCTCTCGTGCTGCAGCCAACGTCGGCGCCAGCACGGCCAGACAATGCATGAACAACAACAGAAAGCGGAGCAACCGGCATATGGCATCACTTGCGAGCGTACGCAGCAGACTCATGCTGCTCAGCCTGATCGGCACATTGGGCATGTTGGTCGTACTGGGTTTCAGTCTGAAATCCGGCTACTCCGACATCCACGAGGCGAAGGGGACGAAAACCCGGCATCTGGTCGAGTCGGCGCACTCGCTGATCGCTCACTATCACGCCATGGAAACGCGCGGCGAACTGGATCGGGCGGCGGCGCAGAAGGCGGCACGCGCAGCGCTCTCCGCAATGCGTTACGAAAGCAAGGAATATTTCTGGATCAATGACATGACGCCGGTCATGGTCATGCATCCTGCGAAGCCGGAACTGGACGGCAAGCCCATGACCGACTTCCGCGATCCCGACGGAAAGCAACTGTTTGTCGAGTTCGTCGACGTCGTGCGTCGCCAGCAGGCCGGCTTCGTGAGCTACCAGTGGCCCCGGCCCGGATCCGATACGCCACAACCGAAGTTGTCCTACGTAAAGGGTTTCGAACCCTGGGGCTGGATCGTCGGTTCTGGCATCTACGTCGACGACGCAATCTCCGAGTTTCTCTCGCTCGCCGCGCGCGAAGCGGCACTGGTGCTGGTCATCTCGCTGCTCGGCTTCATACTGGCCCACCGTATCGCGCACAGCGTGCTCGGTCCCTTGCAGCGCATGGAGCGCACGATGGACGAAGTTGCCGGCGGCCACGATCTGACCCAGCGTGTCAGCGATCGCGCTCCGCGGGAGATCGCAGGCATGGCCCAGTCCTTCAACTCGATGATGGAAGGCTTCCAGCAACTGGTGCGCGGCATCGCCACGTCGTCTCGTGCGGTGGAAGATGCCGCGCGGCAGCTCTCTTCCGCGTCGGCGTCGGTGGCGGACGCATCCGAAGAACAGAGCAGCTCCGCCCTGTCCACGTCGGCTGCGGTGGAGCAGATGAGCGGCAACATCGGCCGCGTTTCGGAACGCGCCCGCAGCACCGACGATACCGCGAGCGCGGCCGAGCGACTGGCCATACAGGGGGCTGACGTGGTTTCTCGCGCGAGAGACGAGATGCAGCGCATCGCCGACTCGGTTCAGACCTCGACCCGCTTCATCGAAACGCTGGGCGAGCAGTCGAACGAGATTTCGAGCATCGTGAGCGTGATCAGGGAAATTTCGGACCAGACGAATCTGCTGGCCCTGAACGCAGCCATCGAAGCGGCTCGCGCCGGCGAGCAGGGACGCGGCTTCGCAGTGGTGGCCGACGAGGTGCGCAAGCTTGCTGAGCGCACCGGGCGTTCAACCGAAGAGATCTCGACCAAGATTGCCCGCATCCAGGACGAGACCGGACGCGCCATCGCCAGCATGCAGGAGGGCAGCAGCCGCGTCGGCGACGGTGTCAGTACGGCTCTGGTGGCGATGGAGGCAATGGAGCAGATCCGTATCGGTGCTGTCGAGGTGCGAGACGCGGTGCGCGATATTTCGGAAGCGCTGCAGGAACAGACGGCTGCCAGTACACAGGTGAGCGGTCACATCGGCAGCATTTCCGGTATCGCTGCACGGAATAGTCAGCAGGTGGCGGCCATTGCCGAGGAGGCCGGCGCACTGCAGCGACTGGCGCAGGAACTTCAGACCTCGTCGTCGCGCTTCCGCGTCTGAGCGTTGTCCGTGCGCGAGGCCCGCACGCGGGCATAGGCCGCCTGCAGCACCCGCGCGTCGTTGCTGGCGCGGTGCCGGGTGGTGTGCAGTTCTTCGCTGACTTCCTTCTTCACCTCGTGCCAGCGCGCCGCCTGCGCCTCGCTCAGCAGTTCCCGCAGGCTGCGCAGGTGAAAGCGCGGCACGCGGTCCACCTCGTCATAAAGACGGGACAACCAGGCATAGTCGTTGCCCCAGGCGTCGCTATAGACGTCCTGGCCACGCAGCGCCTCGTCGAGACGGCACACGACATCTTCGATCGGCAGGCCGTGCTGCATCAGCACTTCGCGCGTGATGTGATGCACCGCTTCGGCGCTCTGGTCCCAATGCCGCCAGCCTTCCGGAGGGCGAACCAGGCAGCAGAGGGTGCGGCCATCGGGCAGGATGCAGCCGACCTCGATCGGGTAGCTGCCGGCGCCGAAACCGGACGCTTCGACGTCAAGAAACACCGGCAGCGCTTCGGCCATGGCCTACTCCCTGAGTGCGTAAATAGCCGGGAGGTTGCGCCAGGCACCGCGCACGTCCATGCCGTATCCGAAAACGTAGCGGTCCGGCAATTCGAGTCCGGTGAAGTCGGCCTTGATCGGCTTGGACCGCCCGATCATTTTGTCGGAAAACACGGCAGTCAGACAGCGTTGCGCACCCGCGTCGAGCAGGTGGCGGCGAATCGCGGCCAGCGTGATGCCCTCGTCGAGGATGTCGTCCAGTACCAATACGGTGCGCCCGGCGACCGGGATGCGCGGCTCGCTGATCCAGCGCAGCGCACCGCCCTGCGTGTCGTCGCCATAGCGCGTGACGTGCAGGTAATCGAAATCGAGCGGGAAAGCGAGCTGCGGCAGCAGATTGCCGGTGAACACCACGGCGCCACCCATGACCGACAGCAGCAGCGGGTAGCTGTCGCCCAGCGCGGCGGTGATTTCATGCGCCAGCCGGGCAACCGTGGCGTCGACCTGTGCCGCGTCGCAGATCAGTTCGGCGCCGTCGAGCAGCGCCTGCGCATCGGCGAGACGGCTCACGCAGCGTCGGCGGCTGCGGCGTGTTGCGCGTCCAGCCAGGCCGAGAACGCGGCGCCGACTTCCGGATGCTTGCGCGCCAGTTCGACCGTGGCCTGCAGATAACCCAGCTTGGAGCCGCAGTCGTAACGCGTGCCCTTGAACGGATAGGCCAGCACGGCTTCCTCGCCCAGCAGTGCGGCAATCGCGTCGGTCAACTGCAGTTCGCCGCCGGCACCCGGCGTCAGGGCGCGCAGGTGATCGAAAATGCTCGGTGTCAGGATGTAGCGGCCGACCACCGCCAGCGTCGACGGCGCCACTTCGGGCTGCGGCTTCTCGACAATGCCGGTCACGCCATACAGGCCGCCGACGTCGGCATCCGTGCTGACGATGCCGTAGCTCGCCGTCTGGCTGCGCGGCACCTGCTGCACGCCGAGGATGGAGCGGCCGAAGCGGTCGAAAATGTCGGTCATCTGCTTCAGGATCGGCGGCTCGCCGTCGATCAGGTCATCAGCCAGCAGCACGGCAAACGGCTCGTCGTTCACCACCGGCGCGGCGCACAGCACCGCATGGCCCAAGCCGAGCGGTTCCGACTGGCGGATGTAGATGCAATTGACGTGCTTGGGCACCGTGTTGCACAGCGCCAGCAGTGCGGTCTTCTGCTTCATTTCGAGCTCGTGTTCGAGCTCGTAGGCCTTGTCGAAATGGTCGGCGATCGAACGCTTGGTCCGGCCGGTGATGAAAATGAGGTCGGTGCAGCCTGCGGCAACCGCCTCTTCCACCGCGTACTGGATCAGCGGCTTGTCGACCACCGGCAGCATTTCCTTCGGATTCGCCTTGGTGGCGGGCAGGAAACGGCTGCCGAGGCCAGCCACCGGAAATACGGCTTTACGCACTGATTTCATCTACTTATGACTCCCTGTTGCCGAGCAGCGACTGCAGCCCGGATTCATCGAGAATGGTAATCCCCAGTTCTTGCGCTTTTGTGAGTTTGGTACCGGCATCCGTGCCAGCCACCACAAAATCCGTCTTTTTCGAGACCGAACCCGCCACTTTCGCGCCCGCCGCTTCGAGCAGATCCTTCGCTTCGTCGCGCGACAGCGTCGGCAGCGCGCCGGTCAGCACCACCGTCTTGCCGACCAGCGGGCCGCTGGCCACCCGCATTTCGCCCTCTTCCCACTCGATGCCGCAGGCACGCAGCTGTTCGACCACTTCGCGGTTGTGCGGCTGCGCGAAGAAGCGGTGGATGCTGGCCGCCACCACCGGCCCGACATCCGGCACCTGCGCCAGTTCGGCTTCGCTGGCTTCCATGATGCGGTCCATGCTGCCCAGGTGACGCGCCAGATCCTTCGCCGTCGCCTCGCCGACATGGCGGATGCCGAGCGCGAACAGGAAGCGGCCGAGCGTCGTCGTCTTCGACTTCTCCAGCGCTGCGACCAGATTTTCGGCCGACTTGTCCGCCATGCGGTCCAGTTCGGCCAGCTTCAGCACACCCAGCCGGTACAGGTCGGGCAGGCTGCGGATCAGACCGCCGTCGACCAGTTGCTCGACCAGCTTGTCGCCCAGCCCCTCGACGTCCATCGCCCGCCGCCCGGCGAAATGCAGCAAGGCCTGTTTGCGCTGCGCTGCGCAATACAGCCCGCCGGTGCAGCGGTGATCGATTTCGCCTTCTTCGCGCACCACGTCGGAACCGCACACCGGGCAATTCATCGGCATGGAGAATGCCCGCGCGTGCGGCGGCCGTCTGTCCGACAACACCGACACGACTTCGGGAATCACGTCGCCGGCGCGGCGCACGACGACCGTGTCGCCGACATGAACGTCCTTGCGGCGGATTTCGGATTCGTTGTGCAGCGTGGCATTGGTAACCGTCACGCCACCGACGAACACCGGCGCCAGCCGCGCCACCGGTGTCAGCTTGCCGGTGCGGCCGACCTGCACCTCGATGTCCTGCACTGTCGTCAGCGCTTCCTGCGCCGGGTACTTGTGCGCCACCGCCCAACGCGGCTCGCGCGTCACAAAACCGAGCTTCTGCTGCAGCGCCAGGCTGTTCACCTTGTATACAACACCGTCGATGTCGAACGGCAGGCCCGGTCGCGCCGCGGCGATGCGCGCATGAAAGGCGGCCAGCGCTTCGGCGCCGCTGCAGACCGCACGGTGTTCGCACACCGGCAGGCCGAAGGCGGCGAGCGCGTCGAGCACGCCCGCATGGGTGGCCGGCACGCTCCAGCCCTGCACTTCGCCGAGGCCATAGGCGAAGAACGACAGCGGGCGCCGCGCCGCGATGGCCGGGTCGAGCTGACGGATGCTGCCGGCCGCGGCATTGCGCGGATTGACCAGCGTCTTCTCCCCCGCCGCGTCGGCGCGCAGGTTGAAGGCATCGAAACGATCGCGCCGCATGTAGACCTCGCCGCGCACTTCAAGCACCTCGGGCAAGCCGGGCGCATCGAACAGCGAAGGCGGATTTAAAGGCAACTGGGGCACCAGCGCCAGCGGTACCTCGTGAATGGTCCGTACGTTCTGCGTCACATCCTCACCGGTTTCGCCGTCGCCGCGCGTGGCGGCCAGCACCAGCACGCCGTGCTCGTAGCGCAGATTGATCGCCAGGCCGTCGAACTTCAGTTCGGCAGCGTACTCAACCGGCGGCTGCGTGTCGTCCAGCTTCAGTTCGCGCCGCACGCGCGCATCGAAATTCAGCGCACCGGTCGATTCGGTATCGGTTTCGGTACGGATGGACAGCATCGGCACGACATGGCGCACCGGTGCGAAGGCGGGCAGCGGCTTGCCGCCGACCCGCTGCGTCGGCGAGTCAGGCGTGCGCAATGCCGGGTGTTCGACTTCGAGCGCCTGCAGTTCACGGAACAGCCGGTCGTATTCGGCGTCGGGAATCTCCGGCGCGTCGAGCTCGTAATACAGGCGGTCGTGCCGGGCGATCTGCGCTCGCAGCGCCGCTGCACGCTCGGTGGCCGATGCTGCCGCGGGCATCAGCTGAACAGCCGGTTCGCCGACTCGCTGCCCGGCTTGATGCCGAACTGGACCATGCGGGCCTGGAATTCGGCCACCTTGCCGCGGATCAGAGCGAGCGAGGCGGGCGACAGCGGCTGCCTGTTGTCGTCCACCACCCTGGCGCCCAGCGTGTGCGCGAACTGTTCGGCCACCATGACCATGCGGTCGAACTGGCGCGCACCATCGGCCACGGTCGGCACGTCGAGCAGCAAGGTGACGCCCTGGGTCTGCAGCGCTTTCATCGTGTCGGCGGAAAACTGTTCGGCATCGAGGCTGCACAGCGTGTAGAGCGTGTTGCCGACGTCGTCGCGCGCATGGAACTGGCCGCCGCTCAGCGTGAAGCCCTGCGCCTCGGACAGTCCGCGCAGCTTGGTGCCGGAAATGAGCGACTCGCCGGCGACCAGATTGAGACCGATCTGCACGTCGACCGATGCGGCGAAACTGTCCAGCTCGCGCGCCCGGCCGAGCAGTTCGCGCACATCCGGAAAATGCACCACCGCGAGGAAGCGATCGGCCACGCCCTGCAGCGCATGGGCCAGCGCCGACACCGACGCTTCCGACAGCGCACCGCGCCGATCCGCCAGCTGCACCGCCAGTTCGACCTTCGACAGCGCACCCGCGGTCTGCGCGGTCAGCGGCAACCAGCGGCCGGCGTGCTCGTCGCGCCCGCGCAGGCGCATCGTCACGGCAAGGGTCTGCGTGAGGTCATTCCACGTGCGCTGGAATTCGGTCGCCGCCACCGGCGCCTCGAATTCGATCGTGATCAGTTCTTCCACCTGCGCATCCGCCCAGCCATCGACAGCGGCGCCGGCACGCTCGTCGATGGCTGCCGCGGCGGGCGCCGCGTCGGTCCACCCGGCCACCGTCTGGTCTGCTGCAAACGACGTCAGCGGTTCGGTGATGTCGGTCACCGGCTCGTCTGCGAGCATCGGCGTCTGAATGTCGTGGCGCACCGGCTGCGTGGCCGACGGGTCGGACATCGGCGCGGCGTCGTCGCTCAGGTCGAAATCCAGCGTGGGTTCGAGGCGCCGCGGCGCCGCGTCGGGCGGATCGATCAGCACGTCGGCATGGGTTTCGCCCAGTGCGCGTTCGGCGGTCTGGCGGTGGCGCTTTTCCTGCCACATGTTGTAGCCGACCACTGCGCCGATGCCCGCCACGCCCAGTGCGATCAATCCGATCTGCAGTTCAGTCAGTTGCATTGATGACCTTCCTCTTTATGTTTTTTCAGACGCTGAGCGCTTCGTCGCGCAGCTTCAGCGCCTGTTCCATGTCGACCTCGACCACGCGCGAACACCCGCGCTCCTGCATCGTGACGCCCACCAGTTGTTGCGCCATTTCCATCGTGATCTTGTTGTGGCTGATGAACACGAACTGCGTGGCCGCCGACATGCGCTTGACCATTTCGCAGAAGCGTTCGGTGTTGGTGTCGTCCAGCGGCGCATCGACCTCGTCCAGCATGCAGAACGGCGCCGGATTGAGCTGGAACAGCGCGAACACCAGCGCCGTCGCGGTCAGCGCCTTTTCACCGCCGGACAGCAGCTGGATCGACGCATTGCGCTTGCCCGGCGGCTGCGCGAACACCTGCAGGCCGGCGTCCAGTATCTCGTCGCCGGTCATCACCAGCCGCGCCTCGCCACCGCCGAACAACTCCGGGAAGATGCGGCCGAATTCGGTATTCACGCGATCATACGTGTCCTTGAGCAGGGCACGGGTTTCGCGGTCCATGCTGCGGATGGCATCTTCCAGCGTGCCGATGGCCTCGCGCAGGTCGGCCGACTGCATGTCCAGATAGCCCTTGCGCTCCGCCGCCTGCGTCAGTTCTTCCAGTGCCGCCAGATTCACCGCGCCGAGCGCCGCGATGTCGCGGTTCAGGCGGGCGATTTCACCATTCAGACTGCCTTCGCGCACGTTTTCCTGTTCGCCTTCGGCAACCAGCGCATCGAGCCGGCCTTCCGGCAGCGTGATTTCGGCCAGGCGTTGAGCGAACTGTTCGGCATTCAGTGCGGCCGCCTGCTGCTTCAGACGGCACTCGGCCAGACGCTCGCGCGCTGGCGCCAGCCGCTGCTCGCTCTGCGCGCGCTGCGCATCGAGGTCGCGCAGCTGAGCCGCCAGCCCTTCCTGCGTGTCGCGGCAGGTGGCCAGCACCTGTTCACGTGCGCGGCGGGCGTCCAGCGTCTGCTGCAGCGTGGCGTCGATGCTGCGCTCGTCGATCTGCGCAAATTCGTCGCGCCGCAGCGCGCAGTCGAGTTCGGCGTTTTCGAGCTGGGTGCGCGCGACCGACAGGTTGTTCGCCAGATCGGTCAGCCGGCTGGCGCATTCGCGCTGCGAAAAGCCGGCTTCCTGCACCTCGCGCGCCGCCGCCTGATCGGCAAAGCGCGCCTCGCGCAGCGTGCCGTCGGCGCTCTTGTGCGCCTCCAGCGCGGCGTCGAGCCGGTTGCGCTGCACATCGATCAGTTCGCGTGCGCGCTCGATCTCGATTTCGGCGCGCGCCAGATGCGCCTGTTCGGTCTGTTCCGCCTGATCCACTTCGGCGCGGTCGCGCTCCAGTGCGGCGCGCTGCTCGTCGAAGCGCGACACCGCCTGGCCGAGCTTGATCTGTTCCACCTGCGCGGTGTGCGCCGCCTGGGTCAGCGACTGCTGCTCGCGCCGCGCCGCCGCCTGTTCTTCGTGAGCGGCCGACAGCGCCGCCTCGGCTTCGCGCAGCGCCTCGCGCGCCTCGGCCAGCGCGGCTTCGGCCATGTCGATGTCACGGCCCAGTTGTTCGATGTCGCGCGCGCGCTCCAGCACGCCATGCGTGCGCGCGTCCGGCGCATACAGCGTGAGCGACGCACCCTGGGCGACGCGGCCCTGGCGGTCGACCTGGGCCGCTCCGTCCTGTGTCGAACTCCCCTGCGCCGGCAGCGCCAGCACCTCGACGGCCGCCACCGGCCCGAGCCACAGGTCGAGCAGCGCGTCCCAGCGCGCGTCGAGGGTCTGCACACGGTGGCGCAGGCTGTCGGCCGAAAGCGGCGTGCGCGGGTCGGCGCCCGGCAGCGCGAGGGTCAGCGTCTGCGGTGCGGCACCGGCCGCACCGGCGGCGGCCAGCGTATCGGGCGATGTGGCATCGAGCGCGCCCAGGCGCTCGCGCAGCACGGCTTCGACGGCCAGCTCCCAGCCGGCATCGACCTTGATGGCCTGCCACAGCGGGCGAGCGTCCTGCAGACCGAGCGCCGCCAGCCAGGGCGCGAGCTTGCCGTCGCTCTGCGTCTTGCGCTGCAGTTCGACCAGCGCGTCGCGCCGGGCGCGGGTTTCGGTCAGCGTGCGGGTGGTGGCGCGCTCGCCGTCCTGCGCATTGCGCACCGCGCCCTGCAGCTGCGGCACGGCGATCTGCGCCGCCTGCATGCGCTGCTGCGCGGCATCGACCGCCGCCTGCAGCTCTTCGAGCCGCGCCTGCGCCAGCGACAGCGCTGCGCGGTCCGGCTCGATCAACTGCGCCGCATCGTGCGCGATGCGCTCGCGCCGGCCGGCCAGCGAATGCAGCATGCGGCCGGCGTTCGCGCGGTGGGTTTCTTCCACCTTGAGCTGCTGTTCGACCACCGCCAGATCGCGCCGCGCCTCGGTCGCCCGCTGCTCCGCCTCCTGGAACGCGGCTTCGGCTTCCGGCAGCAGCGCGCGTGTCGTGTCGTGCCGCGCCTCGGCCTGTTCGATGCGGTGGGCGGCGTGCTCGGCCAATGTGGTCCAGCGCGCGGTGTCGCTTTCGATGCTTTCGATGCGCGCGCGCCAGTTCGCCACCTCGCCATCGAGCTGGGCGATGCGCGCCGCGAGCTTCTGGCGGTTTTCCGCCGCGCGCCGCAGATCGTCTTCCAGCCGGCTGGCTTCGGCGTTGGCGGTCAGCAGTTCGGCCTGCGCCGCATGCACCGCCTCGGAACTGGCGAAATGTTCGGTACGGATGCGCTCCAGCGCTGCCTCGTGGTGGCGCAGCGCCGCAGTTTCGCGTTCGATGTCGTTTTCGATGCGGCCGGCGTCGCCCGCCAGCGTGTCGGCCTCGGCCGCCGCGGCGCGCTGCTTCATCGCCCACAGCAGCGCCTGGCGCTCGACCAGCCGGGTATTCAGTTCGGTGTGGCGGGCGGCGACTTCCGCCTGCTTCTGCAAGCGCTCGATGCGGCTGCCCAGTTCGCCGACGATGTCGTCGAGCCGCACCAGATTGTCGCGCGCGTCGTCGAGCCGACCCTGCGTTTCACGGCGCCGCTCGCGGTACTTGGTGATGCCGGCCGCCTCTTCGAGAAAGGCGCGCAGCTCTTCGGGCCGCGCCTCGATGATGCGGGTGATCATGCCCTGCTCTATGATGGCGTAGGCGCGCGGGCCCAGGCCGGTACCGAGGAACACGTCGATCACGTCGCGCCGGCGCACCCGCGTGTTGTTGATGAAATAGTCCGACTGGCCGTCGCGCTCCAGCACCCGCTTGACCGCGATTTCGGCGTACTGCGACCACTGCCCGGCCGCCCTGCCCTGGTCGTTGTCGAACACCAGTTCGACCGACGCCCGCCCGACCGGCTTGCGCGTGCCCGAGCCATTGAAGATGACGTCGGTCATCGCATCGCCGCGCAGCGCCGACGCCCGCGACTCGCCGAGCACCCAGCGCACCGCATCGATGATGTTGGACTTGCCGCAGCCATTCGGCCCCACCACGCCGACCAGCTGGCCGGGCATCAGGATGGTGGTCGGATCGACGAAAGTCTTGAAGCCGGCGAGTTTGAGTTTGGACAGTCGCACGGGACGGCGGCGGGGGGGGCGGATGTAGGGCTAAAAACCGGCTGAATGATATCACTCGGGGCTTCATGGCCCGGCCAGCCTGCAGCGCGATGCGCTGTATCGGCCGTAAAAGCGCGCGCCGACAGGCGGTAGCAGCAGGACTTGAACCTCACGGGCCGGTGCTCAGCACCGGTGGGCTCCGCGGCGACGTCAGGCAGCGAGGCGCGGGCTCACGAACCCGGGCGAAGCAGAAAAAGCCGAGCGACCCTTGTTTGCTGCATGCAAACGTCTAAAATGCATGCACTCAATCCAGCGGTGCGATGAACATGGCCATGCTTACCGTACGCAACCTTCCCGACGCCGTGCACCGGGCACTGCGCATGCGCGCTGTCACCCACGGCCGCAGCATGGAGGCCGAGATACGGCACATTCTGGAATCTGCCGTGGCCCCGGAGGGCCGCGTGAAGCTGGGGTCGCTGCTGGCGGACATCGGTCGTGAAGCCGGTCTGACCGATGACGAGTTGGGCATCCTCGATCAGGTGCGCGACCCCACGCCGTCCCGTCCGGTCAGCTTCGAATGATCCTGCTCGACACCAACGTGGTGTCGGAGCCGCTGCGTCGCACGCCCGATCTCGGGGTGATCGCGTGGATCGACGCCCAGGCGCTGGAAACACTTTTTCTGTCCGCCATCACCGTGGCCGAACTGCGCACCGGCGTTGCGCTGCTGCCGACAGGCAAACGGCGCTCTGTGTTGCAGGACAATCTTGAACAGCGCGTTCTGCCACTGTTCGCCGGCCGCGTCCTCCCATTCGACCTGGGCAGCACAGGCGCCTATGCGGAACGGATCGCGCTGGCGCGGGCTGCCGGATATGCCATCGCCACGGCAGACGCCTGCATCGCCGCAATCGCGGTCGCGAACGGCCTTTCGGTCGCCACCCGCGATACCCGACCCTTCGAAGCCGCCGGCGTCGCGGTCATCAACCCGTGGCAATCGTGATCTGGGGTCTGCCGGCACTGCTGCGCCTGCGCGTCTGAGTGCGCTGCTCGCAGAAGCCTGGAGAGCGCTTGCGTACGCCCCTGCTGACACCATGACGCAGTGGGTGCCCTCGCTCGGGACGTTCAGCACCGCAGGATTCGGCGGCGTACAGCCCATGTCCCGCTCGACCTCGGTTACCATCCGGCCATGACTGTAGCCGTTGGCACTGTGAAAGACGGAAAGGTGATCCTGGAGGGCGTGGCACTCCCGGATGGCACCGTCGTGACCGTTCTTGCCGATGACGATCGCCCGGCCGTGAAGTTGCCCTCGCATCTCGAAGCCGAACTTCTCGCGGCGATTGACGAAGCGGATGCGGAGGACGGTGGCGCAGGACCGGAGTTTCTTGAGCAGCTCAAACGCTTCGGGTAACCGTGGCGCTCCGCTACATCATCAAGCCACGCGCGCAGCGCGAGGTCACACGCGGCTGAATGGTGGGCTGAAAACAGGCCCGCCGCGCCAGGAGCGATACGGGTTGACCTCACCCACACGCTGGCAATCCTCATCCTGCACCCAGGCCTCGGCGAGAAGGTTGAAACAGGCAGGCCGGTGCAGGTTCGTCGCTACCTGATGAGCAAGACCCAACGCTGGGTCTACTACCGTGTAAGGGCTGGTGTTCTCGAGGTCTTGTCCGTGTGGGCTGCAGAGCGTGAATCCGGGCCACATCTCTGAACTCAACAGTGCAGCGCGGTGCACGCCGTGCTTGCAAGCTGTTCGCCTTATGCACATCTCGCGGGTCAACAAAGCAACCGGATGGGTTGGCTCAATCCATACCAGCCCCTTGCCGACGCAGCACTGCAGGCTCGCCCAGACGCCTTTTGCCGGTGCTCCGACCCACGAATCATCTGGACGAAGTCGCCTCCCGGTCGCTACCTGACGCATCACGCGCGACCTGCGCCGGCTCCAGATGCCTCGAAAACAGACTGGCCGCGATGATCATCGCGCCGCCGACCCACTCCTTCACGCCCATCGCCTCGCCCGCCAGCCACCACGACGAGATGGCGGCGACGACCAGTTCGAACAGGAACAGCGCGATCGCAGCGTTGGCTCTCACGAAGGTGATGCCGTACTGCACGACCAGATTCACCACCACCAGCACGCCGCCCAGGATGATGAGCACGGCCCACGTTTCCGGGCCGATAGCGGCGATTTCGCTCAGCGGCGACTCGCCGCGCAGCCAGGCGGCGAACGGGGCGACGGCGATGACGCCGAAAACACTGCAGGCATCTGGCGCATTTGCGCCATGACAGTGCTGGACTGAGGCGGCGGGAGTGACTGGGAGGTAGCTCAAAAGCGCGTTGCGTCGCGCGAAAAATATCGAGGCGCATCTCGTACCGCGCCTTCCCCGTCGGGAAGTACGGGAATTTCACCCGTCACGAATATTTAACAACCTCTCTTTGCGGCCTCCAACCACGTGCCGGAGCGCGCCGGAAGCTCACCCCTACGAAGTCAAGCAGGTACGCATCATCCATACGGATGAATGCCGAAAAACGCGATCCCGTTTAAATAAGCAGCGGTGTCATACGCATATCCAGGAGTCAAACAGGGTTGCCTCCCGGACTCAGCGCAATGACCAAGGCATCTCATACGCAGCGCGTCAAAAAAAGATGAAATAACTTGATGAATCAACCACACGCTGCGAGTCATCCGGCCTCACCCACCACCAGCTCGCAACCAGGCTTCAGTGGCCTGAAATGCCTTGCATTGGTCGCCCGATTTCTCGGATGCGCTGCCGATGCAGAGCAGATCCATCATCAGCGCGGCCTCAGCGGCACACCGGTCACGGCCGATGATCTGGTCCGTGCAGCACGCGGTCTGGCCTTGAAGTCGAAAACGGCCCGCCTCGAAACAACGCCCGAGGGGATCAGGCTCCTTGGCAAAGGCTCTCTTCCCTGCATCCTCGAAACGCACCACGACGACGGCGCTGCCGCCGAGTTTCTGGTACTGGCGCGGGTCGAGGGTGACAAGGCGCTGATTCACGACCCGCAGGAGGAACGGCCGGTACTGCTCTCGCTGGATGAACTGGCGGCCCGTCTTTCCGGCCGCGCCGTCCTGATCACCTCCCGCGCCCAACTGGCTGGCGCCCTCGCCCGCTTCGATTTCACCTGGTTCATCCCCGCCGTCGTGAAATACCGGCGCCTGCTGGCGGAGGCGCTCGTCGCGTCGTTCGCATTGCAGATCTTCGCGCTGGTCACCCCGTTGTTCTTCCAGGTGGTCATGGACAAGGTGCTGGTGCATCAAGGCCTGGCCACGCTGCAGGTGATCGGTGTCGGCCTGCTGGCAACGGTGCTGTTCGAATCTGTACTGTCTGCGCTGCGCACCTATGTGTTTGCGCACACCACGAGCCGCATCGACGTTGAACTGGGCGCCCGGCTGTTTCGCCATCTTCTCGGCCTGCCGCTGGCCTATTTCGAGGCGCGCCGTATCGGCGATTCGGTCGCGCGGGTGCGCGAACTGGAGAACATCCGCAATTTCCTGACCGGTCCGGCCCTGACCTCGGTGATGGATCTGCTGTTCACCTTCGTCTTTCTCGCCGTCATGCTCTGGTACAGCGTGCCGCTGACAGTGCTGGTAGTGGCTTCGCTGCCGCTGTACGCGCTGCTGATGGGTTCGACGATGCCCGCGTTCCGCCGCCGGCTCGATGAAAAATTCGCCCGCGGCGCCGAGAACCAGGCCTTTCTGGTCGAGGCCGTTTCCGGCATCCAGACCCTGAAAGCTGGCGCGACCGAACCGCAGGCAATACGTCGCTGGGACGAACAGCTCGCCGCCTACGTCGCCTCCAGCTTCCGCGTCACGAAGCTGGCAGCCTTCGCCGGTGAAGGCATACAGCTCATCCAGAAGCTGGTCACCGTCGGCATTCTGTGGCTGGGTGCCTACCAGGTCATGGACGGCGCAATGACGGTCGGTAGCCTCATCGCCTTCAACATGCTGGCGGGTCGCGTCGCCCAACCCGTACTGCGTCTCGCCCAGTTGTGGCAGGAACTTCAGCAGGCAGGCATCGCGGTTGCGCGGCTGGGCGACATCCTGAACACGCCGACCGAAACGCGCGCCGCGAGTCGCACCCAGTTGCCGGCGCTGCGCGGCGACATCGAATTCGATCAGGTGCGTTTCCGCTACCGGCCCGACGGCTCGGAAGTGTTGCGTGGCATCAGCTTTCATCTGCGCGCGGGTGAGGTGCTCGGCATCGTCGGCCGCAGCGGCTCCGGCAAGAGCACCGTGGCCAAGCTGGTGCAGCGCCTGTATGTGCCCGAGCGCGGGCGGGTGAAGGTCGATGGCGTCGATCTGGCTCTGGCCGACCCCGCCTGGCTGCGCCGGCAGATCGGCGTCGTGCTGCAGGAAAACCGCCTGTTCGCCCGCAGCGTGCGCGACAACATCGCGCTGGCCGACCCCGGCGCATCGATGGACGCCGTCGTGCAGGCCGCCAAGCTGGCCGGTGCGCACGAGTTCATCCTCGAACTGCCGGAAGGTTACGACACCCTGGTCGGCGAACAGGGCTCGACGCTGTCGGGCGGGCAGCGTCAGCGCATCGCCATCGCGCGCGCCCTGATGACCAACCCACGCGTGCTCATCTTCGACGAAGCGACCTCGGCGCTCGACTACGAATCCGAACGCATCGTGCACGACAACATGCGCTTCATCTGCAAGGGGCGCACCGTCATCATCATCGCGCACCGGCTGTCGGCGGTACGCGATGCCCACCGCATCATGGTGATGGAAGTCGGCGAAATCGTCGAACAAGGCAGCCACGCCGAACTGCTCGCCGCACCGGGCGGGCGCTATGCGCATCTGCATGCGCTGCAGGCGGGGTGATGAGACCCCCACGCTCACTTCGTTCGCTGCCCCCCGAGGGGGCTGCGCTTGCCCTTGGGGCGGCCCGGCGGGCAGCGCGGAACCTCTGACATGTCGACAATACTGATTCGCCACCTTCCCGCACTGTTCGCCCGTTACTGGCAGGTCTTCCGTGCCGCCTGGACACAACGCAAGGATCTGCAGTCGCCCGCGCGCGGCACGCTGGAACGCCAGTTCCTGCCCGCCGCGCTCGAACTGATCGAAACCCCCGCACCGGCGGCCCCCCGCGCCATCATGTGGGCGCTCGTGGCCGCGCTGGTGGTCGGCTTGCTGTGGTCCTGGCTGGGGCGGGTGGACATGGTGGCCGTGGCCTCCGGCAAGGTCATATCCGCCGACAAGACCAAGCTGGTGCAGCCGGCCGAAACCGCCGTGGTCCGTCGCATTCACGTCAGCGATGGCCAACATGTCGAAGCAGGACAATTGCTGGTCGAACTCGAAGCGGCCGCCACGGCCCCCGAAGCCGAAACAGAGCGTGCGCAGCAGGCCCTCAACGCCGCCCGGCTTGAGGCCGCCCGCTACGCGGCACTGACCAGTGCCGGCCAGGCCAGACAAGCCGAGGTCAGACTGCCCGCCCTGACCGGCATCCACCCCGACGACCTGCGCGCCGAACAACGCGCGGCACAAAGCCAGTACCTGGAACATCGGGCTCGCCTCACCAGTTTCGACGCCGAAATCAGCCGCCGCAGCGCCGAGCTGGCCGCCTCGCGCGAACTGGTGCAGAAGCTCACGGAAACGCTGCCCATCGCACGATCCCGCGCCGAAGACTACAAAAGCCTCGTCGAGCGCAACTTCGTGTCGCGCCACGGCTATCTGGAGCGCGAACAAGTGCGTATCGAACAAGAGCGCGACCTGGGCTACCAGGAAGCGCACGCCCTTGAACTGATGGCAGGCATCGAAGAAGCCCGCAGCCGGCGCGCCGCACTCATCGCCGAATTCGAACGCAATGCCATCGCCGCACAACTCGAAGCACAGAAGCGCGCCAACCAGCTCGAACAGGAACTGATCAAGGCCCGCACGCGCGAAGTGCAGCAGAAGCTCATCGCCCCTGTCGCCGGCACCGTGCAGCAACTCGCCATCCACACCGAAGGCGGCGTTGTAACCGAAGCGCAGCCGCTTATGGCCATCGTGCCGGACGAACAGCAGGCCGAGGTCGAAGCCGTGCTCGAAAACCGCGACGTCGGTTTCGTACAGCCCGGCCAGCGCGCAGTGATCAAGGTCGAAACCTTCCCCTTCACCCGCTACGGAACGATAGAAGGCGAAGTCGCCTTCGTTTCGCAGGACGCCGTGGCGGATGAGAAGAAGGGGCTGGTATTCCAGGCTCGCGTCAGGCTCAAGCGCGCCGAACTGAAAGTGGATGAACGCATCGTGCCGCTGTCGCCGGGCATGGCGGTGACCGCCGAAATCCATACCGGCAACCGCAGGGTGATCGAGTACTTCCTGGATCCGATCCGGAAAACGGTCCACGAAAGCCTGGCGGAGCGCTGAACATGAGATTGCTCGTCATCCACCAGAACTTTCCCGGCCAGTTTCGACATCTATTGCCGCACTGGGCCAAAGAACCAGGCTGGCAGGTAACGGGCATCGGCCGAGACACTGCACCCGGCTCGCCCGCCGTGCCCTGGCGGCGCTATCGCCTGCACCGCGCGCCGCATGCCCACCAGCACCCCTACCTGCGCAACATGGAATCGGCGGTGCTGCACGGTCAGGCCGTCGCCCGCGTGCTGCTCGACCTCAAGCGCAAAGGCTACGCACCCGACGTCGTCCTCGCCCACCCCGGCTGGGGCGAAACGCTGTACGTGAAGGATGTCTTTCCCGACACCCGGCTCATCCACTACTGCGAGTGGTACTACGGCACACCGGGCAGCGACGCCGGCTTCGACCCGGAATTCCCGGCGAGCTTTGACGACCAAACCCGTATGCGCACCTGGAATGCGCTGCACACGCTCAACCTCACCCACTGCGACATCGGCATCAGCCCGACGCACTGGCAGAAGAGCCGTCACCCGGAAATCTTCCAGCCGAAGATCGAAGTGATCCACGAAGGCATCAATACCGAAGGGCTGCACCCCGACCCGCACGCCGCCGTCACCACGCCGGGCGGCCTGACCTTGCGCGCCGGCGACCCGGTCATCACCTACGTCGCCCGCAACCTGGAGCCCTACCGCGGCTTTCACATCTTCATGCGAGCGCTCGAACGCATCCAGAAGCAGCACAAGACCTGCCACGCCCTCATCGTCGGCGGTGACGACGTGAGCTACGGCCGCCGCCCGGGCGACGCGCCGAACTGGCGCGAAAAGATGCTGCGCGAGGTGAGCCTCGACCCGTTGCGCACTCACTTCGTCGGCAAGCTGCCCTACGACCAGTACGTCAAGGTGCTGCAGGTCTCCGCCGCGCACGTCTATCTGACCTATCCCTTCGTGCTGTCGTGGTCGCTGCTCGAAGCGATCACGACAGGGTGCGCGGTGGTGGCATCGAATACCGCGCCGGTCAAAGAGTTTCTTTCGGAAGGGCCGCGCAGCAGGCTAGTGGATTTCTTTGATGTCGAAAAATTGAAGATGGCGGCCGTCGAGATGCTTTGGGAAAGCAGGGAAAAGGAGGGCGTGCGGCCTATGTTGCGTCTAGAAGAGAACTCAATTGACAGTGTGCAAGGCGGGCTGCACCGGTATAAAAAAATCTTGATGCCCGAGAATATATATAAGAATAAGCCGACAGTTGAGAGAGCGGTAAGCCACCGAGTAGTAAAGGATCTTTCCGCAGCAAATATCAAACAATAAAACACAACCGACGGGCATTAACGGCGCGCCACCTGAGCGAAAAGAATTCCACCAAATAATTCAAATCATATTTACTCAGAAGTATCAGAAAACTCAGGAGAAATGAACATGGCTTTTGTGAATGAGTACGCACCTGAGGCGGATGTCGATAAATACGGTTTGAAGAAGATTGATACGAACGCGCCATCGATAACCATCAAGCGGCGCGATTGGACCAGTGATCGCGATCGGGGAATTTATCTTCGGCAGACCTCCAAAGGGCGCGCCGAGCAACGACAACTGGAAGCTCGTCGCGTGAAATGTCTCATCACCGTCTGCGCGCTGCTAACGACGGTCGCCGGTTGCACCACGCCTTCGCAGATGGCGGTCGATGCCGAAGTGAAACGGCTGTGCGCCATCGACGGTGGTGTCAAGGTCTATGAGGCTGTAAAGCTGCCAGCCACTGAGTTCGATCAATGGGGCATGCCAAAGACGTATCAGCAGCGTATCGAGAACACGGCGGCGTACCAGCATGACGGCACGCGGACGGTGATGGAGTTCTTTCTCGGATCGGAATATGCGTTGAAGCGAGAGACACGGTACTACCGCCAAGGCGATCCCGATATGTTCCGCTTGCATACCCGAGTCTTTCGCCGCTTAGACGGAAAGCTGCTTGGGGAATCCGTGTTTTACAAACGTGGAGGTGGTGATCCGCCGGGCCCATGGCACGGGTCGACCTTCATGTGCCCCGAGCCGACTGCCGCCAACGATGTTCTTCGTCGAGTTTTCGAAAAGGAGTAATGCCATGAGCCAAACCACCAGCTACTACACGCACGCTGAATTGTCCCTTGCGGCATATGCAGATTTGGCTCCTGGGGTCGATCCAGTACCAGCGTTGACTGACAGCGCCGTCGGCATGTCCCTTACCCAAGCCGACCAATTTTCTCGGCAATGGACTGTCATTGCGCAATGCACCGACCCCGCCTCCGGCCTGTCGGTGACAGTCTTCGCCCCGACCAGCGATCCGAACGCCCGCTACCTCGCCATTCGCGGCACAGAACCTGCCGCGACCGACCTCACCACCGATGGCCTGCTGGCCCTGGGCCTGCCGGCTGTGTTGAACCCGCAGTACGTCGCGCTCAAGGCCAAAATCGACCAATGGCGTGCCGATCCCGCGATTCTCAAGGACAAAACCTTCAGCGTTTCCGGCCACAGCCTGGGCGGCTATCTCGCCGCCGCCGTCAAGCAGCAGTATGGCAGCGCCGTAACCGACGCCTACCTCTACAACGCCCCCGGCGTGCTCGGGCCGATCGGCAACATCCTTAGTCTGTTCGGTCTGACCGACGTGCCCACCGCCAACATCTGGAACCTGCGCGGCAGCGAGGGCCTCTCCGTCATCGCCGGCCTGGGCAGTGCGATCGGCACGCCGCTGGACGTCCTCACCGAACCCTCGTTGAACAGCCACAGCATCCGGCTGCTGACTGACGCCTTGGCGGTCAATTCGCTCTATGCTGAACTCGCGCCGGGACTGACGCAGATGCAGTTCAACAGCCTGCTCGATGCCTCGGGCGTCACCGCCGCACGCTCGCTCGAAGATGCCCTCGACGAACTGCGCACTCTCCTGCTCGGTCCTGTCAGCGACAGAACCGCAGTCGATGATCGTCAGGCTCTCTACACCAACCTGAAGCTCCTGCAAGAAGAAGCGGCCTACATCGCTCTGAAAGGGAATGCACAGATCACCGTGCTGGCCGATGCCTCGGCGTCCACCCTTTCTGACATGGCCTCACGCAATGACGCCCTGGGACTTGCCACCCGCTACGCCCTGGCCGCACTCAACCCCTTCGCCGTCGTCGGCGCGAACTACGCCGCGCACAACGCTCAAGGCGAACTCGATCTTTACGATCCTTCGACCGGAGCGGGAGCATTTAGCGCTCGATACCTTCGTGACAGATCTGAATTTCTGGTCCGAAAGATATGGTTCAGCACCAACGAGATCTCTGCGTTTGACCCCCAATACAACCCGAATCAGGAAAATCCTTATGATCTGAACCACAATCACGTTTACCGAAAGGACGATTCCTATTTCTTGGATGTCGATAGCGGATACACAATTCAACAAGGAGGTTTGTTCCCGAATACGCACCATTATTATTTCGGGGGACAGACTGCCGACGCCCACATTGGGGCGGGGCTTGAAGATCATCTCTACGGTGCGGAGGGAAACGACACACTGGATGGCGGCGCCGGCAACGACTACCTCGAAGGCGGCAGTGACAGCGACATCCTGATCGGTGGCAGCGGCAACGACCAGATCCACGGCGGCCACGGCCTCGACACCTACCAATTCATCGGCAGCTTCGGCAAAGACACCCTCGTCGACACCGACGGTCTCGGGCGCATCCAGATCGACGGTGTCAACGTCGGCACCGCCACCGCTACCGGACGCGCCAATCAATGGTCTTTCGATCTGGGCGGTGGCGTGTATGCCGGTCTTGCCGTGTATGACGACGCACGCAGCAGCACCGGCAAACGTCTGGTCATCACCCGGGGCACCGATACCGCGAACACCATTACTGTTGACAACTTCGACCTCACCAGAGGCTTGGGCGTAGACGGCTACCTCGGCATCAAGCTGGATCCGACCCCCCGGCTGGCCCTAAAGGAAAGCGGCGGCACCAACGTCTGGAACGATCCGGCTTTCACGCTCGCCAGCCTGGAGGGCCAAGTCTCCAGTCTGGCCGAAGGCACCGGCAAGACCTTCACCCTCTACCTGAACCAGGCCGCACGCGCCGGTGAAACCATCACCCTCGCCCTGTCCGATCTGGCAGACAAGTTCAACGCCATCCTTGGCGACACCACCGTCGCCGCCAATGGTGCTGTCCTTACGCTCGTGGAGGGGCAAACTCAGGTCGCCTTCGCTCTGGTGCAGACAGGAGATGTCAGCGCCAGTGCGAATATTCAAATCAGTGCGACTTATACGGGCGAAAACCGAAGCGCCGTCAGCAACGGCTGGAGCATCAATCTGCAAGATTCCGGCACCGTTACCTACAAATTTAATGGCGATCAGCGCGCAAAACTAGACGGTATTGAAATTGGCGCAGGCCTCACCACACCCAGTATGCCTAGTTATGGCACCTACCACTGGGGTGCAACGAGCTGGGCGTTAGATGGCACGCTTATCGGCGGAATTGCTGCACCAGATTTCAGCGACGTTATCTACGGGTCTCACGTCAACGACAGCATTAGCGGATTGGGTGGCAACGACGCCCTGTTTGGCGACTATGGCAATGACACGATCCACGGCGGTGACGGCAGCGATCTTATTGCCGGTGCAGAAGGAAGCGATTCGATTTCGGGCGGGGATGGCGATGATTTCATTACAAGCTCAGGATTACTGTACGTTCCTCAACGAAAAAGCCCTACAGAGGATGTCTGGAGTCCACCGGCTGGACAGGAAGTCTTTGCTCAGGGAGTGGGGTGGGGTATCTACGGACCCAATATCTGGAGCCACACGTATCTTTTCACCGTTGAGGACGGCGGGGGGGATTTTGTCGACGGCGGATCCGGAAATGATCAGATCGTCGGTGGCGGAGGCGCCGACTACATAAAGGGTGGGACGGGCAATGACCACATCGTCAGTTTAGGAAGCAATGACGTCATTGATGGGGGTGACGGCGACGACTTGATCTGGGCAGATGGCCTTGTCGATAACGAAACCGACTACACATTCAAACCCTTCCGTCCGGGTGCGGATTTTGTAGATGGTGGTACTGGAAAAGACACATTGCTGGGGGGTGGCGAAAATGATGTCATCTATGGCGGCTTGGACAACGACAGCATGTGGGGCGATGACCGCGGTGTAACCAGCGGAGCAACCTACCTTGCCCTGACCTACCACGGCAACGATTACATGGATGGTGAAGACGGTGATGACTATCTAGAGGGCGGAGGCAAAAACGACACATTATATGGAGGCGCTGGGATAGACACGCTTTGGGGCGACACACCCGCTACCAATGTCGCCTCGCCTTCACATAACACTCTGGTCTGGGGTAACGATTATCTGGACGGTGAAGAAGGCAATGACTATCTATCCGGAGGCGGCAAAGATGACACACTCTACGGCGGGATCGGCAACGATTCTCTCGCAGGTGATGAGCGCTCGAACGCATTGGCGGGAGAGTTCAACGGTAACGATTATCTCGACGGCGGCGCAGGCAACGATTCGCTGACCGGGGGCGGGCGCAACGATACGCTTTACGGCGGCGCGGGGAACGACACTTTGTTGGGAGACGACATACTCAGTCGCGTCTCGATCGAATTCCACGGCGATGATTACCTTGATGGCGGGGAAGGCGACGACGTACTGATCGGCGACGGCGGCAACGATGTTCTGATCGCCAGTGCGGGGGAAGACTGGCTGGATGGTGGAGAGGGCAACGATCAATACGTGATCGATCTCGATCCATTGCGAGCGCCGTCCGTAACGATTGGCGACAGCGGGATTTCCGACAACGATGTGGTGGAGATTACGTCGCATCGTCTTCAAGACATATCCACTGTGCAAACGGCCACAAACGGAATACAGATTTCTTTTTCTGACGGCACGTTCATTGGCGTTATTGACGGAGCACGTGGCAGCATATCCACATACCAATTTGCCGACGCCTCTCTGAATTGGCAAAAGTTTGTCTCTACATACTTGCAAACACCCATAACACTTGCTGGCAATGACATAGCAGGTGGAATGGGTGATGACACACTTACCGCGCAGAATAGTGTTCAAGGCGGCAAAGGCAACGACGAACTTTACATTTTCAACACGACCGAAATTCTGCTTTCACGGGGCGACGGTGCAGATTTGGTCATCACGAGCACATCAGGGAACGAAAACACCGTTAAATTCCTCGACGGCATCAACCCTCAAGATCTGCTGGTGAGCGAATATGTGAACGGCGCTGGCGAGTCGGTATTGAAAATTGCATACACCGCAGTGGATTATCTTGAGGTGATAAATGGATGGGCAGGTTTCATCGAGAGCTACAGATTCAGCAACGGAGAAACGCTGAACCATTCTGATCTGACTTCGAAAATCGGCGCGAGAACCATCTTCGGCACTGCGTCTGAGGATGTAATAAATGGTGGCATTTTTGATGACCTCCTGGTGGGCCGTGCAGGAAATGACAACATCGCTGCCGGAGCTGGCAACGACACCCTGGAAGGTGGAATGGGATCAGACACCTTGAACGGTGGCACAGGAAGCGACGTATATCACTTCGAGTATGGCGGCGGACACGACGTGATTGTGGACGGCGGCACCGACGTAAACAGCATCAAGTTACTCGGAACACTTAAAGCAGACGCACTCATCACCGAAAGAATTGAAAATCACCTCGTCGTAACGATCGATAGCACCGGTGATTCAATGACGATTTCCGGATATTTTGACGCCCCATCCAGTTGGATGATCGTAGATTCGTCAGGGCAGCAAACGGCCATTGAAGACGTTCGCAGAGTAGGTGTACCGGTTCAAAACGAAACAATTGAACAAAAGGCAACCAGAGAGTACGTACGTTATACGGAACGAGAACATGCGCGTGGGCTCATGGCCTACGGATATAATCCGGTAGGAAAAAACAAGTTCCAGCGTATTGAAAATTACCGATCCACAGCCCCCAGCGGCCTTGTGACCGAATCGCTCACTTACAGTACGATTTCGATAAGCCATATTACGGAGGCAACCGAATCGGGCGGTTCGCAGTACATCGAGATGTACGATTACGCATCAACAA
This sequence comes from Methyloversatilis sp. XJ19-13, assembly GCF_024580155.1. Classification (NCBI taxonomy): domain Bacteria; kingdom Pseudomonadati; phylum Pseudomonadota; class Betaproteobacteria; order Nitrosomonadales; family Sterolibacteriaceae; genus Methyloversatilis; species Methyloversatilis sp. XJ19-13. The sequence goes on along the minus strand of NZ_JANINH010000002.1, from coordinate 46,902 downwards.
GTCAATCGACCGTCAAGAATTCCGCATTCTTCGATTCGACGATCCGCAAGAACGCAAGTACCGACCTATCTCAAAGATTCATACCAATAGAGGACTTTATTCCCTCTCCGGTGACGGGAAGGTCAGTTTCTTTCGATTCGGCAATTCCTGTCTGGGGGAATCAAACACGAATCGAGAATAATGTTCCCGTCACGAAGCCCGGCGTCATCGGGTTTGTCACCAACACACCGCCAGACCCTCAGGGTATGAAGGCAATACCCGGAGTCAGTTTTCGAGAGAGCTACCACAACGAAACATACCAGACCAGGACAATTGAAGTCTCTCCGTCCGGAAACATACAAAACCGTGTTATCTATTCCGGCCCGGGCTCAATTCTCGGCTCCGCCGAAGACGATCACATCGCTCCGGAAGATCGGCGGACCTCGATAATTGAAGAAACTGCCGTCGGGGTATTCCTGTCCGGTCGCGCCGGAGATGACACACTTGTCGGCTCAGCATACTCCGATCATTTATTCGGCGGTGAAGGCAAAAACGTCCTTGTCGGCAATACGGGTGGCGACACCTATTACATCAGCAGAAGCTCAGATGGCGACATCATTCTGGACAGTCACCAGGGTTATTTATACCTGACAGAACGCGATGATTATGCGGAAATTCTTGTCGACGAAGACGATACGATTTCGTTTGAGGACGGGATCACCTTCGATGAACTGGATCTTTCATGGCAGCGCTATTCCCCCCTGGACGCCTCGGCCTGGGGAGAAGACTGGGGAGACACAATATCCTTCTTCGTGAATTTCATGGATTTCAAGCTCGACGGGAGATCGCTGGTTTCCAGCGCAACACCGTTGAACGTCGGGCTTCAGTTCCCGCGAATCTCGAACCCTGCCGACTTTTTCAACTCAGGCGACTATCTTGCTGCCGAAACAGCATGGGGCGGCGAATCAAGCTTCACGTATCTCGGAAATTTTCAGCAACTCATGCAGAACAACCACGCAATTTTCCGGGAAGGAATCGAGAACCTGCGATTTTCGGATGGCATTGAATTTGGCCTTTCAGATGTGCTCCGATACATGCCTGATCAATCAGCGCTCGTCGCTGACTCGTTTTTGCAGCATGACGACGAACTCTACATCGGCGGCCTTTCCTCTTCTGCAACCGTGAGCATCAACAATCAGGGTCCCCTGCCAACGTGGTTGACGTTGGAAGACGGTGTGCTATCGGGGGATATACCCATCGACTACGCCGGGACGATAGTACTTGACCTGGCTGCGTACGAGGACGTGGGCATCGGTTTGCTCAATCGATCGTACACCGTTCGTATCCTGAATCCTGGTCTTGTGCACGAGGGCACCGAAACAGCAGAACTTGTTCAGGGCACCGGACGAGAGGACTCCTTGTCCGGCGGATTGGGCAATGACACATTGATCGGAATGTCGGGAATTGACGAGATCAAAGGTGGCATCGGCGACGATCTTTTGATTGGCGATCTGCTTACGAATGAGGTTTTTTCAGCACTTGGTACATTGCATAGCAGCCTTGCCGGTCACGTTCAGCAAAGTACTGCCGCACCATCAAGTTACAACACCTTGTATGGGGGCGCCGGAAATGACACTTTGGTGGGCGCCGCTACGGGAGACTATCTGGATGGCGGCAGTGGCGCTGATTATTTGATTGGCGGCGCAGGTTCGGATCGCTTGCTGGGTGACTCAGGCGACGACGTATACTTTTTCCGGTCGGGCGACGGACACGACTTGATCCTGGAGTATGCAACATCCGGCTCTTTTGACACCATCCGGTTTGGTGAAGGAATCACCTCGGATACAATCGTATTTTCCACTCCAACCGGCTCTTCAAACGATCTTGTCATTACTTATGGCACAGGCGATTCGATTACGCTTGTGAATGCATTGAAAGATGAGAGGTTCAACGTTGAAAGAATTGAATTCGACGCCAGCCCGCAATGGGTGATTGACCTGACCAATCCGACCAGTCCTGTCTGGATAGCACAGCCAGGAGGTTTAAATGGCACATCCGGCGACGACACGATCATTGGTGGAGCAGGTGGCGACGCGATAATGGGCGGCTCTGGTAACGATTGGCTAGATGGTGGTTTAGGCAATGACACGTTGAACGGTGGTACTGGTTACGATTACCTGTTCGGAGGCGCTGGAGACGACACGCTGGACGGTGGAGAAGACGAAGATCGTCTTTGGGGTGACGGCGGAAATGACGTCCTCACCGGCGGATCTGGTAACGACGTTTTGGACGGTGGCGAAGGTGCAGACACGATGGCCGGAGGAGCCGATCACGACCAATACTTCGTCGACCATATCGGGGACGTCATAATTGAGAATTCAGGCGATGACTTTGATTGGGTTGAGTCCACTGTGAGCCATACCCTGAGTCAAAACGTTGAGGACTTGATCCTTCTTCATCAAGGTGGCGCCATCAACGCTACCGGCAATTCGCTTGATAATTATCTGAGAGGCAATACGAGTTCCAATGTAATTGCCGGTCTGGCCGGCAACGACTACCTGGACGGGGGTGGCGGGCAAGACACACTGCTCGGCGGGAGCGGTGACGACATCTATCTCCTTCGTTCAAGTTCCGTTGTCGTCATCGAGAACGCCGACGAAGGCACAGATACCGTTCGATCAGGATTCACCTATGCGCTTGGCGACAACATTGAGAATCTCGTTCTGACCGGCACGACGGCAATCAACGGCACAGGTAACAGTCTGGGCAACATCCTGACGGGCAACAGCAGTAGCAATATGCTCGATGGTGGCGCGGGCGCCGATACCATGGTGGGTTGGGACGGCTCGGACACCTATCACGTTGACAACATCGGCGACGTGGTCATCGAAACCCTCGCTACAGCGAGCAGCGGCGGTACGGACACCGTCAATGCATCGATCAGCTACACACTGGGCAGCAACCTCGAAAACCTGACCCTGATTGGCTCCACAAGTATCAACGCAACGGGCAACTCCCTGAACAACGTGCTCACCGGCAACAGCGCAGCCAATGTGCTCGACGGCGGTGCCGGTGCAGACACCATGGCCGGCGGGCTGGGCGACGACACCTACGTCGTCGATTCGAGTTCCGACGTGGTCATCGAGAACACCAACGCCGGTGCCGATACCGTGCAGTCAAGCGTCACATTCACTCTCGGTGCCAACCTCGAAAACCTCACCCTGACCGGCAGCGCCAACATCAACGGTACCGGTAACAACGACCACAACTCGCTCACAGGCAACAGTGGTAACAATGTGTTGTCAGGCGGCAGCGGCTACGACCTACTGTTCGGAGGCGCTGGAGACGACACGCTGGACGGTGGGTCGGAAGACGATTATCTGCGGGGTGAGAGCGGCAATGACGTGCTCATTGGCGGAGCCGGCTACGACGTTCTGAATGGTGGCGAAGGAGCCGACACGATGAGCGGCGGCGCCGACGACGACCGGTACATCGTCGACAATGTCGGGGATGTCATCATCGAGAGTGCCGATGACGGCACTCTCGATTGGGTCGAGTCCTACGTGAGCTATGCCCTGAGTGAAAACGTCGAGGAGCTGATTCTTCTTCATCCTGGTGGCGCCATCAACGGTACCGGCAACTCGCTTGACAACTATTTGCAAGGTAACTCGAGCGCAAATGTGCTCGACGGCGGTGCCGGTGCAGACACCATGTACGGCGCCGCAGGCGATGACACCTATGTCGTGGATTTGGCCGCCGACATGGTCATCGAAGTCGGCGCAACAGCGAGCAGCGGCGGCACGGACACCGTCAATGCATCGATCAGCTACACCCTGGGCAGCAGGCTCGAAAACCTGACCCTCACCGGCTCGGCAAGTATCAACGCGACCGGCAACTCGCTGAACAACGTACTCACCGGCAACAGCGCAGCCAATGTGCTCGACGGCGGTGCCGGTGCAGACACCATGGCCGGCGGGCTGGGCGACGACACCTACGTCGTCGATTCGAGTTCCGACGTGGTCCTCGAGAACGCCAGCGCCGGCATCGACACCGTGCAATCCAGTGTCACATACACCCTTGGCAGCGACATCGAGAAACTCATTTTGACAGGCACGGCCGCCACCGAAGGTCGTGGAAATGCGCTTGAGAATGTGCTGTCCGGCAACTCGGCCGCAAACACCCTCTACGGGGATGCGGCGGGTACAAGTGGGAACACAGCTCCGCTCACGTCACTGAGCGTGTTTGCCAGGGGCAGCATTGCGCTCGGTGCCGCGCCCATCATGGAGGTGTGGATCGATGGCGTGAAAGCGCAAACCTTCGAGGTCAGTTCGACCACGACCCAGGAATATGTCATCTCCGCAGTAAATCTGCCGGCAACGGCGGCGCATCGGGTCGACGTCGTGTTCACCAACGATGCGTACGACGGCGCGACGGGTCAGGACCGGAATCTGTATGTAGATCGGCTCCGTTTCAATGGCAGGGATTACCTGACGAACACTGAGCAGTTGTTGCTCGACTACGGTACCGGCGCAGGCGCACGGGACGGCATGAACATCACGCTTGCCACGTCGGGCGTCGTTTCATCAAATGCAGCCCTGCGCTTCTCGCTGGACGGCAGCGACCGGCTCGACGGCGGCGCGGGTGCGGACACGCTGATCGGGGGCACCGGCGACGATACGTACTACGTCGACAATGCCTCGGACTCCGTCGTGGAAGTGTCCGGCCAGGGTTTGGACACGGTCAAGAGCAGTGTCAGCCATACCCTGGCCGGGAACGTGGAGAACCTCGTGCTTACCGGTTCGGCGATCGCCGGAACCGGCAACGATCTGGCCAACTTGATCATTGGCAACGCCAGCAACAACATTCTGGACGGCGGCAGCAGCACCGATTCGCTGCGGGGCGGTGCCGGGGCAGACACCTTGATCGGCGGCCTGGGCAACGACCTTCTCGATGGTGGCGCAGGCAACGACACTTACCATTTCTCGCGAGGACACGGTCAGGACTCGATCTGGGAATCGGACACGACCGCTGGCAACCAGGATGTCATGAGCTTCGACTCCACCGTTGCGTACGATCAACTCTGGTTGAAGAGAGTTGGCAACAACCTTGAAGTCAGCGTCATCGGCACGACAGACAAGATCACCGTTTCCAACTGGTATGTAGGCAACCAGTGGCACGTCGAACAGGTGGCCGCCAGCGACAAGATCCTCGTCGATACGCAGGTGCAGGCGCTGGTCGATGCCATGGCAGCCATGACGCCACCTCCGCTGGGGCAGACCGCCCTGTCGGCTGCTCAAGTCAGTGCGCTCCAGCCCGTGTTGGCAAGCAGCTGGCAATAACTACCTGCACAGATTGAGGCGGCGGGACGAGCGCCTCAATCTGTGCAGGCGCTCGGACGGGCGCAGCCGTCGGGTGGCACTTCTTGGGAGCAGCGCGCGCAAGGTCAGTGCGATGAGTTTCAGGGTGCTTGCAGAAGTCGATTTCACGTGTTCAGTGGCGAAGACAGCACCTCTGTTGTTCGCCAGCCCTTGCGGGTAAGATTCTTACTTCCAATTCCTACTTGTGAGAATGCGATGCTCGTCACCGAAAAGGGACAGGTCACCATCCCCAAGCACATACGCGACGCTGCTGGCGTTGCGCCGGGCAGCGAGGTGACGTTCAGCCTTGAAGGCAGCAGGATCGTCATCACGCCTGTCGGCACAAGCGTCAAAGAAGACCGCCGCGCACAGCTCAAGGCCGCGGCTGCACGGGTACGCGGCAGTCTGGGTGCTGAATTCAGACCGATGGGCGCCGACGAAATCATGCGTTTCATCCGCGGCGACGACCCCACCGACGGCGCCGCATAGTGGTACTCCCCAGCCTTTCCAGCTATGACGGTTCGGCCGGCGTGCTCGTCGATACGAATGTCTGGGTAGACTGCATAGACGATGCCAGCCCCTGGCATGAGTGGTCCGTGGAGCAGTTGCAGGTCTGCAGCGAGCGATCCCCCCTGCACGTGAACATCGTCATCTACACCGAACTGCTGATTCCCGACCCGGACATTGGCGCACTGGATGCAATGCTGGATATCTATGACACCTCGCGGACACCCTTGCCGTGGGCCGCATCCTCCCTCGCAGCCGCTGCCTATGCACTGTATCGGCGCCGTGGCGGCGCCAGAGATACACCGCTGCCCGACTTCTTCATTGGCGCCCATGCCGCAGTATCCAATCTGCGCGTGCTGACCCGCGACCCGAAGCCCTACCGGAATTACTTCGCACGGCTCGAAGTCATTGCGCCCTGATCAGCGACTCACCGACCCGGCCCGAGCGCATCGAAGAGTGCATCGAACTACGTCTGAGACGCAGCCTTGCCCTCCGGCTCGCGGTCTGTCCGCGCCGGCTCCAGATGCCCTGAAAACAGGCTGGCCGCGATGATCATCGCGCCGCCGACCCACTCCTTCACGCCCATCGCCTCGCCTGCCAGCCACCACGACGACAGGGCGGCGACGACCAGTTCGAACAGGAACAGCGCGATCGCGGCGTTGGCGGCTACGAAGGTGATGCCGTACTGCACGACCAGATTCACCACCACCAATACGCCGCCGAGGATGATGAGCACGGCCCAGGTTTCCGGGCCGATGGCGGCGATTTTGCTCAGCGGCGACTCGCCGCGCAGCCAGGCGGCGAACGGGGCGACGGCGATGACGCCGAGGAATACCGCCATCACCTTCTGTTCGATGGCGATGTGGGCGGTGCGCCGCACCATCACGTTCACGCCGGCAAAGCAGATGCCGGCGCCCAGCCCCATCCATTCGGCCGAACCCTGCGGCCACGGCAGGCCCAGTTCGGGGCGCCACAGCATGACGACGGCGCCGGCCAGCGACAGCGCGATCACGCCGGCGCCGACGCGGCTCAGGCGTTCGCCGAGCAGCAGGCGTGACAGCAGCACCGTCCAGAGTGGCGACAGGTAGAACAGCAGCAGCACGCGCATCACCTCGCCGTCGAGCGCGCCGAGAACGTAGCCGAGGTTGGTGCCGGCGGCGGCCAGCGCGAGCGCGACCAGCCACAGGCTGGGGCGCGTCCTGCGCAGCACCGGCCACAGCGGAATCAGGCCGAACAGGAACGCCAGCGCGTAGGTGATGAAGGTCGCCGTGACGCCACCCATGCCGGCCGCCTCGATGACGCGGTAGGGATACCAGATGAGACCCCAGACGATGCCGCCGCACAGCAGGGCAGCGGAAGGAAGGCGCCGCGAACGCGGCACGCGGGAAGCGAGCATGTGTACGTATACTTATATGGTGTGGGAAAAAGCCTGAAACGACGTCAAGCACGACGCCGGATTCTCGACGACCGGTTCGGATGCGCCCGGACCACCCCGCGAACCGATGGACCTTCACTCTGACTGACATGCCGAACGACACCCTGCCCGTCACGCCGCACCTGTCGCTGCTCCAGCCCTATCCCTTTGAAAGACTGAAGGAATTGACTGCCGGCATCAGTGGCCCGGCGCATCTGCCGCTGGTGCGCCTGTCGATCGGCGAGCCGCAGCATGCCACGCCGCAGCTGATCAAGGATGCACTGACCGGCGCGCTGGACGGCCTGTCGGTCTATCCGACGACGGCCGGGCTGGACGGGCTGCGCGAGTGTATCGCGGGCTGGATCAAGCGCCGCTATGGTTTGCCGGCGGTGAGCGCGGCGACCCAGGTGCTGCCGGTGAATGGCTCGCGCGAGGCGCTGTTTTCGTTCGCGCAGAGCGTGATCGACGCCAGCCGGCCGGATGCGGCGGTGCTGTCGCCCAATCCCTTCTATCAGATCTACGAAGGCGCGGCCCTGCTGGCCGGCGCGCAGATCCGCTTCTACAACCAGTTGCCGGACGACGGCTTCGCCTGCAATTTCGACCGCATTCCGGATGCCGACTGGAAAGGCGTGCAGCTGATCTACGTGTGCTCGCCGGCCAACCCGTGCGGCAAGGTGATGACGCTGGACGAATGGCGCACGCTGTTCGAGCTGGCCGACCGGCACGGGTTCGTGATCGCGTCGGACGAGTGCTATTCGGAAATCTACTTCGACGAAGACGCCCCGCCGCTCGGCGGCCTGCAGGCTGCGCACGCGCTCGGGCGCACCGGTTTCGAGCGGCTGGTGGTGTTTTCCAGCCTGTCGAAGCGCTCCAACGTGCCCGGTCTGCGCAGCGGTTTCGTGGCCGGCGATGCGCGGCTGATCAAGCGCTTCCTGCTGTATCGCACCTATCACGGCAGCGCGATGGGGCTGGCGGTGCAGGCGGCCAGCGTCGCCGCGTGGTCGGACGAGGCGCACGTGCGCGACAACCGCGACCAGTACCGCGCCAAGTTCCACGCGGTGCAGCCGCGCATCGCGTCGGTGATGCATGCGCCGATGCCCGATGCGAGTTTCTACCTGTGGGCGCGCACGCCGGCCGCCCTGGACGACACCGTGTTCGCCCGCCGGCTGCTCGCCGAATATAATGTGGCTGTTTTGCCCGGCAGCTATCTGGCGCGCAGCGCCGGTGGCGTCAATCCGGGCGCCGGCTTCGTCCGCATTGCCCTGGTGGCACCCGGCAGCCAATGCCTCGAAGCGGCCGAGCGCATCGTGCAGTTCTGCCACGCGCTCTGAGCGCCGGTCCGATTGTCCCGGTCTATCGCTCCGGCCGCCCATTTAGTATCTTTTTTCTTCCATTTCAACGCTTTATTACGGGACACCCGATATGCAGGCTGCTCAACAGATCATCGAAACCGCCTTTGAAAACCGCACCCAGTACTCGCCCGGCAATGCACCGGCCGAGCTGTGCGAAGCGGTTGAATTCGTCCTTTCGCAACTCGACAGCGGTGCGCTGCGCGTCGCCGAGCGCATCGACGGCGACTGGGTGACCCACCAGTGGATCAAGAAGGCGGTGCTGCTGTCCTTCCGCCTGCAGGACAACACGGTCAGCGACGGCGGCGAAACCCGCTATTACGACAAGGTGCCGATGAAGTTCGCCGGCTTCGACGAAGCGGCCTTCCGCGCCGGTGGCTTCCGCGTGGTGCCGCCGGCCAGCGTGCGCCGCGGCGCCTTCATTTCGAAGAATGTCGTGCTGATGCCCTCTTACGTCAACATCGGCGCATACGTCGGCGAAGGCACCATGGTCGACACCTGGGCCACGGTCGGTTCGTGCGCGCAGATCGGCAAGAACGTGCACCTGTCGGGCGGTGTGGGCATCGGCGGCGTGCTGGAGCCGGTGCAGGCCAACCCGACCATCATCGGCGACAACTGCTTCATCGGCGCCCGCTCGGAAGTGGTCGAAGGCGTCATCGTCGAGGACAACAGCGTCATTTCGATGGGCGTCTACATCGGCCAGAGCACCAAGATCTACGACCGCGCGACCGGCGAGGTGACCTATGGCCGCGTGCCCGAAGGCTCGGTGGTGGTCAGCGGCAACCTGCCGTCGAGCGACGGCAAGTACAGTCTGTATTGCGCCGTCATCGTCAAACGCGTCGATGCGCAGACACGCGCCAAGACGAGCATCAACGAACTTCTGCGGTCCTGATCGGCGGTGCCGCTCGTCTTGACCGCGTGACCCTCACCCGGCGCTGCGCGCCACCCTCTCCCGCTGATGCGGGAGAGGGTTACCCCCACCTCACCGCCGCGCCAGACTCCCCTCTCCCGCATCAGCGGGAGAGGGGCCGGGGGTGAGGGAACAAGCACCGCAGCCCTCACCCGGCGCTGCGCGCCACCCTCTCCCGCTGATGCGGGAGAGGGTTACCCCCACCTCACCGCCGCGCCAGACTCCCCTCTCCCGCATCAGCGGGAGAGGGGCCGGGGGTGAGGGCGCAGCGCCGGATGGCGGCCGCGTCAAAGGTTGACTGTGCATGACAACGTGAAGCGCGCCAGAATACGGCTGTACATTGACACTGCGGCCGATCGGTCGCACGCGGAGGCGACATGATCCTGGACAAGCTGTTTCAAGTGATGGCGGACAAGAATGCCTCCGACATCTTCGTGTCGGCCGGCGCGCCGATTGCGATCAAGATCCAGGGCACGACGGTGCCGATCAACCAGCGCGTGATGGACCCGGAAACCATCCAGCGCATGGCGTACGAAATGCTCACCGAAGAGCAGCAGGTGCGCTTCGAGAAGACGCGCGAACTGAATCTGTCGTTCGGACGGCGCGACCTCGGCAATTTCCGGGTCAACATGTTCTGGCAGCGCGGCAGCATCGCGATGGTGGTGCGCTATATCCTGGGCGACATTCCCCCGCTCGACACGCTCGGCCTGCCGCCGGTGCTGTCCGAAGTCATCATGGAAAAGCGCGGCCTGGTGCTGGTGGTCGGTTCGACCGGCTCCGGCAAGTCGACCACCATGGCGGCGATGATCGATCACCGCAACCAGCACAGGTCCGGTCACATCCTGACGGTCGAGGACCCGATCGAATACCTGTTCAAGCACAAGAAGTCGATCGTCAATCAGCGCGAAATCGGCATGGACACCGAAGGCTGGGCACCGGCGCTGAAGAACGCCATGCGCCAGGCGCCGGACTGCATCCTGATCGGCGAAATCCGCGATCTGGAAACGATGCAGGCCGCCCTCGCCTACGCCCAGACCGGCCACCTGTGCCTGGCCACGCTGCACGCGAACAACGCGCACCACGCGCTGAACCGCATCGTCAATTTCTTCCCGCTGGAAAGCCGGCAACTGCTGTTCCTCGATCTGGCGGTCACCCTGAAGGCCATCGTGTCGCAGCGGCTGGTGCGCAAACCCGATGGCCGGCGCATGCCGGCGGTCGAGATACTGCTGAACACGCGCCACATTTCCGAATTGATCGACCGCGGCGATATCAACAGCGTGAAGGAAGCGATGGAACGCAGCATGGCGCCCGGCTCGCAGACCTTCGAGCAGGACCTGTTCCGGCTGTACCGCGAAGGCGAAATCACGCTCGACGAGGCGCTGTCGAATTCCGACTCGCCTACCAACCTGTCGTGGCTGATCAACAATTCGCAGTTTGGCGTGAACGAACCCCCCAGGAACGACGCACCGAAAGCGGACGAACCCGATCTTGAAACCACGGTACCCGGCGGCGCCTCGTTCGCCGAGTTTTCGCTCAATCTGGAAGATGGCGGTCGGTGAGCAGTTGCGGCGGCCGGCCAGCCCGGACGTCGCCGATGACTGATGTTGCCGCGCTCGCTGCCGACACCCTCGCGCTGACGAAGCAGCTGATCGCCCGGCCGTCCATCACGCCGGACGACGCCGGCTGTCTCGACCTGATCGGTGCGCGGCTTGCCGCCATGGGCTTCAGGCTCGAACGCATGGACGCGGGCGGCGTGTCGAATCTGTGGGCGCGCCGCGGCACCGAGGCGCCGGTGTTCTGCTTCGCCGGCCACACCGACGTCGTGCCGACCGGCCCGCTTGATCAGTGGCGCAGCGATCCGTTCGTACCGGTCGTCCGTGACGGTCTGCTGATCGGGCGCGGTGCGGCGGACATGAAGGCTTCGCTCGCGGCATTCGTGACCGCAACCGAAAGTTTCGTCGCCCGACACCCGCAGCACGCCGGCTCGATCGCCTTCCTGCTCACCTCGGACGAAGAAGGCGAAGCGCTGCACGGCTCGGCACATGTCGTACGCACACTGGCGGCCCGTGGCGAACGGCTGGACTGGTGCGTAATCGGCGAGCCGACCTCGGTCGACCGGCTCGGCGACATGGTGAAGAATGGCCGGCGCGGCTCGCTGTCGGGGGTGCTGACGGTGCGCGGCGTGCAGGGCCACATCGCCTACCCGCAGCTGGCGCGCAACCCGATCCACGAATTCGGACCGGCACTGGCCGAACTGGCAGCCCTGCGCTGGGACGACGGCAACGCGCACTTTCCGCCCACCAGCTGGCAGATGTCGAACATCAGCGCCGGCACGGGCGCGGGCAACATGATTCCCGGTACGCTGGAGGCGCGCTTCAACTTCCGCTTCTCGACCGCCAGCACGCCGGCGTCGCTGCAGGCGCGCCTGACCGACGTGCTGGATCGCCACCGGATCGACCACGACATCGCCTGGACACTCGGCGGCCTGCCTTACCTGACGCCGGCCGGCATCCTGGTGGATGCGGCACGCGCCGCCATCCGCGAGGTGACCGGTATCGAGGCGACGCTGTCGACCACCGGCGGCACGTCGGACGGACGATTCATCGCCGATATCTGTTCACAGGTGCTTGAAATCGGCCCTTGCAATGCGACCATCCACAAACTGAATGAAGCCGTTGCCGTGGCCGACCTCGAACCGCTGTCACGCATCCATACCACCCTGCTCGACCGACTGATCGGTCACTGAAAACTGCCATGACTGTCACCGCTCCCCCCGAACTGAACACCGTGCGCGACTGGCTGCGCTATGCGGTCAGCCGCATGCGCGCGGCCGACGTCGCCTTCGGCCAGGGCTTTGTCGATGCCTATGACGAAGCCGCCTATCTGGTGCTGCACACGCTGCATTTGCCGCTCGACCGGCTGGAGCCCTTCCTCGACGCGCACCTGAGCACGCCCGAATGCCTGGCGATCGCGCAGATTCTGGACCGCCGCGTCACCGACCGCGAACCGGCCGCCTACATCACCGGCGAAGCCTGGCTCGGCCCGCTGCGCTTCAAGGTCGATCCGCGGGTCATCATTCCGCGTTCGCACATCTTCGAACTGATGCAGGACGGCTTCGAGCCCTGGCTGGACGACATGGGCGATGGTCCCGGCCATGTGCTCGACCTGTGCACCGGCTCGGGCTGCCTGGCTATCGCCGCGGCGCATTACTTCCCGGAGGCGCAGGTCGATGCCGTCGATCTGTCGGCCGATGCACTCGAAGTAGCCGCATTGAATGTCGCGGAGCACGGTCTCGCAGACCGGGTGGAACTGCTGCACGGCGATCTGTTCGCCCCGCTCAAGGGGCGGCGCTACGACCTCATCCTGTCCAATCCGCCCTATGTGACCGACGCCGCGATGGCCGCGCTGCCCGACGAATTCCTGCGCGAACCGGCAATGGCGCTCGGCGCCGGTACAGACGGCATGGACATCGTACGGCGCATCGTCGCCGACGCGCGCGTGCACCTGAATCCGGGCGGCCTGCTGCTGGTCGAGGTCGGTCGCAATCAGGCCGAAACCGAACAGGCGCTGCCCGACCTGCCGCTGGTCTGGCTCGACACGCCATCGGCCAGCGCGCCGGTGTTCCTGCTGCGGGCCGAAGACCTCGGCTGATGCCCGGCCTACCGACGTCTCCGGTCAAGCCACCCCGCCGCGCGCCGGGCGCGCTGTGGCGCCTGGTCGCGCTGGCGGGCTTCGTCGTGCTGCTGGCACTCGGCCTGGCCGCACTGTCGTCGCGCAGCGACGTCGGCGCGCTGCACGGCGAACTCGCCAGCGAAATCGCCCGGCTGCTGGCGGCGCAACGCGCAGGAGAGATCGAACAACTGCTGCGCGACCCGATCGAGCGTGGTGTCATCACTGACGCGACGGTCAGCGATGATCAGGGCGGCATCGTCCTGCGCATCGGTCATTCGGGTTCGGCCGAAGAGGGCGTGCTGATCCGGGCCGACGGGCCGTTGCGGCACAAGACGGTGCAGGTCGGCTGGCTGTCGATCGGCGCGCAGCAGACCGGTGCGAATTCGCCGCTGCTCGCCCTCCTGCTGGCCGCGGTCGGCCTGGGCGCGCTGTGCCTTCTGGTCACCCGGGGTGCGCGCCGGATGATGAAACGCCGGCTTGCGCCTTCGGTGAATGCACTGGCCGCGGCGACTCGAGCACTGGCGACCGGCACGCCGCGTGGCGCCGCCCGGCTGACCGCCGACGATGCACTCGCACCGCTGGACGAGGCGCTGTTGGCAGCTGGCAATGCGCTGGAACAGGAACATGACCGCCTCACTGCGCAGCTGGCACGGCTCGAGCGCCTCGCGCTGTCGCACGACGAAGCGGAATGGGAGTGGCAGCTCGACACCGGCGACATCTGGTACAGCGCACGCTTTCCATCGCTGCTGGGTTACGAAGCGGGCGATGGCTTCAGCCAGCAGTTCAACTGGACCGCCGCGACGCATCCCGACGACGCAACCATTGTCCGGCGTGCGCGAGAGCGCCTGGTGGCGCGCGAGATCGAGCGCAGTGACGACCCGATCCGCCTGCGTGCCCGCGACGGCACCTATCGCTGGTTCCGCCTGCGCGCGGTGGTCAGCCACGACGCCGCAGGCACGGCGGTGCGCCTCACCGGCACGCTCGAAGACGTGACGCGCGAGCGCATGACCCTCGATTCGCTGCGCGAAAGCGAGGCGCGGCTGTTCCACGCGGTACGCGGTTCTTTCGACGGCGCCTGGGACTGGGACATCGGTGCCGGCCGCTACTACCTGTCGCCACGGCTGAGCGAGCTGCTCGGCATGCAGCAGTCGCTGCAGCCGCAGACCCATGAACAGCTGCTGGAACGGGTGCATCCGGACGACCTGTCGCGGCTCGAACATGCGATCGACGAACATTTCCTGCGGCGCGAGTCGTTCGACATCGAATACCGCATGCGGCACGAGTCAGGTCACTACCTGTGGGTACGCGACCGCGGTCTGGCGACGCGCAGCGACAAGGGGAAGGTGCTGCGCTTTTCCGGGTCGATCACCGACATCACCGAGCGCAAGCGTGCCGAACAGGCCACGCGCGCGCTCGCCGCTGAAAAGCAGGCGCTGCTCGACGATGTGCCGGTCGCCATCGTGTATGCGCGCAACGGTCGCATCGCCGACTGCAATCGCCGCTGCGAAGAGATTTTCGCCTACCGGCGCGATGAACTGATCGGCGAAACGGTCGGCCGCTTCTTCCACGACGAAGACGATCTCGACGCACTGCTGCAGGGCGCTGCGTCGAGCGCACCTTCGCCGCACGCCCAGGAATCCGTCCTGCACCGCAGCGACAGCAGCGCGCTGCATGCCTACATTTCGGTGCGGCAGCTTGAACACGATGTCCAGGCGGGCGGCGAAACGATCTGGATCTTTGCTGACGACACGCCCCGCCGGCGTGCCCTGGACGTTGCGCGACGCGAAGAGAATTTCTCGGCCGCGCTGGTACGCAGCATGCCCGGCGTCTTTTTCCTGCTCGACGCAACGGGCGCCCTGCGCAGATGGAACGAAAACCTGCAGGCCATCACCGGACTGTCGGCGGCGGACCTGTTCGGCAAGGCAACGCTCGAGTTGTTTCCGCCCGAAACCCACCGCCTGCTGAAACGCCAGGCGCGCCGGGCATTGATCCAGCGCGACGCCAGTTTCGAAGCCGACCTGCTGGCGGTCGATGGCGAACCGCGTGCCCACGCCTTCAGCCTGTACCGCATCGATCTCGACGGTTTGCCGCACCTGCTCGGCACCGGACTCGACATCCGCGCACAGAAGGAAGCCGAACGCAGCGTGGTCGCGCTTAACCAGCGCCTGGAAACACGGGTGCGCGAACGCACCGCAGAACTGCTGACCGCCATGCGCGAGCTGGAAAGCTTCAGCTATTCGATTTCGCACGATCTGGCGGCACCATTAAGGGGCATCGACGGCTTCTCGCGCATGATCGAGGAAGATTACGCCGACAAACTCGATGACCGCGGTCGCGACTACCTGCAGCGCATCCGCGCCGCTACCCAGCGCATGCACCGGCTGATCGACGACCTGCTGGGTCTCGCGCGCATCACGCGCAATGAAATGAACCGGGAGAGCGTCGACGTCAGTGCACTGGTGCACGACATTGCTGCAGAGCTGACGCGCGGCGAACCTCAGCGGCGGGCAGAATTCCTCATCCAGCCGTCGATGCGCGTGTATGCTGACGCGAATCTGCTGCGTATCGCAATGGATAATTTGTTGCGTAACGCATGGAAGTTCACCGCGCGCCACGAGGCTGCTCGCATAGAAGTCGGCAGCTTGCAACGCGATCGGGAGCTCGTGTATTTTGTGAAAGACGACGGCGCAGGATTCGACATGCGATACGCATCCAAGCTGTTCGGACCGTTCCAGCGTCTGCATTCGGTCGGCGACTTCACCGGCAGCGGAATCGGGCTTGCGATCGTGCACCGGATCGTCCATCGGCATGGAGGACGGATATGGGCTGAAGCGGAAGTCGAACGCGGCGCATGCTTTTATTTCACGCTCGAGTCCGTTCCGACCGGAAACGGATGACCTTGGACTGGTTCTTATGGCAAGCGAACGCCCGATACTGCTGGTTGAAGACAATCCCGACGATGAAGCGCTGACGCTGCGGGCGTTCAACAAGAACCGCATCGCCAACGAAGTCATCGTGGCGCGCGACGGCGTCGAGGCGCTCGACTATCTGTTCGGCACCGGCAGCCACGCCGGCCGTGACCTCTCCGTCGCACCGGCGGTCGTGTTGCTGGACCTGAAACTGCCCCGCGTAGACGGTCTCGAAGTGCTGCGTCGCGTACGCGCCGACGCCCGCACCAACCTGCTTCCGGTGGTCATCCTGACCACCTCGCGCGAACAGCAGGACATCTACGAGGCCTACCAGCTCGGCGCCAACAGCTACATCCGCAAGCCGGTGGATTTCGAAAAGTTCATCTACGCCGTCGGCCAGCTCGGCCTGTACTGGCTGGTGCTGAACGAACCGGTCGATCCGCCCGGAATCTGACCGGCCAAGCCCCTCCGGCAGACCCGCGGCCGGGGATCGCGAAATGCGGACAGCCCCACCGGCTGTGGCAGGAGCCGACCTCGCCTTGATGAGAACGTTGCACAACCATGGTCGCTGCACGACCGCGATTTCTGTGGGAGCGGCGGCCTCGCCGCGATCAGTGCCGAGATGGTCGTTGTGCAGCGTGCGTATCGCGGCGAGGCCGCCGCTCCCACAAGGCCGCTCCCACAGGTGACGCCGCTACACAGGGGACGCCACTTCCGCAGGAGACTTCAGGTCCGGCGCGACCGCGCGATCTGGCGCGACAGTATGATCACCGGCAGCAATCCGACCGCGACGATGGTCAGCGCCGCCGTCGAGGCTTCCTGCAGCCGTTCGTCGCTGGCCAGCGTGTAGGCCTGCGTGGCCAGGGTATCGAAGTTGAACGGACGCATGACCAGCGTGGCCGGCAGTTCCTTCATCACATCAACGAA
Source organism: Methyloversatilis sp. XJ19-13 (assembly GCF_024580155.1). Taxonomy (NCBI): domain Bacteria; kingdom Pseudomonadati; phylum Pseudomonadota; class Betaproteobacteria; order Nitrosomonadales; family Sterolibacteriaceae; genus Methyloversatilis; species Methyloversatilis sp. XJ19-13. The sequence continues at coordinate 29,878 of NZ_JANINH010000002.1, read as the reverse complement.
CACCAGCAGCGCGGCGGTCAGCAGGCTGCCGCGAAGCATCGGCCAGTGCACGCGGCGCAGCGTGGCGCCGGCGCCCAGCCCGAGACTGCGTGCCGCTTCGTCCATGCTGGGCGTGATGCGCGCCAGACCGGATTCCACCGACTGCAGCGACACGGTGAGGAAGCGCGCCAGATACGCATAGATCAGCGCGCCGATGCCGCCGGTGAGCAGCAGGCCCGGGTTGCTACCGGTCCACTGCAACCACAGCCCCGACAGCACATGATCGAGCCGGGTGACCGGAATCAGGATGCCGACCGCGATCACCGCTCCCGGCACGGCGTAGCCGAGGCCGACCACCGAACGCGCCAGCGCGACCATGCGCGAGCGGCTGCTGCGCGCGGCATAGGCCAGCAGCAGCGCCAGCGCCACGGCCAGGACGCTGGCGACTGCCGCCAGCGTGAAACTGTTCGCCGCGAGACGGATGAAGCGCTGGCCGAACTGCGCATCCCCTTCGGACATCGCCCAGCTCAGCAGCACACCGGCCGGCACGATGAAACCGGCAGCCAGCGGCAACAGGCACAACCCGGTGACCAGCCAGCCGGCACTCCGGCCCAGCGTGTGGCGACGCGCGCTGGCGCCGGCCCGACCGCTGTCATTGAAGCGCGCGGCGCCGCGCGTGAGCCGCTCTGCCAGCAACAGCGTGGCGACGAAACCCAGCAGCAGCGCGGCCAGCTGGGCCGCGGCAACACGATCGCCGAGCGAAAACCAGGCGCGGTAGATGCCGGTGGTGAAGGTCTGCACGCCGAAGTAGCTCACCGCGCCGTAGTCGGCCAGCGTTTCCATCAGCGCCAGCGATACGCCGGCCACGATGGCCGGGCGCGCCAGCGGCAGCGACACGCGGAAGAACGCCGCCCAGGCGCCCTGCCCCAGCATGCGCGCGGCTTCGGTCAGGCCGGCTGCCCGTTCGAGCAGCGATTGCCGGGTCAGCAGGTAGACATAGGGATAGAGCACGGCGATGAACATGCAGGCCGCGCCGCCGGTCGTGCGGACATCGGGAAACCAGTAGTCGCCGCGTTCCCAGCCGAAGGTGTCGCGCAGCGCGCTCTGCACCGGGCCGACGAACTGCAGCAGGTCGGTGTAAGTGTAGGCCATCACGTAGGCGGGGGTGGCCAGCGGCAGCACCAGCGCCCAATCCAGCACGCGTCGGCCCGGAAACTCCCACATCACGCTGGCCCAGGCGGTCGACACGCCGATCAGCGCGGTACCCAGACCGACCCACAGGCACAGCCACAGGGTACTGGCGACATACTCCGGCAGCACGGTCGAGGCCAGATGCGCCCAGGTATCCGAGGTGCCGCCATGCAGCAGGTTGACCAGCACTGAAATGACCGGCGCCGCCACGAGCAGCGCAAGCAGCAGTGCGATCAGCGACAGCAGAGAGAGGCGACGCAGGTGCAAGGGGCGGTATGTTGTGCGTGCAGGGGGCCCCCCGGAACAGACGATGCGCCGGGAGCGGATTCGCGGCATTATAATTGAGAGCTATTATCGATATCGGCCGGCGGCGGGTTTTTCCGCGTGACGGCATTCAGACTGCGGTGCCATGCCACAACTTGTGCTTGATTCAGTCCGGATCGCGTACGGCCATACCGGAGTGGTACACGACCTTTCGCTGAGTCTGGCGCGCGGCCGCATCGGTTGCCTGCTCGGTCCGTCCGGCTGCGGCAAGACCTCGGTGCTGCGCGCCATCGCCGGCTTCGAACCGCTGCAGGGCGGAACCATCGCGATCAACGGCGAAATCGTGTCGTCGGCCAGCACGCATCGCGCGCCCGAACGCAGGCGCATCGGCATGGTGTTCCAGGACTTTGCACTGTTCCCGCATCTGAGCGTGGCCGACAACGTCGCCTTCGGTCTGACCGAAGGTTCGCGTGTCGCGCGTCGCGCACGCGCCGACGACATGCTGGCGGTGGTCGGGCTGGCGGATCACGCGGACAAGTTTCCGCACCAGCTGTCGGGTGGCCAGCAGCAGCGCGTGGCGCTGGCGCGCGCGCTGGCGCCTGACCCGGAACTGCTGCTGCTGGACGAGCCGTTCTCGAGCCTGGATGTCGAGCTGCGTTCCCGCCTGGCCATCGAACTGCGCGACATCCTGAAGGAACGCGGCATCACCGCGATTCTCGTCACGCACGACCAGCAGGAAGCGTTCGTGATCGCCGACGAGATCGGCGTGATGCAGGCCGGACGCCTGCAGCAATGGGACAGCGCCTACAACCTCTATCACCGGCCGGAAAGCCGCTTCGTGGCCGATTTCGTCGGCCAGGGCGTATTCCTCCCGGGCCGGCTGCGCAGCGACAACGAGGTGGAACTGGAACTGGGCATCCTGCGCAGCGAGTTCCCGTTCGCCTGCGAAGACGATTGCCCGCGCTGCATGGCCGACAGTCAGGTCGATGTGCTGCTGCGACCGGACGATCTGGTGCACGACGACGCGGCACTGCTGCGCGCCGAGGTGCTCGCAAAGTCCTTCCGCGGTGCGGAGTTCCTGTACACCCTGCGGCTGGCGTCGGGTCGGCGGGTGCTGTCGCTGGTACCGTCGCACCACAATCACGCGATCGGCGAATTCATCGGCATCCGGCTCGACGCCGACCATGTGGTCGCCTTCCGTCACCCGGAATCGGCCACGGACCATCCGTGATCCCCTGGCTTGAACCCGGCGCGCCGTTTCCGCCGGTCGAACGAGCGCTGCGCGAACCTGACGGACTGCTCGCTGCCGGCCTGGAACTGACGCCGGATCGCATCCTGGACGCCTACCGCCAGGGCATCTTCCCGTGGTTTTCCGACGGCCAGCCGGTGCTGTGGTGGAGTCCGGATCCACGCATGGTGCTGGTGCCGTCCGAAATCCGCATCACGCGCTCGATGCTGAAGGTGCTGCGCAACCGCCCGTACGAGGTGCGCTGCGACAGCGCGTTCGAGGCGGTCATGCGCGCCTGCGCTGCGCCGCGCGACGGACAGGCCGGCACCTGGATCAGCGACGAAATGATCGAGGCCTACAGCGCACTGCACGAGCGCGGCTACGCGCACAGCGTGGAAACCTGGATCGACGGCCGGCTGGCCGGCGGGCTTTACGGCATGGCAATCGGCCGCATGTTCTATGGCGAGTCGATGTTCTCGACCGAGCGCGACGCGTCCAAGATTGCGCTCGTTCATCTGGCGCGCTATCTTGAATCGCGGGCGTTCGGGCTGATCGACTGCCAGATGAACACCGGCCACCTCGGCAGCATGGGCGGTCGTGAAATACCGCGGCGCGAATTCTGCCGCGTCATGGCACAGTGCATCGCTGACGGGCCGATGCCCGGACGCTGGCCGATTGATCTGATTCCACCTTACTTCCGCTTCTGAATCCGTTCGACGCGATGGCGCTTCTCAAGGACCTTCCATTCACTTCGCTGCAGTTCTACGCCACGGCGCCTTACGCCTGCTCGTACCTGCCGGGCCGCACCGCGCGTTCCCAGGTGGCGACGCCTTCGAACCTGATCGATGCCAACCTGTACAGCGACCTGGTCCGCACCGGCTTCCGGCGCAGCGGCGTGTTCACCTACCGGCCCTACTGCGACGCCTGCCGCGCCTGCACGCCGGTGCGCGTGCGCGTGGACGAATTCCGGTCTTCGCGCAGCCAGCGGCGCGCGCTGACCCATCACGCCAACCTGCAGACGCGCGAAGCGCCGCTCGCCTTCCGCGACGAACACTACGACCTGTACCAGCGCTACCAGTCGAGCCGGCACAGCGGCGGCGGCATGGACCAGGATTCGCGCGAGCAGTACTCGCACTTCCTGCTGCAGAGCCACGTCGATACGCGGCTGATCGAATTCCGCGAAGGCCATGCCACCGATGGCCCGCTGCGCATCGTCAGCATCGTCGACATCCTCGATGACGGCCTGTCGTCGGTGTACACCTACTACGACCCCGATGTGCCGGGAGCCAGTTTCGGCACCTTCAACATCCTGTGGCAGATCGATCTTGCACGCCTGCTCGGCCTGCCTTATCTCTATCTCGGCTACTGGATCGAAGACAGCCCGAAAATGGCCTACAAGGCGCGCTTCCAGCCGCTCGAAGGTCGTGTGAACGGCAACTGGCGCCTGCTCGACGACCTCACGCCCGAATGACGGGGCGGCTGTGCGCCGCTTGCCTCCGTCTCCCGAACACCTGCCTTCCGGATTTTCCCCATGCTCTATCCGCTGCTGCGGCCGCTGCTGTTTTCACTCGACGCCGAACGCGCCCACGACCTGACACTGGGCACACTGTCTCGCGCGCCCTCGCTGATTCCGGCGCAGCACCTGCCGGCCCGGCCGGTGCAGTGCATGGGTCTCACCTTTCCGAATCCGGTCGGGCTGGCCGCCGGGCTGGACAAGAACGGCGCCGCGATCGACGGCCTGGCCCGGCTTGGCTTCGGCTTCATCGAAATAGGCACGGTCACGCCGCGCCCGCAGCCCGGCAACCCCAAGCCACGGATGTTCCGCCTGCCGGCCGCGCAGGGCATCATCAACCGCATGGGCTTCAACAACCTCGGACTGGACGTGCTGATCCGGAATGTCGAACGATCGCGTTTCGTGCGCGACGGCGGCATTCTCGGCATCAATATCGGCAAGAACGCCGACACGCCGATCGAACGTGCCGTCGATGACTACCTGATCGGCCTGCGCGGCGCGCACGCCCACGCGAGCTACATTACGGTCAACATTTCCAGTCCGAACACGAAGAATCTGCGTCAGCTGCAGGGCAGCGACGAGTTGAATGCGCTGCTCGGCGCACTCGATGCGGCGCGACAGACGCTGGATGCCGGCGCCGGCCGGCGCGTGCCGCTGGCGCTGAAAATTGCGCCCGATCTCGACGAGGCACAGATCGATGCCATCGCCGAGGCCGCCGTACGTCACCGCATCGATGCGCTGATCGCCACCAACACGACGCTGTCGCGCGAAGGCGTCGAAACACTGCCGCACGGTGCGGAGACCGGCGGCCTGTCGGGCGCGCCGGTACGCACACGTTCGACGGCCGTGCTGGCCGCGCTGTCGCAGCGGCTGGCCGGCCGCGTGGCGCTGATCGGTGTCGGCGGCATCACCGAAGGCCGCCACGCGCGCGAGAAGATCGACGCCGGCGCGCAGCTGGTTCAGCTCTACAGCGGCCTGATCTATCGTGGTCCGGCGCTGGTGGCCGAAGCGGTTGCCGTACTGCGCTGAGCGCCCGATGTTCGGGAATTTTTCCCGAGATCAGCCTTGGTGGTCCGGGTCATCCGGAGGCGTCAAGCCTTGTCCATTCGCCATCCGGCACACGCGAGCGGCCCGGATAGCCCGCATTCGCTTGCGTCACAAGCACCGCCAATTGAAGTAAAGTCCGGCGCGGCCTCGCAGTTCGCCGCTTTCGACACGCCCGGGCCCTGTCTGCACGCAACAGATGAATACAGACTCGCTTCTTCGCCCGTCCTACATCGCCTACTTCCGGGATTTTTCCGGTCTGCGCTCGCCGTTCTGGATTGCGGCGCTGGTGCTGTCCGTCCTGCTTCATGCGTACGTCGTGTGGCAGGCATCGCACTACACCCCCGAGCCGCCGGACGCCGAGGAAATCCGGGTCGATGTGCGCATGATCGAGCCGCCTCCACCACCCCCACCCCCTCCGCCGGTAGTGGTCGTGCCGCCCCCGCCGGCACCGCCGCCGCCAAAACCGGTGCCCAAGCCGCCGAAGGAGGTGCCACGTCAGCCCCCCCCGCCGATCGTGGCGGCGCCGCCGGCACCCGCTGCACCGGCTGAGCGCGTTGTGCCGGTTCAACCGGAGCCGATGCCACTGCCCCCGATCGAGGCGCCACCACCGCCACCGGCCCCACCGGCACTCCCCCCCCAGGTCACTGCGCCGCCCGTGCCGGCTGCGCCGGCCGAAGATCTGAATGCATTGATCGATGGATTCGGTCGCGATCTGCTGCGCGCGTTCGAAGCGAACAAGGTCTATCCGCGCGTGGCGCAGATGCGCAACATCGAAGGCAAACTGAAGCTGAAGTTGTTCTTCGAGAATGGCGAGCTGGTCAACGTCTTGGTCGTCGAAGGCAGCGGAAACAAGCTGCTGGACGACGCCGCAATAGCGGACGGGCGCAAACTCAAGTCGCTCGTGATGCCGGGCAGGCTGGCGCGGGAAACGTTTACCCGCGAGTGGTGGGTCAATTACACGCTGAAGTAGGGACGCCAGCTCAAACCCGGTAGTAGTCGCGGTACCACCGCACGAAGCGCACCACACCTTCGGTTATCGGTGTGCCCGGCATGAAGCCGGTCCATTCGGTCAGTTCCGACACGTCGGCATAGGTCGCCGGCACGTCGCCCGGTTGCATCGGCAACAGATTCTTCTGCGCCGTGATGCCGACAGCGTCCTCGATCGCGGCAATGAAATCCATCAGCAGTACCGGCCCCTGGTTGCCGATGTTGAACACCCTGTATGGCGCGCGCGAATGGCCCGGATGCGGCGCCAGCGGATCGAATGCCGGATCAGCTTCGGCAGCGCGATCGAGCGTGCGGATGACCCCTTCGGCGATGTCGTCAACGTAGGTGAAATCGCGCTGCATCCGGCCGTGATTGAACACGTCGATCGGCCGCCCTTCGAGGATGGCCCGGGTGAACAGGAACAGCGCCATGTCGGGTCGGCCCCACGGGCCGTACACCGTGAAGAAGCGCAGGCCGGTCGTCGGCAGGCCGTACAGATGGCTGTAGGTGTGCGCCATCAGTTCGTTGGCCTTCTTGGTTGCCGCGTACAGGCTCACCGGGTGATCGACGCTGTCGGCTTCCGAGAACGGCATCTTCTCGTTGCCGCCATAGACGCTCGAACTGCTGGCATAGACCAGATGCCCGACGCCCGCGTGGCGGCACCCTTCGAGCACATTCATGAAACCGACGATGTTGGCGTCGATATAGGCATTCGGGTTCTGCAGCGAGTAGCGCACGCCGGCCTGGGCCGCCAGATGCACGACGCGGTCGAACCCTTCCGCCGCGAACAGTGCGGCCATGCCCGGGCGATCCTCGACGCCCATCTTCACGAAGCGGAACGCCGGGTGAGGCGTCAGCCGCGCCAGCCGCGCTTCCTTGAGTCGCACGTCGTAGTAGTCATTCAGGTTGTCGAGCCCGACCACCTCGTCGCCGCGTTCGAGCAGGCGCTGTGCCACATGCATGCCGATGAAACCGGCCGCGCCGGTCAGCAGGACTTTCATCGGTCGTTCCTCATGGCCTGCCGATCGCCGAATATTCGATGCCGAAGCTGCGCGGCACTTCCGGCTCGTACAGATTGCGGCCGTCGAAGATCACCGGCTGCTTGAGCGTCGTCCGGATCCGCTCGAAGTCCGGGCTGCGGAATTCCTTCCACTCGGTCACGATCACCAGCGCGTCCGCGCCATCCAGCGCGTCCATCGGCTTGTCGGCGTAGCTCAGCCGCGGCTCCTCGCCGTAGATGCGCTGCGTCTCCGTCATCGCGACCGGGTCATACGCCGTGATCGTCGCGCCGCGCCTGAACAGCTCGCCTATGATCACCCGGCTCGGTGCTTCGCGCATGTCGTCGGTGTTCGGCTTGAACGCCAGACCCCACAGCGCGAAGCGGCGACCCGACAGGTCTTCGCCGAACTTCGCGACGATCTTCTCCACCAGCACCCGCTTCTGCGCGTCATTGGCGTCTTCGACCGCCTGCAGCACCTTGAGCGCCTGCCCCTCGTCGCGCGCGGTGCGGATCAGCGCCTTCACGTCCTTCGGAAAGCAGCTCCCGCCGTAGCCGCAGCCGGCGTACAGGAAGTGGTAACCGATGCGCGGGTCCGAACCGATGCCCTGGCGCACCATTTCAATGTCTGCGCCCATGCGGTCGGCCAGCAGGGCCAGCTCGTTCATGAAGCTGATCCGCGTGGCCAGCATTGCGTTGGCCGCGTACTTGGTCAGTTCGGCACTGCGCACGTCCATCACCACCAGCTTGTCGCGGTTGCGCTGGAACGGCGCGTACAGCGCGCGCATCAGATGAATGGCGCGCTCGTCGTCGGCACCCACCACGATGCGGTCCGGCCGCATGAAGTCTTCCACCGCAGCACCTTCCTTCAGGAACTCCGGGTTGGACACCACGGCGAATTCCATGTCCTGGCCGCGCTTGCCCAACTCGTCGGCGATCGCCGCCTTGACCTTGTCGGCCGTGCCTACCGGAACCGTGCTCTTGTCGACCACCACCTTGTAGTCGGTCATCAGCCGGCCGATGTTGCGCGCCGCCGCCAGAACGTACTGCAGGTCGGCCGAGCCGTCCTCGTCCGGCGGCGTGCCCACGGCAATGAACTGGATCGTGCCGAAGCGCACTGCCTCGGCCACGTCGGTCGTGAAGTGCAGACGCCCGGCTTCCACGTTTCGCGCCACCACCGCATCGAGCCCCGGCTCGTGGATCGGAATGCCACCCTCTTTCAGGATGCGGATCTTCTCCGGATCAAGGTCCAGGCACAGCACGTCGTTGCCCATCTCGGCCATGCAGGCCCCGGACACCAGGCCCACATACCCGGTGCCGATTACGGTGATTTTCATTCAGTCAGCCCTGAAAAGATTCGGAAATCGGAGCGGCTCACGGCCGGATCAGTCAGCGTCGAGCGCAGCCAGCAATGCCTGCAAAGTCGCTTCGCCCAGCCGCCTGCTGCGCGCTGCCGACCAGCCGAACAGCCCGTCCGGCAGATTGGCGTTGTCCTTGAACGGCATTTCGAGCGTCAGCGACAGGCAGCCGAACTGGTGAAACACCCACTTCGAAGCCAGCGTCAGCATTTCGTCGCTGAAGCGGTCCGGCGCGTAGCCGCGCTCGGTCTGGAAGTCCGGCGTCACCGCACGCAGGGTGTCCGAAAAGCGCTGTTCGGCCCGCGCGTGTACATCGCTGAAGCCCGGCACCATGCCGTTGCCGTCGGCAAAGACGAACGGTAAGGTCTCGTCGCCGTGGATGTCGAGGAACACTTCCACACCGGTAGCCAGCATGCGCGCCCTTACCAGCGCCACTTCCGGGCTGTCGTTCATGTCCGGCTCGCGCCAGGCACGGTTCAGATTGACGCCGCGGGCGTTGGTACGCAGGTTGCCGCGCACCGAGCCGTCCGGATTCATGTTCGGCACCACGAAGAAGCAGGCACGTTCGAGCAGCCTGCGCGACACCGGGTCTGACGTGTCGTAGAGCCGCTCCAGCAGCCCTTCAACGAAAAACTCCGCCATGGTTTCACCCGGATGTTGCCGGGCGATGACCCAGATCCGGCGCTTGCCGGGCGCCGCACGGCCGATCGTGATCAGATTCAGGTCACGCCCGTCCGGTGTGGCACCGAGGTCGCTGACGGTGGCCACCGGCGATGCATCGGCGGTGCCGAGCAGGTCGAGGTGGCGCTCCCACGGGAAAGGTTCGAAGTAGGCGAAATAGACGCTGTCGAAATCGGGCGTCAGGCCGAACACGTAATGCTGCCCGTCGTAATGGCCCGACTGCAGGCGGAACCAGTTGCGCCGGTCATAGGACGCCACGACGCGGTAGCCTTCCCAGCCCCCGGCAAAGGTGGCCTGCCCGGCGTTCTCGAACACCAGCGTGCAAGCCTGCGCGCGCGCGCCCTGCAGGCGGAAGTGAAACCACTGGCGAACGTCGGCTGCGTTGTCGTCGCGCAACCGCAGGCGGATGTTCGAAGCATTCGATGCATCGACGACCTCGATGGCGCCGCTGTCGAACTGGCTGCTGATTCTGATCAAGAGTGCGCTCCAAAGTGATCCGCGGGCGAGTATACCGGCCGACTCACCGGCCCGGCTTGGTAGAATCCGCCCTCAGCTTCCGGACCCCGATATGAAACGCACCCGATTTTCCCGCCGTGGCGGCCTCGGCCAGGATGCCGCCCAGCTCACCCGTCTCGCCGACGGACTGGCGTTGTCTGCCAGCCGTGTCGAAGACCGTTATTGGGAGTCGCGACTGACCGAATTGGTGGCCCGACTGCTTGCCGACCGCAACGAAGAGACGCTCAGCGGCGCGCTCGACCACCTGTGGAAGGACAATCCGGCTGCCTATGACGAACTGGCCGATGCGATCGAAGCCGGTGTCGAATGCGGCCTGCCGGGCAAGAGCGCGCAGGACTGGGACGCAGTCGTATTCACGGCCCCTCTGCTCGCGTGGTCGCGCTTTTCCATTCCGGCCGGTCCGATCGCCGCGCCGCTGCTCGACACGCTGCGCACCCAGCTCGGCGCTCACGTGATGAGCGCGCACGCGAAGATCGCACTGGCCGATTACCTGTTCAGCCCGGATCAGCTGCCGCGCGGCTATGTCGAAGCGCGCGACCTGAGCGACGATCTGGGCGAAGCCGCCCTCGCCGGCAACGACCTGAAGCTCGAAGCCGAATCGATGGGTGAAACGAGCAGCTTCCTGTCGGACACCCGCTACCTGATCGGCATTGCGATTGCGCCGCGCGGCGCGGCGCTGTTCCGCTGGCAGGAAGCCGACGGTGTACGCGAGGATGCGGTCAAGCAGTGGCAGACCCAGGGCGCGGCGGCACTGGCACCGATGATGCAGGGCTGCGCCTACGAGTTGCTGGCGCCGAACGCTTTCCATACCGCCTGCCGTGACGCCGATCGCGCCTCGCGGGCCTATTCGCTGCACGCCTCGGTATCTTTCCTCGAAGGCGCGCTGAACACGAAGGCAAGCGGATTGCGCGCCATCGTCGCGCCCTTCCACGACCAGCAGCTGGAGGAATACCGCATCAGCTTCACCGTCGGCGAATCGAATGAAGTCGTGCACGGCGTGGTGTGGGCACTGCTCGGTGCAGAGGATGAAGAAAGCGACATCATCGGTGAGATCGAAGGCGTGCTGCGCAGCAGCGGCGTGACCGACATCCTGGTGCTCGACCATCGCATGCCCATGGAGTACTGCGATGATTGCGGCGCCCCGATGTACGCCGACGCAGACGGCCAGCCGGTGCATGCCGGTCTGCCGGAAGACGGCGAACAGCCACCTGCGCACCTGCATTGACCGAATCTGCCTCGATCGCACCGGCAGCCCCGACGGGGCGGTCGTCGGCACCCCGGCCGTACCCTCTTTTTTCAGTCTGAAGCCATGTCGCTCGAAACCGAAGTCGCCCGCCGGCGCACCTTTGCCATCATTTCACACCCGGATGCGGGCAAGACCACGCTGACCGAGAAGCTGCTGCTGTTCGCAGGCGCGATCCAGATCGCCGGCAGCGTCAAGGCGCGCAAGGCGGCGCGTCATGCCACGTCGGACTGGATGGAAATCGAGAAGCAGCGCGGCATTTCGGTCGCCAGCTCGGTGATGCAGATGGAGTACCGCGACTGCATCGTCAACCTGCTTGACACGCCGGGCCACCGCGACTTCTCGGAAGACACCTACCGCGTGCTGACGGCCGTGGACGCCGCATTGATGGTGATCGACGCCGCCAACGGCGTCGAAGCGCAGACGCTGCGTCTGCTCGAAGTCTGCCGTGCGCGCAACACGCCCATCATCACCTTCATCAACAAGATGGACCGCGAGGTACGCGCGCCGCTTGACCTGATCGACGAACTCGAACGCACGCTGGGCATGGACGTCGCTCCCTTCACCTGGCCGCTAGGCATGGGCAAGGAATTCGCCGGCGTGTATGAAATGCACGCCGACCGCATGCGCGTGTTCCGCGCCGGTGAAGACCGCATTTCCGGCAAGGAGGAAACGCTTCAGGGTCTGGACAACCCGGAAATCGCAAAGCGCTATCCGATGCAGCTCGCAACGGCGCACAACGAGATCGACCTGGTGCGCGATGCCGCCCCGCCGTTCGACAAGACCGAATTCCTGGCCGGCCGTCAGACGCCGGTTTTCTTTGGTTCGGCGATCAACAACTTCGGCGTCAAGGAGGTGCTGGACGCGCTGGTCGAACTGGCGCCGCCGCCGGGTGCGCGCCCGGCCATCCAGCGCCGGGTCGAGCCGAACGAGGCAAAGCTGTCAGGGGTGGTGTTCAAGATCCAGGCCAATATGGATCCGTCGCACCGTGACCGCATCGCCTTCGTGCGCGTGTGCTCCGGTCACTTCCAGCGCGGCATGAAGCTCAAGGTCAGCCGCAACGGCAAGGAAATCCGGCCGAACAATGTGGTGACCTTCCTGTCGCAGCGGCGCGAACTGCTGGAAGAAGCCTACGCCGGCGACATCATCGGCATTCCGAACCACGGCACGCTGCAGCTGGGCGACACATTGACCGAAGGCGAAACGCTGCAATTCACCGGCCTGCCCTTCTTCGCACCCGAATTGTTCCAAGGCGTTGAAATACGTGATCCTTTGAGAACCAAGCAGTTGCGATCAGGTCTTGAGCAATTGGGTGAAGAAGGTGCGATTCAGGTTTTCCGCCCGCTGGCCGGTGGCACACTGCTGCTCGGCGCCGTCGGGCAGCTGCAATTCGAAGTGGTGATCCACCGACTGAAGGCGGAATACGGCGTCGATGCCCGGCTGGAAGGCACCCGCTACAGCATGGCGCGCTGGGTGACCTGCGACGACGAACGCGAACTGAAACGCTTCATCGACGCCAATGCACACCGTATCGCCTACGACGCCGTCAACGCGCCGGCCTTTCTGGCAACGATGAATGCCGAATTGCGGGTGGCGCAGGAAAAATGGACGAAGATCAAGTTCCATGCGATGCGCGAGCACGCGGGCCTGATGTTCGCCAGCCATTGAAGCCCGGACGAATTCCTACTGCGACATCGGCATGATGCCGTTGCCGACCAGCACCTGGGTGACGGTACCGTCGGCGCTGGTGGCGAAACTGACCCGCGTGTTGGCCGGGATGTCGGCAAGGGTCCGGCCCTTGCCCAGCCGGCCCTGTTTGTCGACGATGAAGATGACGGTGTTGGCGTTTCCCTTGTAGCGCTTGCCATTGATCGTCATCGCACCGGTAGCCGTATCAACGTTGCTGACATAGCCCTGCTGTTCATACAGCGACGGATTCGACAACGGGTGCAGCGGCTCGGCCGCATTCAGCGACAGCGTGGCCGCGGCACACAGCGAGGCGGTGACGAGGTGACGGATGGACAGCTTCATGTTCAGTCTCCGATGATTTCTTTCCAGGACACCCGGCCGGCGCGCAATCCGTCCGACACCACGCGCGAGCGTGCGGTGCCGTCCGAGCCACCGACAATCTGCTGCTTGCCGATCTGCAGCGGACTGCCGGGCAGGCTGTCGGTGCTGTAGCCGCTGCCGACCACACGGCGGCTGGTACTGCCTTCGGTATGCGTCACCTGGTCGCTCGCATCGACCACGCCATTGCGCGTGAAGTCGAACACATCGAAATCCTGCCGGCCGCCGGTGAACGGGTTCACTCCCATCACCCAGCCACGGCCGCCCGGCTCGCACGGGTTGCTGCTCGGAATCAGCGTGCTGGCAAACAGCGTCGTGGCCCCCAGCACCGGCGCATTGACGATGCGTTCGCCCTCCGCACCGGCCGTGGGCGACAGCAGATCGATGTACCAGCCGCGCTTGCTGCCCATGCTGGCGCCGCCGGTGGTGTCACCCGGCTTGGACACCACGCGGTAATTGTCGCCCTGTCCGGTCGCCCCTTCCTGCAGGATGACCCGCTGCACCAGATTGCTGCGACTGCCGATCCGGCTGCCCGTATCGTTCACGCCGTACCAGGTCTGCGTGGCGGTACTGCCCGGGTCAGCCGTCGCCAGATAGCGACCGGTACCGAAGAATATCCACAGTTTCCGGTCGACCGGATTGAAGCCGATACTGACGCCACCGGTTATCGGCTGCACCGCATCGGTGGAACTGCGGGCCGTGAACAACGACCGCGGCGCGGCGACGGTGCCGTAGCCCGTGCGCCATTGCGCCGGGTCGCTGCTGCTGGTGTTGAACTTCCACAGATTGCCCAGCAGGTCGCCTGCGTAGAAGTAGTCGAAGTCGCCGTCGCGATCGATGTCGACGCCCTCGGCCGCGGCAAGGCCATTGGGCGCCGTGCTGGAACCCTGCATCGTGTCGATGCGCTGCACGACCGCACCGGTGGCGATGTCGAGTACCAGCAGCACGGCGCGTTCGTTCGCACTGTTGTAGCCGTTGCCGATCACCACCGCCCAGTTGCCGTCGTTCATGCGTGCGATGACCGGGCTGCCGACCGTCTGGCCGAGCTCTGCATCGGTGAATTCCCACAGCACCTTGTTCGCCGCGAAGCTGTCGGGGTTGGTCACGTCGAGCGCGTAGACCGTTTTGCCGCCACGCCCCTGGGTGCCGATCAGCACGGTGCGCCAGGCCCCGGAGAAATAGACCTCGGCCACGACAGGCGAGCCGTCATTCATGAACTTGTGGACGTACTCCGGATCGGCCAGCAACCTCATCGTGCTGAAGGCGCCGGTCGGCACGTAGGCGAACCGCTCGTCGCCGGTGCGCGCATCAAAGGCGTGCAGCATGCCGTCGTTGGCCGCGACATAGACCATTTCGCGCCGGCTGGACACGGCCGCGCGGTGCGCCTGATAGGTGCTGGCGCCGGTCCAGGTGAAGCGCTCGAAACGCAGGTCGGTGACCGAGCCGACATAGGCCGGCAGCGAATTGACGATGTCGCCGAGCACGCTGGTGCGGTTGCGCAGGGTGCCGCCGTTGCGGGCCTCACCCGTGGCCGCCCCGCGCAGATAGTCCAGCGTGGCGGACGACCCGATTGCAGTACGTTGGGTGGCGCTCAGATTGGCCCACTGAAACGTGATGCCGGCGGTACCCGACCAGGTGTAGATGCTGCGGCTGGCCGCTGCAGGAATGTGTTCCGATGCCTTCCAGGAAGCCGTCGTCGCGAGCGTGCCATCGGTATTGATGCGCGTGGCCACGAGGTCGCCGGTCCAGTTGCCGCCGACGAAGCGCGACTGGAACAGCAGCGTATTGCTGGTCAGCGACGTGCTGGTGGCGGTGACATTTCCGGTCGAGGCTACCCGCTCGCTGATGTCGGTCAGCAAGGCCGACAGGCCATCGGTGAATTGCTGCGGATCGGAGGCATTCACGAACGCACCACGCCCGTTGAGCGTGGCGTGCCACAGGTCGTCGAGCTTGGCGGGCGAGCTGTTCGCCGGATCGGGCCAGCTCTTGGTGCCCGCGGTAAGCGCCGGCAGGTCGGTCGCCGGATCCAGCGTGCCGCTGACGCCCAGCGACAGCCCGAACGTCACCATGTGCTGCCAGTTGGCGTTGTCGCGAGCACTGGTCGGTACGTTGTCGGCAATGCCGGTACGCAGATCGCGCTTGTAGTAGTACATCGCCACATCGGCCAGCGTATTGCTGTGCGTATCGCGATAGGGATGCGCCTCGGTGCCGTCGGAATTGCCGATCAGGTTCAGTGCGAACACGTCGCTCCAGTAACCGTCGGTGGTAAGGATGGTGAAGGATTGCCGGCAGGTCAGCGGGTTGGCGTAGCCGGTCTGGCGCCAGGGGTCATCGTCACCGGTCTTGCTCTCATAATAGTCACCGGCCCAGTTCAGTGCGGTGCGCAGAGGCGTGCCGGCCGGATTGATGTTGGTCTCGAGCAGCCGCTGGAACCAGGTTTCACGATTGGTGCCGGTGAAACCGCCGCTGGTCGGGATCAGCAACTCGCCCGCACCATTGATCGTGCGGAAGCCCACGCGGAAATTTTCGCCCAGCCGGCCGAACGCGATCGACGCGCCTGCACGTGCCGTCAGGATGCGACTGCGGTAATACGAGAACCAGTTGGCAAAATTCTGCGTCTCCTCCGCCACCGTACGGTTCGTGCCGTCAGGCCAGGTGAAGGTAGTGATCTCGACCTCGCCGGCCGTCACCGGATCGCGCCGGTAGGCCCGCGTACCGCGGATCTGGTACTTGGTGTAGTTGGCCGCCGAAACGCGTGAGCCGTTGCCGCGATAGATGTAGAACGTGATCGGCCGGAACGTGTGGTTGCACGGCGGCACACAGGCATACGTCGCCGAGTTCTGATTGGTATTGGTGTTGTTGCGGAACCAGAAGGCAGACAATGTCTGCTCGGCCGTCAGATCCAGTGTGCCGCGATCCGCATGCGCCGGGTTGTACGGCGCCGCAGCCGGATCGACATTGCCGAATGACACGCCGGTATGGCGCAGCCACGGACGATAGTCCGTCTGTGGGTTGTAGAACACCGCGTTGTTGTCGGGCGATCGGCCGAAGAGGTTGTGGATATTGTTGTCTTCGAAAGTCGGAATCTGCTCCGTGTAGGACAGACCGCCATAGACCAAGTCCGGGAACGGAAACAGATAGTTGGAGAAATAGAGGTTCTCGTCCGGCATGACCTCCCACTGCATCGAGCCCGAGTCATCCAGCAGGAACATGAGGTTGGGTGCTACCGCACTGCCGACCACAAGCGGTGCGTCGGCGATGTCGACCGCAGCACGGGCCGGCGCGCTTGCCAGGAGTGTAGCAACCTGCAGTGCGGCGATCAGCAGGCCGGCGAGCATTCGATGCATGGGGATCATGGTCTGTAGGTGGTCTGCAGCAGCACGGCAGGCCGACCAGCGGCGGGGGCACTGCGGGCCGTGATGCGGTAGCGCGGTTTGAGGCAATCGGATGCGATCGTCGTGACGGTGTCGCAATCCGGCGTGGACGGCCAGAGGCCGAGATCTTCGATGAGGTACTGCGGAACGCCGGCCGCCTTGGCGCGCGTATCGGCATCGGCGGCTTCCCACCAGACCGTCGCCGATGCCCAGACGACGGCCGGATCCTCCCAGCGGTTGCGGAATCCGCTGCCGTTGGGCACCGGCTTGCCGTACAGGCCGCTGAGCGAACCGTCGAACGGCCCCGCCGTTCCGCTCGCCAGCAGCGTTTCGGCCTCGCGCAGCGACGATTCGGCCGCCTGGAAGGCGATCGCACGATCGTACAGATTGGCGCTCATGCGCTCCTGCATGCCGGTGCCGCGCATGCTGGCCAGGCCGAGCAGCGTCACTGCAAGCAGCAGCATCAGCGCGACGACCAGCGTCACGCCGCGTTGCCGGGCGGGGGCCATCCCGTTCATGACATCCGGTTCCTCAACGTGACCACGTGGGTCATCGTGCGACGCACGCGATCGGCTGCCGTCGAGGGGCGATCGGGCTCATCGATGATCAGCCGCAGACGCACACCGATCACGGCGTTCCAGTCGGTCACCGCTGTCGCCGCAACATAGGCGGTGGCACCTTCGGGCAGGTAGTCGACCTGCAGGTCGACCACACCGTCGATCACCTCCTCCGCAACCAGCGTGAGCGTGCCGGCGTCGTTCTGCGGTGCCACACGGTACAGCGAGCGCGATGTGGTCGTGGTGCGGCCGTTGTTGCCGACGTACCACGCGAGCGACTCCAGCCGCATCGCCACCGCGTTGGCCTCGAAGCGATAAGTCTGGCCGCTGGTGCTGCAGTCGGGCGGGTCGGCAAAGCCCAGCCCGCGCGTACAGTTGCCCGGCGAGCCCGAGTTGCCGTGTTCGACCTGGGTGCCGTTGGCGTCGGTCACCTGGAACAGGGTGGCCTGACTGAAATTGCACACGACGGCCAGATCACCCGTGGCAAGCGCGCGGTTGGCCGGGCTGAAGGTGATCATCTGCGTCGCGGTATCGTGTGCCGATATGGTTTGCGGCTGACTGCCGGTGCGCATCACCTGCAGCGCTGACGTACCGGCCACGCGCTGGCCGGCAGCGCTGCCGAAGGGCGCGCCGGCAAAGGCCTCGCTGCCACCGTAACCGCGCAGACCACCATTCCACTGCGTCCACCATAGCGACGAAGGATTGTTCAGCACGTTGACGAACTGCAGCGCGCCGCCGCAGGAGTTCAGGCCGGCGTCGCGGATGTCGCGCGCCAGCAGCTCGAAGCCGGTGCGTGCGGCCTCCTGGATGCGCGACAACCCCTCGGTCATGTTGTAGGTCTGCCGGTTCGACAACACCAGACCGATGGCGGTACCGGTGATGAACAGGCCGATGGCGAGCGCGATCATCAACTCGATCAGCGTGCGCCCCTTCTGTGCGTGCGGACGCATCACAGGCGCGCCTCGATCCGGAACATCTGGCTGGCGGACCCACCGCGGGCGCGGCTGTCGTCCCAGCGTACGGTAATCATGCAACTCCCGGTCGCTCCGCCGGTGCAGGTCACGCCGCCGCAGGCCGAACTGCCGATGCTCCCCTGCAGGTCTGAGATCCAGTTGGCCAGCTGCGTATCGGCAAAGCTGCCGGCTGCCGGCGGCGTACAGGTATCGGCGACCAGTGCGAGGTTATAGCTGCCAACGCGGGCTGCGGCCACATCGGCACGCAGCCGGTCGATCATGGTGTAAGCACCGAGCACCGCCGCGCTGCGTTCGTAGGAGCTCTGGTTGGAACGCAGCGACGCCATCTGAAGCGCCGCCATGCCGAGCATGCCGACCGACAGCACGAACAGTGCGACCGCCACTTCGATCAACGAAACCCCCGCCTGCGCCTTCATCAGGTATCCCCCGGCGCAGCGCAACTGGCCGACGTGCTTCGCGCCACTCCGATGCGACTGCCGCCACCCAGACGGATATCGCGCGCATTGCTGGTGATGCCATCGATCACCGTACACAGGCGCAGGGTGCCTGACTGCAGCATCGTCTGCCCGGGTGCCCGCGCAAGGCCATCGGGACGATAGACCACGCGGTTTCCGCTGGCTGCCAGCGCCGGGCTCGCCAGCGCTCTGACCTGGTCGCCCAGGAAGACATGGGTGCGCACCACGACCTCGACCGGGTTGGTGACGGCATTCGGGTTGTAGGCACCACTGCCGTCGGCATCGATGAACACCATCCAGCCTGCCCAAGCCCCGTCGGCATCGGTGACGCATCCGCCTGCGGCATCGATCTGCCCCGCCGTCACCGCCGCCCGGCACAGCACGCTGCGCGCGTTGCCGCGAATGGCTTCCGCGCGCGCGCCGTTCATGCCGGCGATGAATTCATTGGCTTCGGCCGCCAGGCGATTCATCACGACCAGACTCTGGAACGAGGGCACGGCGAAGGTGGTCACCACCGCCAGGATGGCGATGGTGATCATCAGTTCGATCAGCGTGAAGCCCGAAGCGGGCGATCGGCGAAACATCGGCGGACAAAGGGAAGGCGATCCCTCTGTTACGGCCGCAAGCCTTGAAGCTTGAGTACGCCCCGGAGGGGTGCGCGCAAACTTCTGTGTCGTGTCAGCGCCAGCAGGCGGCTGCCCGCGTTGCGCACGTGTCACCGGTGCCGGTGGCGGCTTTCGCGCCGGTCTGGTTGAGGCTCAGCGTGCAGCCGCACTTCCGGTCGTTGGTGGCCTGCCCACCCTGCGGCACGGCGGTGATCGTGTAGGTGCGCGCTGCGAGCGTCGGCGTGCCCCAAGTGTAAAACGCGCCCAGATCCACTCTGCATTGCAGAGTATCCGGTATGACTGCAGTGGCGTAGGTGAGCGCAGTTGTGTACTGGCGCTCCAGCATCTGGGCCTGCTCCGACAGGCAGGCTGCCGCCGTCGCGCGCCGGCTGTCTATGACGTACTGCGTGTAGTTCGGATACACGATGGCGGACAGGATGCCGATGATGGCCACGACGATCATCAGTTCGATCAGCGTGAAGCCGCGCTGGAGGCTGTGGTGGATTTTCATGCGCACGTTGTAGGTCCCGGTATCAGTCATTGATCAGTTCGCGCCACGACAACCGGCCGAAGATGTCCGGCAGATTCAGGCTTTCGCAAACGGTTTCGCCATTGGCCAGGCCGATCAGCACGCCGGCCTGTCCGCTGAGCGTCGTGCAGGGAGACCCGAGCGGCTGACCACCGGTGCCACCAGTGCTGCCGCCACCGCTGACCGAACCGTCGCCGGCGGGTGCGTCGTTGCGTACCAGGATGGGTCGCGACGGGATGGACAGCAGTCCGACACCGCTGACGTTGTAATTGACCGACGGCTGTCCCTCGACGCTGACGGTCACCGGTTCGCGGTTGATGAACACATTGTCCTGCAGACGGCCGCCGGTGTAGGGATCAAGCGTCAGCAGCCAGCCGTTGCCGCCCGGGCTGCAGGGGTCGTCGGCCGGGATCGCGGTGGTGGCGAACAAGGCTGTGCTGAAGGCCTGCACACCATAGAACATCCGCTCGCCCTGCTGGGTGCCGCTCGGCGGCAGCAGATCGAGGTACCAGCCCTGCTTGACGTAATTGCCGTCGGCATCGACCATCGCCGCACCACCCGACGTGTCGCCCGGCGCCGAAATGACCCGTACGCGGTTCGGATTGATGTCCGTGGTCTCAGGCGTGAAGAGCGCCGTTTCGAACAGCACGACACGCTGCGCCATGTTGCTTCGGCCGGTTACCGGCGAGGTCAGCGTACCCCCGAGGTAGTTGTCGTACAGCCCGTACCAGGTCTGGGTCGAGGTGTCGGCGCGGTCGGTGCCTGCCAGGAAGCGGCCGGTACCGAAACTGATCCAGCGCACACCGTCCGCCGGATTCAGCAGCACTTCGATGTTCGACGTAATGGCTTGCGGATCGCCCGATGCATCCATCGCGCGATAGAGCGGCATCGGTGCCTCCGTCGTTCCAAAGGCGACCTTCCACTCGCTGGCCACCGTCGACGACAGGTCGAAGCGCCACACGTTGCCGCGCAGATCACCGGCATACGCGTAATCTGCCGTACCGTCACCGTCGTTGTCCCACTGCGTCACGTCGGCCAGGCCGTTGCTGAGGCAGGGGCTGTCGGTCGTCACGCAATCGCCGGTATCGATCTTGCGGATCAGCGCACCGGTCACTGCATCGATCACGAACAGGAAGCCGCGGTTCTGGTCGCTGTTGTAGCCATTTCCGATCAGTACGGCCCAGCGGCCGTTATTGAGCCGGGTCAGCACTGGATTGCCGATGAACTGGCCGAGATCCGAATCGGTGAATTCCCACAGGATGCTGCTGGTGCCGAAGACGTCAGGGTTGGTGATGTCGAGGGCGAAGACCTGGCGACCGCCGCGACCTTGCGTGCCAACCAGCACGCTGCGCCACTGACCGGTACCGCCCTCGCCGCTTTGATAGACATCCGCGGCACGCAGGAAACCGTCGACGATGAAGCGGTGGGTGTAGTTGGGCGACGTGAGGGTCTTCATTGCCGGCAACGCCGCACTGGGTACATAGGCGAAACGCTCAACACCGGTGGCCGCGTCGAAAGCGTGCAGCATGCCGTCGTTCGCGCTGACATACACCATCTCCCTGCGCGCAGCGACCGGCGGTTCCGCCGTGGAATCGGCAATCAGGCTCTGACGGAAGGCCTGGTAGGTCGACGCACCTTCCCACGTGAATCGCTCGTATGAGAAGTTGTCCGGCGCGGCGACGAACACCGGCGACGAATGCACAATGTCGCCAAGCACCGACAGGCGGTTGCGGAACGGCCCGCCCTGATCCACCTCCTGGGTGCGCACACCGCGCAGGTAATCGAGCACCGTGCTGTCGTCGCCGAGCTGCGCCTTCTGGGTGTCGCTGAGGTTGTCCCACAGAAAGGAGATACCCAGTGACCCGTTGCGGGAATAGATATTGCGGCTGGCCGCTGCGGGCAGCTGTTCCGAAGCCTTCCACTGCGGCGTCGTGCCCAGACCGCCGGAAGTCACCGTGAAGGCCCACAGATCGCCGGTCCAGACCTCACTGGTGAAGCGTGCCTGGAAAACCTTGCTGCCTTCACGCAGTTCGGTCGACGACACGCCGAGATTGGACGACGAGGCGGTGCGCTGCACGATGGTATCCAGAGCGCCCTTCAGACCGTTCGCGAATTCTTCCGGCGTGGCCGCACTGACGAACTTGCCGCGACCGTTGAGCGTGGCGTGCCACAGATCGTCCAGCTTGCCGCTGTCGGTGTTGTTGTTGGGCCAGGACAGCTCGCCCGAAGTCAGCCGCGGAAGATCCGTCTCGGGATTGAGCGAGCCTTCCAGTCCCAATGCCACACCAAAGGTGACCATATGTTGCCAATCCGCGGGATCGGCATCGCTGGTTGGAACGCGATTGGCAATGTCGCTGCGCAAGTCATTCTTGTAGTAGTACATGGCAACGTCGGCAAGCGTACGCGAGCGCGTATCTGCGTAAGGAGCCCCTTCTTCACCATCCTCATTGCCGATTGCAGCGTTCACGTTGCCTACACCGGTGGTTGTATCGTTGTAATAACCGTCCGTAGTCAGGATGGTGAAGCTCTGGCGGCAACTGAGCAGACCATCAGGCTCTGCCGGGCCCCACGGATCGTTTTCACCGGTGGTCGTGCGGTAGTACTCACCGGCGCGCGCCAGCGCCACGCGCAGCGGTGTGGTACTCGAACCGCTGGACGCGAACATGTTCGTGAACCAGGTTTCGCGGTTGGTGCCGGCGAAGCCACCGGTCAGCGGGATATCCAGCTGACCCGTAGTGCCATTCAGCGGTCTGTACCCGATGCGGTAATTTTCGCCCAGTGTCGAAAATGCGGCGCTGACCCCGTTCTTGGCCGCATCGCGACGGCTGCGGCTGTAGGTGAACCAGTTGGCGAAGTTCTGCTTTTCCTCGGCGATGGTGCGTGTCACCCCGCCCGCCCAGTTGAACGTGGTGACGGCAGTCACCGAGCCATCGGCAAGATCGACGCGGTCGGCATCATTGCCGCGAATCTGGTAGCGGTAGTAATTGATACGCTCCAGATCCGATCCGGTGCCTTTGTAGACGTACCAGGTCATCGGCCAGAAGGTTTTTACGCAATTGCGGGTATCCACCGTGTTTGGATCATCGTCGACTTCGTCGAAGGTGGTGCAAGGAGCCGATGCGCTCCGCGGCACATTGGTCGTGTTGAAAGAAAAAGTCGTGGCCGTCGTATTGGTGACCCAGCGGAAGCGCGCCGATTGTTCCACAGTAAGGTCAATACCCGATGTATCGGCCGGGGTGTACTTCGCATTGGTCGGATCGGACGCGGGGTACTGCGTGCCTTCCGGACCTGTCCAGCGACGATAGGTCACGGCTGGGTTGTAGTAGACCCGGTTTATCTGGCTGGTACGCATCGCCACATTAAGGATGTTGGCGTTGTCGTAATCGGGCATGTATGAGGACCTGTTTGCGGTGCCCGCACGGATCGAGTACTCGAAATCCCACAGGCCGACGAAACTGTCGGGCAAGGCCTCCCACAGCATCGAGCCGGAATTGTCGAGGATCATCAGCACATTGGGCGCTGCCGTCACATTCAGGATCAGCGGATTACTGGAAATAGGCACCTGCGCCTGCACTGGGAAACACGCCAGCCAGACCCCGGTCACGCTTGCGCAGGCAGCACGCAGGCCGGCAGTGGCGAAAGAACGAACAGCACTCATGAGCGGAACTCCCGGTTCATTCTATGGACGATAGGTGGTCTGCAAGGCAACGTTCGGCCGCCCCTCGACCGGCGGCATGCGCGCGGTGATGCGGTAGCGCGGCCCGCGGCACGAGGTACTGCCGCGTTGACCACAGCCGGTGCCGTCCTCGAATTCACCCATGTATTCGATGATGAATTCCGGCGGGGTGTTGCTGGTGTCGCTGAGGCGGGCTTTCATTGCCGTATCGATCTGGCCCCACCAGGTGGTGGCCTGTCGCCACTGGGTCGTGGAATCGTTCCAGCGTTCGGAGTAGGCAGGTGCGACCGGCGTGCTCTCCGAACCACCCTCGCCACCTTCCCCACCGCTGGGCGGCGTCGGTGCCGCGACGGCGCACAGCGGCGGCGTGCCACCGGGCAGGCAGTACAGCCCGTTGCTGTTGGTGACGGTCGTCGTGACGGTAATGCTCGCTTCGGCCTCGCGCAGCGCAGATTCGACCGCCTGGAAAGCCAGACTGCGGTCGTACATGTTCGCGCCCATCTTCTCCTGCATGCTGGTGCCGCGGATACTCGCCAACCCGAGCAGGGTCATGACGATCAGCATCACCAGCGCGACCAGCAGCGTGGCGCCGCGCTGCGTACGCAGATTCGGTTGTCGCACACTCATGACACACGGTTCCTGAGATTCACGACATGGGAAATTCGCCGTGTGAGCCGGGCGCCCACGGCATTTGTCGCCGTACCGGTATCCGGCGCATCGATATCGAGCTGGATCTGGATAGCGACGACCTCGTTCCAGCGATTGAGCGCCGTGACGTCCGTCGCCGTGAGGTAGTCGCCGCCCGGCAGGCGATAGGTGATCTGCATGTCACGTACGCCTTCGACGATTTCCTCTGCCACCTGAGCTGCGCTGCCGGCGCCGTTGTTGCCAACGCTGACCCGATACAATGAAGTCGGGCTGTTCGTGTTGCTGCCGCGACCGTTGTTGCCGACGAACCATGCCGCCGCCTGCAAACGCATCAATTGAGAGCCGGGTGGAAACACCTTGCGCACGCCCGTACCGGCGTCGCAGGTCAGCGGCGTGCGGAACGCGAGACCACTGGAGCAATTGCCCGGCGAGCCTGCGTAGATACCGTGTCCGAGCGAATTGGTCGACGCATCGACCGCACTGACCTGGAAGATCGCGCTGTTATCGAAGTCGCACAGCACGACCAGATCACCGCTGGCCAGCGTGTGCGGCGCGGCAAGCGTGAGGGTCGATGCCGCGTCGTTGTGCACGCTGACCGACATCGCTGCCGTCCCGCCGTGTATCGCCTCGACCAGATCGGTACCGGTTACCCGTTGCCCGACGCCGGTGCCGATGACGGCGGCCAGCGACGCTTCCGTGTTGTTGAAGCCACGGAGCCCGCGCGTCGCGTCGGACCAGTTCGACCACCAGTTCGTGGTCGGATTGGCCAGCAAATTCAACACGCGGGAGCGGCCACCGTTGCAGGCATTGATGCCGACGGCACGCAGATCGCGCGACATCAGCTCGAACGCCATGCGGGTCGATTCCTGGATGCGCGACAGCGCCTCGGTCGAGCGGTAGGCCTCTCGGTTGCTGATCACCATGGCGATGGCACCCGCCGACACCACCAGGCCGAGCACCAGCGTGACCAGCACCTCGACCAGCGATGTGCCGCGCTGGGAAGAACGGAAGATGTTCATATGCGGACGTCCACCTGGAATGTGTGATCGCTCACGCCGTTGGTCACCCGGCTGTCGTCCCAGCGCACGGTGATGCGGCAGGACACCGGCGTGCCGGAGCAGGTGATGCCACCGCACGAACCGGCGCCAAGATTGTTCGCCAGGCCGGTCAGCCACTGATTGATGTCGATCGTCGCCGGCTCGGTACCGGTTGGTATCTCGCACCCGGAAGCCGGCAGATCGCGGTTGTAGGTGCCGTTGCGCGCCAGCACCTGATTGCTGCGCATGCGGTCGGCCATCGAATAGGCCGCGATCACCGCCGCATTGCGCTCGAAGGCGCTCTGGTTCGCCTTCATCGCCATGGTCTGCATGCCGGCAATGCCGAGCATGCCGAAGGCCAGCACGAACAGCGCGACCAGTACTTCGATCAACGATACGCCCTGCTGCATCGGTCTCGATTGATGCTTCATCAGCTTCCCTCCACCGGTGTGCTGCCACCACCACCCTCTTCCACGGGCTGCACGACCACCCCGCAATTTGCGTCATTCCCGCGTGCAATCGACATGCGACTGCCCGACACGAGCGATACCACACGCATGTTGTTGCCACTGAGCGCACCGCTGCGGTCGCACACGCGAACTTCCGCTGCCTGCAGCGCGAGTGAATTCTGGCCACGTGCCATGCCGTCCGGCCGGAAGGCGATGCGGTTGCCCGCGGCAGCCAATGCATCGTTCGAAATCAGTTCCAGCGCGTTGCCGGTAATGGCCTGCATGCGCAGGATGCGCTCGGTGCCATCGATGGCACCGTTGCTGTTCTCGTCGACGAACACCGCCCAGGCCTGCCAGGGCTGGCTGTCTGCCGTGGTCACGCAACCGTTGGTCGCACTGAAATTCACCGCACCGTCGGCCGCCGCCGCCCGGCACAGCACTACGCGCCGCTGAACCCGAACTGCCTCTGAGCGCGCCAGATTCATGCCCGACAGCAACTCGTTCGACTCGGCCGTGAGGCGGCTCGACGCAATGAAGCTCTGGAATGCTGGAAATGCGAAAGCCGCCAGGATGGCCATCAGGGTGACCACGATCATCAGCTCGATCATCGTGAAGCCGGCGTGCGCAGGGCGAAGACGCGTCATGGACAGGCTGGACCGGAAAAGGAATTCTGATCTCAACTTACGTCATGACGACCGTCCGGCGCGAGCCGCCAATGACGAACGGCAGGAACCGGCACCCGAACGGCGCGGCCGTGGCCAGCTGCCGTGACATCCGTCACGGCGCTCGCCACCCGCGTGCAGGCGCTGCCCTCTGCCGGATCGGGCGCGTTCTACCGGTTTGAATCGCCGACCTGGATCACCGGCGTGTATCGCCATCGCGCAGCGTGCTGCACAATCCGTCCGGTTCAACCCGATCATGCCGCCCCCTGCACCTGCCCCATGCCTGATAACGACAGCCCCGCCCGCACGCTCGGCCATCTGCCCCAGCACCCATTGCGCTACAAGCTGAACAACGAGGTGCACGCCCGACCGCCGGTGTCGCTGACGCATCCTCAACGCGTGTCCTACCTCGCGCTGGTCCATGACGGGACGACGGAAGACAGCGAACTGAAGCAGCTGCGGGCCCTGGCGGACGCCTTTGCCCGGCCGTTGCCGGAGGCGGATGGCGGTCACCTGCAGCTTGATGTCGGCGACTTCCTGCTGAAGTGGGAGCGGCACAACGAATTTTCCAGCTACGCCTTCTTCTGCACGCCGCGTGCCGACGAAACCGACGCACGTCACGGCGCGCTGCCGCGCGTGCCGCCCGGCTGGCTGGAAGGACTGCCAGGCTCGGTGATCGTGGCCACGCACATCGAGCTGCAATCCACCACGGCGCTCGGCCCGAAATCCGTCATGGACGGTCTGATCGCCAGCGGTCGCCAGGGCGTTGCCGCCCAGGTCGCCGACGGTGCGGCATGGGTGTTCACCGATTTCATGCTGACCGACGGCTGGTCGCGCTACCTGGTGCTCGACGAGCGCCTGACGCCGCGCCAGGCAGGTCGCACCGTGCAGCGCCTGCTCGAGATCGAAACCTATCGCGTGATGGCCCTGCTCGCCTTTCCGGTCGCCAAGGACGTCGGGCGCCTGCTCGGCCGCGCTGAAGGCGAACTTGCCGACCTGATGGACAGCATGGGCACGGCGACAACGCCGGAAGACGAACGCACTGTGCTGTCGCACCTGACCCGGCTCGCTGCCGAGGTGGAACGTTCGGTGGCGCGCACCACCTTCCGCTTCGGTGCGGCGCAGGCCTACTACCGGCTGGTCACCAGCCGGATCGGCGAATTGCGCGAACAGCGGGTCGAAAGCTTTCCGACCATCGGCGAATTCATGGACCGCAGGCTGGCACCCGCGATCAACACCTGCGAAGCCATTGCACGGCGGCAGGAGGAACTGTCGGGGCGGATTGCGCGCAACTCGCAATTGCTGCGCACCCGGGTCGACATCGAACTGGAGCGTCAGAACCAGGAATTGCTGGGACAGATGAACCGGCGCGCGAAACTGCAGATGCGGCTGCAGGAGACGGTCGAAGGCCTGTCCATCGTCGCCATCACTTATTACGCCTCGCAACTCGTGCAGTACCTCGCGAAGGGCCTGCATGCCTGGCTGCCGCTCAGCCCGGAAACGATCACCGCGATTTCGATTCCGGTCATCGCAGGGCTGGCTGCGCTCGGGTTGCGGCGCATGCGGCGCAAGCTGGCGGCCGAAGAAGGCACGCACTGACCATGCAGACGCTGCGTCACGCCACGTTCGCCGACATTCCCGACCTGTGCGCCCTGCTCGCGCAGCTGTTCGGGCAGGAAGTCGAATTCGTCGCCGACGCGGCAACGCAGGCGCGCGGTTTGCAGCGCATCCTCGAGGCGCCGGGCGGCGGTGACATCCTCGTACTCACCGAAGACAACCGTCCGGTCGGCATGGTGAGCCTCCTCTATCTGACCAGCACCGCGCTCGGCAGCCGCGTCGCACTGCTGGAAGACATGGTGGTGGCGCCCGGGCAGCGCGGCCGCGGCTGCGGCGGCCAGCTGCTCGAGGCCGCGATCGACTGCGCACGGCAGCGCGGGTGCCGCCGCATCACGCTTCTGACCGATGGTCACAACCTCGATGCGCAACGCTTCTACCGGCAGCATGGATTCTCGGGCTCGGACATGAAGGTGATGCGATTGATGCTCGACTGATGCGCTGGCCCCATGCCACATGCCGCTGCATCCGTATCGCGACGCGCCGCGTAAGGAGTTCAACAGGGCAATCAGGGAAGGATCATGGGCTGCAGCGCACCGTTTGCGCAGACATTCCCGATCGTCGTCCTGTCGGCATTTGTCCCCATGAACCCGATGTCATCCGACACCGCAGCGCCCAGCCCTTCGTCTGACGACGAGGCGCTGCTGTGCGCGCTCATCGGCCGCATGGCCGACGGCGACGAAGCTGCGCTCGGCTTGCTCTACGACCACACGGTGCGCCGCGTGTACGGTCTCGCGCTGCGCATCACGCGCAACCCGCAGATCGCCGAGGAGGTCGCCGAGGAAGTGTTCTGGCAAGCGTGGCGGCAGGCCCTGCGCTTTGACGCCGCACGCGGCAACCCGATGGCCTGGCTGATGACAATGACGCGCAGCCGGGCACTCGACGCGCTGCGCCGCACCGACGACGCGGAGCTGCATCCGGAGCCGGAAACACTGATGGCCGTCGAAGCCGCCTGCGAAGGCGATCCGCAGAACCTGCTCGAAGCCGTGCAACGGCAGCACGCGCTGCACGCCGCGCTGGAATCGCTGGACGCGCTTCCGCGACAATTGCTGTCACTGGCGTTTTTCCGCGGACTGACGCACGAAGAGATTGCCGTTCAGTCCTCCCTGCCACTGGGCACTGTCAAATCACACATCCGGCGCGCGCTGACCGCGCTGGGAAAGGTACTTCCGCCGGACATGGCCGCACTGGATACCCACGCATGAGCACGCCGCCGCTTCCACCCGACAACGACACGGGCGACACGCTGCAGCAACTGCTGGCCGTGGCGCTCACGCCGGTCGCACTCGAGCCGGCGCGCAGCGACGCCTTGCGCAGCCGGCTGCTGGCACGCGCCCGCGACAGCGTGCAGGCCCGGGCACAACACACCCGGATACGTGCGGGCGACGACGGCTGGGCGCGCGTGGTCGATGGCGTACGCGCCAAGCTGTTGAACGAAGGCGCGAGCACGCGCTCGGTGCTGGTCGAATTCGACCCGGGCGCCGCCCTGCCGATGCATCGTCATCACGAGCACGAACAATGTCTGGTGCTGCGCGGCGACCTGCAGATGGACGACCTCGACATCCGTGCAGGCGACTATCACGAAGCGCCGGCTGGCAGCCGGCACGGGCGCGTGCGCTCGACCGGCGGCGCGCTGATTTATCTGCGCGGTGTATCGCTCGGCCACACCGGCCGGGTGATCCGCGACATGGTCACCGCCTGGCTGCCCAGCCGCGGCAGCGCCCCGCACACGATCCGCGCCGGCGAAGGCCTGTGGTCTGACCTGTCACCCGGCGTGCAGGCCAAGCGCCTGTTCGACGGCGCAGACGAAGCATCGATGCTGCTGCGCGTCGCGCCCGGCGCCCGGGTGCCGAAGGCGCTCGCCGCTGCCGAGGGTGAATACCTGGTGATCGAGGGCGAGGGATTCGTCGGCGACGCCCTGCTGCGCACCGGCGAATACGACTACGCACACCCGGACGCCGAAGATTTCGAGTTGAGCAGCGATGTCGGCGCGCTGTTCTACCTGCACGGCAAGGTGACGCAGGCGCTGCGGACGAGCTAGCCGGCTGTTGGGAGTTCTCGCTGTGGGATTGGCTGTGGGTGCGGCGGCCCCGCCGCGATCGTGCAGCGACCATCGTTTTGCGGAGTGCGTATCGCGGCGAGGGCGGAGCGGTAATACCGTTCAGTTAAGGTCTTTTTTCAGAACGCGGACGGTGTAGCGCTTTGGCCGGGCTTTGACAACACGGGG